>NZ_CAIZIZ010000297.1 GCF_903933125.1 uncultured Lamprocystis sp. | reverse complement strand
TCGCCGGCCGTCGCGGCCACGGTGTAGCTGGCGATCTTGCTGCCGACCGCAGCGGCGTCGGTGGCCTTGATCAGGCCGTTGACCGCGTCGAGTTCGTACTTGGTGGCGGCGATCAGCACGTCAGCGCCCGCCCCGCCATCGGTTTCCAGCGTGAAGCTCGCGGCGGTGATCCACTGGTCGGGCAGCGGCACCCACAGCCCCAGTACCGTGGTGACGGCGGTGTCCGTGACCGTCTTGGCGTCGACAGCCAACTCGCTGACGGTGGCGCCCAGCGCCAGGGCGATGAAGTTCACCGGCGCGGCATCGAACTCGGCCGCCACGGTGGCCGGCTCGCCAGTCGGGCGGTTGACCACCGCCAGGGCCTGGCCGACGCTGCCATCCATGCGCGAGGAGACGCGGCCGATCTTCTGCTTGGGCGGATCGAACTCCAGTTTGGTGAAGTTGACCGCGTCGTAAAAGCTGGTCGGGCGGGTGTCCCCGACCCAGATGCCGTATTTCATGGCGACGTCCAGGAACAGGAAGCGCCGGGTAGTCAGATCGAGTGCCATTGGAGATCTCGCATAAAGACAAAATGACCGGACGGCCCGCTGCCGCCGGGGCTTGGCGCCGCGCTCAGGCGGTCAGCACGGCCGTCACCTCGAAGGCAAAGGGGTAGTAGGCAAAGGACTCGGTCGCCACATCCGCCCCCGGCGCCGCGGCCAGCGACAGCGGCCCCCATCCGGCCTGCGGCGACCAGCCCATCAGCCCGGTCAGCACCGTGGGGATGACCGGCCCGGCGCGGTCGCGTTGGCGCGCGCCGGTCAGGTCGCCGGCCGCCGCCACCGCAAACACCAGCCCCCAGCGCTGCGTCATCGTGCTGATCGCCCCGCGCGCGTTCGACTGCACGACGGCGGTGCCCAGCGGCACCAGATGCACGGTGTCCACCTGCTGCGCCTGGTCGAGGATGCCGGCCAGGTCCTTGCTCTGCGTCACCCGCCAGCCGGCGGGCAACAGCGTGCGGATGCGGTCCTCCAGCGCCGCGGCGCAACCCCACCAGTGCTCGCGCAGCGGGGTCGCGGTCACAGCCCGCCCTCGGCGCCACGGCCCCAGGCGGCCGGCTCACTGCCCCACTGCACGGCCGGGTCGGCCGGGGGCGGGGCCGCGGTGTCGCCGGCGCCGATGCTCAGCGTGCCGGCGGCGATGCCGGTCAGGGTCTTGATGGCCGCCTCGTACTGGCGCTGCCGGTGTTCGGTCGGGGCCAGGCCGTAGAGCGCGTAGACGGTCAGGATGCCGGCCAGCCGACAGACCGGCGCCGGCACCGTGGTGAGCGGCACGCTCAGGCGCGGCGCCAGATAGGGGTCGATCTCGATCGAGGCCGACACCGCCGCGGCACTCACCGCGGCGGTGTCGATGACGCCCAAGCCGGACGGGTCGGTGAGCTGGAGCAACTCGGCCTCGGTGGTGAGGCGCAGCCGCAGCAGGTCGGCTTGGGTGCAGTAGGGGTGACTCATGGGTCAGGTCCGCCGCCGCCCGGCCTTGGCCGGGCGCGGGGCATCTAAAGGAATGGGGGCGGCCACCGGGGCGAGGAGATACCCCGGATCGGCCGCAATGAGCGCCACTTGCACGGCGGTTAAGTCGGCGTTAACCGGCGTTTCCACCGGCCACACCCGACCGGCCCGGCGCGGGGGGGCGCCGGGCAAGCGGGTGACCTGGTAGCGCGCCGTGGTCATCGTCAGGCCGCCGCGTCCGGGGTCGGCGCCGGCAGGCGCTCGGCCAGGGCCTTGGCCGCCCGGAAGCGCACCACGTGGTGCGCCGGGCGGTCGAAGGCGCGGCCGAAGGTCTTGCCGGTGCGCGCCTCCTTCAGGCGTAGATCGAAGTTGCCGAAGCCGGCCAGGTGCACCGGCTCGCCGCGCGCCAGGGCGTCGGCGACTGTACCCAGGGCGTAGTCGATGCACGCCTTGGCGAAGACCTTGGTGAGGTTCGCCTCGCCCGCCAGGCCGTCAATCAGGTCGGTCTTGGTCATGATGGTTGCTCGATTAGGTCAAGGTAACCAGCACCGCCGACTCCCAGAACCCATAGCCGCCATTGCGCCAGGCGTCGAGGCCGTACTCATGGGCATCCTCGTCGAACTCCAGCGGGCTGCCCTCGGCCTGCGCCTTGATCTGCAAGCCCTGCTCTTCCTGGCGCACCAGCGCCGGGTTCTGGCCATCGGCGCGGAACAGCGCGAAGCGGTCGGTCCAGGTCGCCCGCGGGTCCACCCACAACTCGACTTGGAAGCCGCCCAGGGTGCCCAGCGTGATCAGGGTGTTGGTCACCGACACCGTGTCGGCGATGACGGTGTTGCCGAGCGCGGCGGCGGCCGGCGCCATCAGGTCCAGGCCCACCCGCAGCACGAAGCGCCGCGCCGCGGCGTTGAGCTTGCGGCCCTTGGCGCTCTTGACCGCGAGCAGGGTCTTGATGGCGTAGATGATGGCCGCCGACATTTCGGCCGCGGTCGGCGCCGTGGGGGCGACCACGTCGTAGGTCACGTCGTTGCTTTGGGTGGCGACGTCGCTGGTCGACGGGTCCGGGTGATCGGTGTCGAAGAAGTACTGGCCGTCGTAGCACCGGGCGCTCTCGCCGGCTTCGATCAGGGCCGCGCCCAGGTCCGCCCAGTGCTCGGTGTTGGCCATCGACAGCCCGCTGATGCGCTGGCGGATTTGGCCGGTCTTGTCGCGCCGCAGCCAGGCCACCGGGATGCGGATGGTGGCCTCGAAGTGCTTATTGCGCAGGCTGTAGTTGCTCTCGGAGAGGCCCACGGCCTGACGGCCGCCGATCCACTCGCGCATCTTGGGGGTCTCGCCGATCCAGGCGTAGTCCTCCACCTCCTGGTCGGAGCGCAGGACTTCGGAGTAGACGCGGGCGATCCAGGCCTCGCTGTTGTCGGTCTCGATCGCCTGCTGAATCGCGCCGATGATGGCGCGCGAGGTCGACAGACGGCCGGGGAAGGTAGGAGTCGGCATATCAGAGTCTCCGGGTTACGCCTGCCGCGCCCAAGTGCCCACCAGTTCGGTGACCAGGTAGCCATCGGCGTCGCCGCCGGTGAGCTGCACGCGGTCGCCGCGCTGGGCGGTGGTCTTGGTGTTGATGAGGGACTTCTCATTGGCGCCCGTGATGTCGGGGCCGAGGATCATGTCCGCGCTGTTGGGGCTGATGGTCACCGCCACGGTGCCGAAGGCGCCGCCGTTGACGATGCAGGGGCCGGCCAGGCCGTCGGCGATGGCCGGCAGCGTCACCACTTTGGCGTCGGCGGCCACCCAGAACAGCTTCCCGCAGTCCTCGGCATCGAGCGTCTTGTTGTCGCTGATCGCCTCGCGGACCGACCAGCGGCCGTAGGGGTCGGCGCGGTGCGGGCCGAACTCGACGACGACGATGCCGGCGGCCACCCAACGGCGGATGAGGCCGATGAACACCCCGGCCACGGGGCTGAACTGGAAGGTATCGTCATCGCCGGCATAGACCGGCGCGCCCACGTCGGTGATCACGGCGCCGGCCACCGGCAGTTGCACCGAACCGGACCGGCGCACTTCCACCAGGTCCACCCCCGCGGTGGCCCCGCTGGTGTAAGGGCCGGTGGCGAAGCCGACGAAGCGATCCCCCGCGGCCAGCGGGCGGGCATGGCCGGAGGCCGGCACCAGGCCGACCGCCGCGCCCTCGTAAAGGGTGTCGCTGGCCACCATCGGGTACTGGGCCAGGTCGCCCAACTCGAAGGGCCGGACCTTGTTTGCGGCAAGCGTGGTCATTGGGCGGTGTCTCCGTAGATGCGCACCCGACCCTCGGCCGCCGCGCGCTGGTAAGCATCACGCAACTCGGCGCTGCCGCCGTATTGCTCCAGATCGTCGGTCCCCGCGGCCGCCGCGGCGACACCGGCCGGGGCCTGGCCGCCGGTTTGGGTGCCGGCCAGCGCGGCGAGCGGGGTCAGACCGGGCAGCAGCGCGCTGAGCGCGGCCAGCGTCAGCCCGGCGCAGTGGGTGTCCAGGGCCGAACCGGGCAGCAGCCGCCCATCGGCATGGGCCGCGGCCAGCAGGGTGGCGCGGGTCTGGGTCTCGGCGGCGGCGGTCAACGCGGCCACCTGGCCTTGCAGGTCCGCCACCAGCGCCGGGGTGGGCGCGGCCTGCACCTGGGCGGTCAGCGCCGCGACCTGGGCTTGGGCGTTGCGCAGCAGGTCCGGCAGGGACGCGGCGGCGGTGCCGTCGCTGCCCTGGAGCAGGGGCGTGAGGGCATCCAGCGACCGGACCAGGTCCGCGTCGGTGGACGTGAGCGGCAGTTGGAACAGGTGCAGCACCCGCTCGCGCAGTGCGCCCGACAGGTCGGCCATGGCGGCAGTCTCCTGGGTCAGATGGAAAGAAAGGGAGGACGCCGCGGCCAGCGCGGCCTCCGGCAGGTCGATCGCCGGGTTATTGGTCAGGGCCAGATGCAACAGGTCCATGACCTCGCCGGTCTGCGGGTCAAAGGTGAACACCGGCGACAGATAGCGATACTCGCCGGCGCCGATGGCGGCGGCGGCGCGCTCGGTCCAGTGAATGGCCGCCGTCACGCCCACCGCGGGGTCGAAGGCGACCTCCGGCGGACGCACCCAGCCGGACGCCGGGGCCGGCTGGCCGTTGGTGACGGCGCGCAAGGTCTGGTGTTCGTAGTCGACCACCAGGTCGGCGTGCCGGGCGGCCAGCGCCGCGGCCAAGGTCGCGCCGCGCGCGGCGGACAGGTGCCACGGACCGGACCCGCCCAGCAGCGCCCCGCGCGGGGCGCGGAACGTCCCAGCCGGGAGCAAAACCTGAGCGGCGCCGACCTGGGCCGGGAGGGCCAAGGCGGCGATGGACGGGCGGGCGGTGGTGAGCGATGCCATGACGCCACCCTACCCGCCGCGGGCGCGGGTTTGGGGCCATGCGTTTCAACGATTGCGCGGTCGGCCGTAGGTTGGGGTGACGCAGGAACCCCAACATTCCCGATCACCTTCTAGGAGCCCCGTAGACGCATTCCGGGGGCGGGCGGCGAGTAGGGTAGCGGCCCCCTCCCGTGAGGGGCATTGGAGACGAATTTAAATGGGGTTTAAATGGGGTTCTGGGGTGGGGGTGTGGTCAGCGGTGGGGGTTCTGGGTTCGGGGGTCAGACCGTAGGTTGGGGTGACGAAGGAACCCCAACGATGACGGCGGGGGATGTTGGGGTTCGTTCCTCACCCCAACCTACCGGGCTAACTGGCGCCGGAAGATCGCCACGATCTCGGCGCGGTCGGCGGCGTCGAGCCCCAGGAAGGGCCGCGCCGGGATGTCGCCCCACAGGTGCGGCCACTGCGCGCGGGTGCCGCCAAACTGCTGCATGGCGCCATAGACGCGGTCGGTGCCGACCGCCACCCCGCGGCCGTCGGCGGTGAGTTGGTAGCGGAGGGTATCTTGCAGGATGCCGGAGTCGCGCAGGATCTTCGCGTTGGCCAGCACGGCGCGGCCCTTCTTGGTCAGGCCCCGCTTACCGCGGGTGCCGGCGCGGGCGTCGAGGCGGCGCTGTAGGGTGACGTCGGACAACTGCGGCCAGGGCGTGCCGTCCGGTTCGCGCTGTTGGCGGAAATGCGTGTCGGTGGAACGCAGCAGGTACTCGCCCACGTCGCGCAGGGCACGGGCCGGGGTGTGCAGTTGTTCGATCAGGCGCCCGAGCGCCGCGCGCACTTGGGCGTCGTCGACCGTGATGGTGACGGCGGCGCCGGCCATGGGCTATAGTCCTCGCGTGAGGATGAGGCGCGGAAATTCGGCTTCCACGCGCATGGGACTGTCGCCCGTCGAACCGACCGCGGCGGCTACCGATGGATGGAGGGACGGCCGGCCTCCCATCCTCACAACTCCCCCCTGATCAGCCGTAAGGTCCCATTCGCGACCCGTGCCAGCAGATCGTCGCGTTGCGGGCGATACCCGGAAACGATGACGTTGGCGCGGTCCTTACGCCGGTAATCGAACTCCACCGCGAGCTGCGGGCGACGGGTGGTCGCCTCCGGCAGGATATAGAGCAGATGGCCGCTTGCCTCGTCATAGCAGACCGCCAGCGGCGCCTCCAGCAATTCAGGCAGATACTCCCAGACCTGCGGCGTCAGCGCATCCCCGTCCGCGGCGTGCCGCGCGGCCTTCGGGCCATTGATGGGACCGCTGCCCATCGCGATCTCGGCGGTCTGCGGCAGCGGTTTACCCGCCTGGGCCAGCCAGTTCAGGTCGTCCACATGCAGGGCGCCGACGATCGGTCGCTCGCTCTTGGCGCGCGGATCGGTCGCCAACCGCGTGAGCCAGTCACGATAGTGCGCCGCCTGCTCGGCGGCGATCGCCGGCCGCAGGACCGCGGCCATCTCGGCGCCAATCGGGGCGGGCAGGTCGGCTAAGCGCCGCTCGAACAGATCCCGCAACGGGGCTTTGGCATGGGCGCCGGGCGCATAGTCCCACCCCGGATCAATCCCGTTGGGCACCTGGTGCACCACCCCGCGGGAATCCTTCCAATCGCGCTCGCCATCATCGGGCGCCCGGTCCGGTTCGGCCTTGCCCAGCCGTTCCAGGTCCTGGTCGTTGAGCGCGAACACCCGGCACTTGCAGCCCCAGCCGTTGGGCGGATAGTGGGTCTGCCACCACGGATCATCGGCCGGCAGCACCAGGCCGTCCCACGACTGATGCAGCGGGCGGGGATTGAGCACGCTCTCGCTATGCCGGTATTCCAGGTAGGGCCGATCGGCCTTGACCGCTTGAATCTGCTGCCAGCGCCCGGCGGCGTAGCTGGTGCGCAGGTTGGTCTCGTAGATCACCCGGGTGCGCCAGGCGATGCCTGCCGCGCTGTCGCTGCCGGTGAAGCCGGTCCAGCCGCGGGCCGCCACGATGCGCTCGAAGTCGCGGCGGAACTCCGCCAGGGTGGTGCCGTCCTCAATCCCCTTGCGCACCGCCGCGTGCAGATCGGCCAGCAGATCGGCGCCAGTGGCCCCGGCCACCACGAAGGCGCGGTCGTGGGCGGCGCCCAGCAGATCGTCCCAGCGCTCGGTCGGCAGGTCGAGCTTGTCCTTGAAGAAGGCGATCTGCTCGGCGAAGGGCAGCGAGCCGTAGTCAGCCATGGTCAGCCGCGCCCCAACAGCTTCGCCATCTGGGTCAGCCCCTGGGGCCGGGACCGGGCGGCGGCCGCCGCGACCAGTTCGGGCACGACGCCCAGCGCGGCCAGGCTGACCTCCAGCCCGGCCAACTGCACGCCCAGGGTCGGGTCGGGGTGCGCCTGATACATGGCGGCGACGGTGCGCCGTTCGGCGAGCAGCTCCCGCACCTCGGCCGCGCGCGCGGCGGCCGGATCGGCGGCGCGCGCGGCGCCGGGCTCCGGTTGGTCCTCCCACCGCCGTTCACTCAGCCAGCCTTCAGGGTATTTGCGCACCGCATCGGCGGGCCGCGGGGTGGCGGCGTCCTGCGCGGCGGCCTTGATGATGCGCTGCGCCAGGGCCGCATCGGGCGCCAGTTCCGCCCAGCGGGCGGCGGCGCGCTGTTTGCCCTTCATCACCCCATAGGCGCGGTAGAACCCCTCGAAGGCCGCGGCGTCGGCGGGTGCCAAGGCCCCGACCGCGTCGATGCTGGCGCGGGTGCGCACCGGGCGCGGCACGGTGGCGTCCGCGGTGTAGCCGGCCGCGCTCAGGCGGTCGTAGAGGGCGGCGGCGTGGCGGATGGCGGCATCCAGATCCAGCTTGACGCCGGGCTCGGCGCGGCTGGCCTGTACCAGCAGCAGGGTCGGGGCGTGGTCGCGGATGTAGCGGGCGCGGGGGTCGGTCATGGCCGCGTTAGCCTGTAGGTTGGGGTGACGAAGGAACCCCAACGTGCGGTGGCCGGGGATGTTGGGGTTCCTTCGTCACCCCAACCTACGGCCTCAGTGTCCATGAGCCTGTCCATTAGTGTCCATGAGCCTTCCGCTCGGCCCACAACGGCGCATTCGCCCCCCCGCACGGCTGCCCGGCCTGGATCGCGCCCTGCCACGGTGTCGGCACCTGATAGGCCGGATGGGCACAGACGGCGTCGGTGCCGTGGCGCTGATCGAAGTGGGCGCACCACCAGCAGGAGCGCGGGTGGGTGTGGCGGTGCGGCGCCGGCGTCGGGGTCATTGTCCGTGCTCCAGGTCATAGCGCCCGGCCAGGTCGGCGGCGGTCAGGGCCTCCCCCAGCACGGCGCTGAAGTCGCTCACCGGCAGCCGCGGGTAGAGGGTCAGCAGCCGCTCGCCCGCCGCGGCGAGGTCGAGGCCCTCGGTCAGCGCGGCGTCGAGCGTGGCGCGGATCGGCCCCAGCAGGGCCGTCATCGACGGCTCGGCGGCGCGCGCCAGGGCGGCGGTGTGCTGCTCGGCATAGTCGGGCGGCAGGGTAGCGGGCGCCTGGCTGGCGGCGGCGGTGGCCACGGCCGGGGCGGCGGGGGCGCGGGCACTGTGGGAAATCAGGATCGGCTCGTTACCGGCCGGGGCCGGGATGCCGGTGCGCGCACGTACCCAGGACTCGGGAATGGCCAGCCCGGCGCCGCTGAGCGACTGCATCCCGAGCCCGAAGGCGTTGATGTCTTTGGCCTCCACCGGGGCCGCGGTGGTCGTGGCCGCGTCGGCGCTGGCCGCGTCGGTGCTGTCCGCGGCCGGCCCCAGCGTCAGCTCGTCGCCCACCGGTTCCGGGATGCCGGTCTGCGCGCGCACCCAGGACCACGGAATCATCGCCCCGGCGCCGGCGCGGCTGAGGCGCTCCAGGCTCTGCGAGAAGGCGGTGAGGTCGGCCGGCTCGCGCGTTTCCAGGTGCAGCACCGGGGCGCGGCGCGGGTCATCGGCCAGGCCGTTGAGCACCGCCACCGCATAGACCAGGTCTTGCGTCAGGGTGGCTTGCACTTGGCGGGCGTCGGCGATCAGGAGATCCCGCTTGACCTCCCCTTGCAGATTCGCGACCCCGGACCCCAAGCCGGTGGCGGCCGGGGTCGAGGACAGCGAACCGCCGAGGATCGCCCGGCTGATGCACGCCTCGGCGTGGCTGACCATGGCCATGAAGGGGTCGGCCTGGCCCTCGGCCGCGCTCAGCAGGTCCAGGCGCATGCCCTCGGGCATGATGCCGGCGGCGTGCCGCCCCAGATCGCGCACCGCCCGGAACAGGGCGGCCTTCTCGCCCGTCTCGGCGCCCGCGGGGTAGTAGCCCAGGCGCATCGGCAGGCCGTAGATTTCCAGCCATTCGGCCAGGTCGCGCAGGCTGAACTGGCGCAGCATCCACGGCCAGGCCAGCACCCGGTAGAGGCCGGCGCGGTGCAGGTACCCGGCGCGCGCGGCGTGGCGGTGCACGATCCAGCCCAGCGGCCACAGCGCGGCGCCGTCGCTGCTCTGGTCGCGCAGGCGCAGTTCGGTGCGGGTCGCGCGGTCGAGGCGGAACCAGGACTGGGGCCGGGCGGTGATCTCGGCCGGCAGCCGCGCCCCGGCCGCCGCGGCGGACCAGCGCAGCTCCAGGCACGCAAACCCGTGGCCGGCGGCGTCCATCAGCCCGACGAAGGTATCCTCCAACTGCGGCACGGCAGCGATCAGCTCCCCGACCGCCGCGGCGTTGCGCTTCTCGCGCGCGCTGGGGTTGCGCGGCGGCTCGATCGACCACGGCAGGGTGAGGATGGCGCGCTCGCGCTTGCCCATCTCGGCGTCGAGGTGCGGGTCGCGGTCGCGCATGTCCAGGAACAACTCGGACTGCGCCGCCAGATCCCCGGAGTCGGCGCCCTCCAGCAGCGCGCTCATCCGCTCCGGGGTCAGCCCGTGCACCGGATGGCCGCCCCAGGTGCGGTGCAGGGGGGTCAGTTGGGGGGCGTCGGTCTGGCGCTCGGTCAGGGTCTTGGGGGCCACGGTGCGGCCCAGGGCATCGGCCACCGCGGCGGCGATCCGGGTCAGATAAACCATTAGTACAGCTCCCGTAAGGTGTCGTCAGCGGCGCGCCGCGGATCGTCCCAGTCGGCCCGGTGGCGGGCCGCCCCGCGCGGGACCGCTTCCCAGGCGAGCGGCGCGCCGGGCCGGTCGGCGGCCATATCGGCCAGCAGCCCGGCGATGGCGCTGTCACCGTGACGCTGGCCGCGGGCGTCGGTCTTGCCGTCCGGCACCTTGGGCACGCCGCGCACCAGCTGCACGGCGCGATGGTCTTCGAGCACGTCGTCGTGACGGATCAGGGTGGTGGTGCGATCTTCCAGCCCGGCCTTGTAGCGCGGGAAGGCGTCGCGGTAGATGCCTTCGGTGAATTTGAGCTGCTGCACGCGCAGCCGCCCGAAGCGTTCGGCGGTTTCCTCCGCGAGCTGGGCGCCGTTGCCGCCGGCGTCGAGCGCGGCCCCGGCGAAGCGCGGCAGGTGGTCGAGGGCGTGGTGCAACACTTGGCGCTGCTGGGCGAAGGGCACGTTGTGCAGTTCGATGAGCGCGCGCCAGGTGCGCTGCAAGGTGGCGCCGAGTTCCAGCAGGACGATGGCGGTCATGTCGCCGGAGCGGGCGAAGTCCATCCCGGCGACGTGGCGGCGGGTGCCGTCTAAAGCGGACAAGACCGGGTCACACTGGTCTTTCAGCCAGTCGGCGATGACGCCCGCGCGGGTGCGCTCGGGCGCGGCGTTGAAGGCGGCGTCCCCGCTGAAGCGCAGCAGCGGACCGGAGTCGGCCGCCGCCGGCATACAGGCTTCGATGAGGGTGCGCGGCAGGTAGGTGCCGCCGCCCTGGGCAGGGATGACGAGCAACTCTTCGTCTTCGTTGGGCCGGTAGCGGCGGATCAGGTCGGCGCGCCATTGGGCTTGGGCCAGCAGGCTCCACGGCTGTTCAGTGACCTGGCAGATGCGCTGGTAGAGCCCGTCCACCAGCGCGTCGTCGAGCGTGGTGCGGTGGATGCTGTAGGGGTAGCGGCCGGCGCGCACGTCCTGAATCAGGCCGTTGAAGGGGTTGTCGTCGCCGTTGTGGGTGGACATCAGGTGCACATGGCCGCCCCACATGGTGACCGCCATCGCCGCCTTGAGCATGTCCGCCAGGTCGTCAACGAAGGCGGCCTCGTCGACCACCACCCAGTCACCCGGCCGGCCCTTGGAGCGCAGGTTGCGCGGGTTGTTGCTGAACGCCTGGATGTGGTGGCCGCTGGCGCAAGGGATATCGAACACGTGGATGTCGCGGCCGTCGTCGCGGGTGAGCACCCGCTCGCCGGCCGTGCCCATCGCGGTCTGGAAGGCGCCCGCCCAGGTGCCGCAGTCGCGCACAAAGGAGGCGGTCATGTCCTTGTTGTAGGAGATGTAGTAGACATCGCCGCCGCGCTCGGCGGCGGCCGCGTGCAACACCGCCGCGGCGGCCTCGCCGTAGCTGGCGCCGATGCGCCGGCTCTTCTCCCAGATCTTCACCTGGGTGTGGTCGGCGGCCCAGCGCTGTTGATAGGGCAGGAAGATGGGGGCCATGGTCAGTCCGCGGTCCAGCCGCGTTGCAGCAGATCGCGCGCCGCCACGGCCGCCGCGGCGGCGGTGAGGTGGCGCTCGATCTCAAATTCGAGTTGGTCGATCTTCATCAGGCGCTCGCGTGCCGCGGCGGCCTGGGCCAGGGCGCTGCTGGTTTCACCGCGCGCGCGGCGGATGGCGTCGATCGCCGCCGGCAGTTGCTGCGGGGTAATCCGCGGGACGGCGGCTTGGCGCGGGTATTGGGGGGCATTGCGATCGGGGGTCATGGCCCGCCACTGGGGCGGCGTGGGGTGTCGCGCCGACCGCCGGCCTGGCCCGGATGCGCGTTGAGGCGACAGCGGGGCCGCTGGCACGGGCAGGAGAACACCAGGAGGTGCCGACAACCGGTGCAGGGGTCCGACGTGGCGGTGCCCGGCCGGTCCGCGGCCGGGTCTTGACGGCTTTCCTCATTTTTCACAGGTGGATTCATAACGCCGCCATGATGGCTTCGCGCAACGCCGCAATGCCTTGCGCGCTGACCCCCTGCTGCCGCGCCGCGGTCTCGGCGGCACCGGCCGCGCGGGTGCGTTCCTCCGCACGAATGCTGGCCGCCCATTTGCGCTGGCTGATGCTGGCGCGGGTGAGGTCGGCATGGGCGCGGGCGGCGCGGGCGATCAGGTCGATGCGCGCGGCCGGATCGTCCATCCCTTCGGACTCGTTGAGTTCCATCAGCCGCTCGAACATCTCGGTGCTGAGCAGGCTGGTGACGGCGGCCGATTGCTGCGCCTCGTCATCCGGCGCGGCGGCGGCAATGGCCTGGGCGGCGATGGTGGCGGCTTGGATGCGCGCCACCTTCTGCTTGAGGCCGAGGCCATAGCGCCCGACCGTCTGCATGGACAGCGTCAGGGCCATCCCATGGGCCGCTAACTGGGTATTTAAGGCCACCGTAAGGGCGGCATAATCGGCAAAGCCGCGGTCACGCAACTGGCCATCGAGCCAGGCGCGAATCTCGGTCGGCAAGCGAGGGATCAGCGCGGGCGGCGGCATGGCGGCCTTACCACACCGTAGGGCGCGCAACGCCCTCAATGCCATCGCCTTCCCCGGCCAGGTAGTCGGTGCCGCCGGGCAGGATGCGCCACAGGTCCGGATGGCCCTCGGCGTGACCATCCTCGGCCAGCTCATGTTCGGTCAGGTAGGCCAGGGCGCGGCGCACCGCGGGCTCGGACAGATCCAGGTCGGTGTCGTCGGCCAGCGCGGCGGCGATCAGGCTGACCGGCATCGGCCGGGCGCCGCCCCAGTCGAGCGCTTGCAGGATGCGCAGGCGCAGCAGCCGCAGCGCGCGCACGCGGGTGAGGTCGGCGTCGGGCAGCGCCTCCACCGCATCGACCCCGGCCACCGTGAGGCGGTAGAGCGGCGGCCCGCCGTCACTGGCGCGCCCGGCGGCGATGACCTGATGGCGGTCGCACAGATAGGCCAGGGCGCGGCGCACCTCGTCGGGATCGCCGGTCACGTCCGGGGTCAGCGCCTCGTAGATGAGCCCTGCGCCCAGCGCGCGCGGATAGACCTGGTAGAGGATGAAGAGCACCGCGGCGCGGCGCGCCTTGCTGCGCAGGGTGTCGATGTCAATCATGTGGGGGCCTTGGTGGTGGGCGCTTCCAGCGTGTACGCTTCCAGCGCGTCGGCTTGCAGCTCGTCGACTTCATCACGTAGGTCGTCGATGCATCGTGCAAGCCGGAGGGCGCGCGCAGCTTGTCCAGGAGCTTGTCGAGCTTGATGTTGGTGGAGCCAACGTGCTCCATCCAGGTGTGGCGCGAGACGTAGTTGTCGGCGATGTGTTCCTTGAGGTCGGTCATCTGCTGTTGCAGCGCGATGATCTCGCCGCGGTGCTCGCCACAGACCCGATCACGGATCTGCAGCCGCTCCTGCCACGCCGTTGAGGCATCCTGGCGGCGCGCCTCGGCTTCGACGAAACGCCGGTCCAGATGGTCCGCCATGTCGCGCACCGCCGCCCGCGCCAGCGTCGCGGTCGCCAGGAAGGCGCCGATGATGCTGATCACCAGCGGCCATTCGCCGAGGTTCATGGCGTCGGGCGTCCGATCGGCTGAGTGGCTTGAACGCGCCCGACCAGCGCCAACAGGCCGCCGACCAGGGCCACGCCTTGCAGCACCAAGTCGGTGAGCGCGGCGGCGTCGACCTGGTAGCCGATGACCTGGGCGAGCTGCGCGAGGACCACCATCAGGCCGCCGATGACGCCGCGGCTCTCATACCAGCGCTTGGGCTCAAACGGGTCGAACGGCAGCGCGGGGGGAAGCGGGGGTGGGATGACTTCAACCATGACGGGGCTCCGGGTAGTGGTTGGCAGGCAGTTCAAAGTGCGGGCCGTCTTTGAAGGACTTCCAATCCCCACCCCAGACGAGCGGCAGACTCAGATCCTTGGCGGCCTGTTTCATCGCCACGGCGATGCGCCCGTACAGCGGGTAGGTTGGGGTGACGAAGGAACCCCAACGGGCGGCGGCGGGGGAGGGTGGGGTTCCGTCGTCACCCCAACCTACGGGGCTGCGCACGCCGTCGGTGATCTTGAAGTCGACCGGGGTGAGGGTGATGGCGCGCTCCACGATCCGGATCAGGTCCGGATGCACGCCTTTAAGGCGCTGGCGGGAGGCCGCGGAGAGGACGAAGGGGACGGTGTTCATGCCGTTAGCATGAGGGGTGCGGCGGGGGGAATGGGGCTGTGCGTTTCCCCGATGGTGGGGCCGTCCGTGGCTCCCGGCGGGGGTGCGTTCCTTACCCCAATCGACCGCGGTTGTCTTCCTCGCGAGGAAAGAAAGGAAAGAACGGAAAGGCCGTAGGTTGGGGTGACGAAGGAACCCCAACGGGAGGCGGCGGAGGATGTTGGGGTTCCTTCGTCACCCCAACCTACCCCCGCCGCCGCGCCCGCGCCTCCCTGGCAAACTGCCGCTGCTTGGCCAGGATCACGTGCACCATCCGCACGGTGAGGTTGTGGCGCTTGGCGATGGCGGCGGCGTTGCGCCCATCCCACTCGCAGTGATAGATGTGCCAGTCGCGCGCCGCCCGGTGGATGTGCGCGGCGGACGGCCAATAGTCCCGCCCTGGTCCGACATAGGCGGCGATGGCGACCAGCGCGGCCAGCGCCTGCTCCTGCGGACGGGCGCCGGCCGGCAAGGCGCGCAGACCGGCCACGGCGACTTCGAGGTATTCGACGAAGTGCGCCGGCCAGCGCACTTCATCCTCCGGGATGCGCCCGAGCCGCCGCACCTGGGCCTCCAGCCCGCTGGGCAAGCGCCGCGGTCCGGCCGCGGGGCGCGGGGCCCGGGGCGGGTCTTGCGGCAGCAGGCGGAAGTCGTCGGTCATGGCGGCGGGCTCCGGTCAGGCGGCGGCGGGCGCTTGCCCCGCCGATGCAACGCGGCGATGACACCGCGCAGTTCCACGTCGGTGGTGTGGGCCAGCGGACAGGCCACGGTGGTGTCGGTGATACCGCGCTGGCGGCGCAGGATGGCCTCCGCATAGGCCCAGGGCAAGCGCTGCTCGGCGAGCAGGGCGTTGACCTTGGTGAGCATCGCCCGCCGCTCCATCACCGCCGCCGTGGGACCGCGACCGGCGCGCTTGGGCGCGGTCGGCACCCAGCCGGCCCGCCGGTATTCGGCCAGCAGGCGGTCGCGTTCCATCGCGGTCAGCGCGGCGCTGCTGGTGGTGCGGCCCTGGCTGATGCGCTGGATCTGGGCGCGGTAGGTGGCCTCGTCGAGGCCCAGGTGGGCCTTGGCGATGTGGATCAGGGTGATCTCTTTGGCGCGTAGGTCGGGGCGGTTCATGCTGGGGTCTCCGGGGTCGCGGCCGGCCGCACCGCCAGCCGGTGACACGGGTAGGGGCTGGCGACTGCGCGCCACCCGGCCGGCACCGGCGGCCAGGCGAGCACGGCGAGCAGCCATTGGAACTCCTGGCGGCGGCCGGGCGCCTTGATGACCCGCACCTTCAAGAGCCCCAGCCGCCCCAGCCGCCCCAGGTAGTTGCCGTGCAGGTCGGGGATGGCCGCCCGGGCGTCGGCGTGGAAGAAGGGGGCGGGCTGGCGCAGGCACCAGGCGCGCAAGGCCAGCAATTGGCCGGAGCGCACCGTGCCCGCGGGCGCCGACCCGCGGCGCTGGGCGCCGGGCGGATCGGGGGTGATCGGCTCACGGACGGTTTTGACCGGGTAACTTTTGACCGGGTAACAGCGGTACGGCACGGCTTTGATCGGGTCCCACGACGCGGCGCCGTCCGGATAGCGCACGGCCTTGGCCAATTCTTCCGCGGTGTGCTCGGGCTGTGGTTTGATGGGCATGAAGCTGATCATCTGCCCCAGCACGGCCGGGGAGTAGTCCAGGGCGGCGGCCACGCTGGCTTGGCTCAGCGTCGGGTCTGCGTTGATGGCGGCCTGAACGGCGGCGATCAGGTCGGCGGTGGTGGTGTCGCTCATGACAGCACCGCCAGCGGGATGGCGAGCATCCCGCCCGCGAGGTCGATGTGGATCTCCTCGCGTTTCCAGTAGGTCATCGGCCACGGCCCAACATCCGGATGCGGGACGCGCACGCTCGCCGAGGTCACCGTCCCTACCAGCGTATCCTTGGGCCGCGACGACAGCGACGACAGCTTGTAACCAGTCGCGTCAGTGACGCGGCGCACAACAACCCATGCCCGATCAGCGGTCAGCCCCACCAAGACCCGGTCACCCACGCGCCACCCCATCACCTGCATGGCTGGCAGGTAGAACGACACGATCATCGTCGTGTACTTGTGGTCGGCGGTGGCCTTGGTCGTCGACATGCCCACGAACGCAATGGGGTTCTTGCCGCGCCCGCCATTTCTTCGCCCGAGGCCGCTCCAGTTGATCCCGGTCAAATCCGGTCCAGCCACTGGTGCCGCCACCGTCACCGGCACGCCCCGCGGCGACGCGCTCGGCGCCAGCCCGTAGTTGCTACGCTTGGTCATCTGCTTCACTCCAACTGTTACGCTGTGTTGTGGCCTGCTACGGCCGTTGTGTCCTACTGGACCAGCCCGTCCGGCGGCGGCAACCGCCGGACCCCTCTCCCTCAAATCGCCACCGGCTCTCGCACCAGCGCGGCGGCCGCCGCGGTGAGCGCCGGGAACGGCCCGCCGCCGCCGATGAGTTGCCGCCGCGCCCTGGCACTGAGCCCGGCGCGCCGGGCGGCGGTGTGGGCGCTGTCTACCAGCACCGCGGCGGCGACCGCGGCGCGGCGCAGCGCGCGGTCCAGCGGCAGGGTGCTGTAGCCGGTTTGATTGAGCCGGGCCAACACGGCGCGGCTGACGCAGATCAGGTTGTCGGGGTCCATGCAATGGTACTCATCGGTGTCGAGCAGGAGGATGCAGCCGCCGGGCGGGATCGGCCCGACGTAATCCTGGTAGGTCAGCCGAGTGACGTAGCGCCAGTCCCGCCGCGCCAGCCGGGTGGGGTCGCCGGTACTGTCGCTGACTTTGACCTTCCAGCGGCCGTAGCCGTCTTGGGCGTAGGTGCCGACCGGCAACCAGGTGTGCGGCTGGTTACCGGGCGGGAACTGCGCGGCGATGGTGCTCGGGTGCATGGGCTGACCGGTGCGCCCGGCATTCCACGGCCGGGTGCCGCGCACAAAGCAGCCGCTGCCGCCGGCGCGATAGCCGCGCTTGATGCACACTTGCGCCAGCGCATCCGGGCCGACCACGCGCCCGAAGCGCGCGGCGAAGGCGGCGGCCAGCGCGGGCTGGGGATACTGCGCCCGGTGGGTGCGCAGCCAGTCCAACTCCGCATCGGTGTAGACGCGGCTCATCTGCCCCTCACGCGCCTCGCCGGGGCGCAGGCCGGGCGGGCGCCCGGAACTGATGCCATGACGGTAGAGGATGGACTTGAGGGTGACCAGGCCGTCGCTGCGGCCCCAGCGCCGGTTCCAGCGCGGCAGCAGGTCGACCAGGCGGTCGACCCGATACGCTTGGCGCAACCACTCCAGCATCTCCGCTGTGTAGTGGCGCCCCATGTCAGCGCCCGCCGCTGATCATGTGCGGCCGCGGCGGGCTGGCGTCGGCGCCGCCGCCGAGGCCGAGCACGCTGGGGCCGGGCTCGCCGGCCAGGAAGTCGGCGCGCGCCTTGGCGGCGTCCACCGCCAGGCGGCCGGCGGCGATGATCTCGCGCGCGGTGTGGCCCATGGCGCCGGCGCGGGCGATTTCGGCGTGCAGGGCCGCGTCGTCGAGTTGGGGGTCGTTGAGCCGTGCGAGCTGCGTGAACAGGTGATCGGTGAGGGTTTCCAGCGTGTTAGCCATGGGTGGTCTCCGGGGCCGGCGCGGGCACGGCCGGGGCGATGGCGCTGAAGTCCAACGGCAGTTGCCGCCAGGGTTGGGTGATGTCGTCGCGCTCATAGGCGCGGAAGTAGGTCACCGAGCCTTGCGCCTGCAAGCTGTCGCGGATGGCTTGCTGGGCGTTGCGCCAGCGCGGGTCGTCGATCTTGACGGCGACGAAGTCCAACAGCCGCGCGACGTTCAACTGCCCGGTCTTGGTGTTGCGGCGGAAGGCGCGGTCGACGATGGCGATCAGCGCCGGGCCGGCTTCGCGGGTGGCATCGGCCAGGTAGTCCCGCACCAGGGCCTCGGCGGCGTGGATCTGCTCGCCGACCACCACGCGGTCGGCGCTGACCCGCTCGATCTTGGCGCGGCCGTTGTAGCTGACCAGCGCGCAGTTGCCGTTGCTGCCGGTGATGTCGACGTCGTAGTCACTGGCCACCAGGGCGACGTGTTCCGCGACCCGGGTGAGCAGTTGGGCCTTCAGGGCGGCCAGGTCGGCATGGGTGGTCCGCACCATGCCCAGCAGTCCGTGCACCAGCTCGTTGCGCAGCAACTCGGCGTCGGGGATGTTGGCCAGCGGCACCAGCCGGTCATGGGCGTCGGCCAGGTAGCCGGCGGGGATGGCGGGGATGGCGGGGGCGGCAGCGGTCAGGGTCAGGTCAGTCATGTCAGAGGCTCCAGGTGAGGATGAGAAACAGCGCCGCGACCAGCGCGAGGTCGGCGCACCAACAGGTCAGGGTGAACAGCGGGCGGCTCATGGCGCCACCGCCGTGCCCACACCGCTGTCGACCACGTGCCCGTAGAGATCCATCCACTCGGTGAGGTCATCGCGCAGGATGGCGGCGCGGCGCTGATGCCACTCGCGCTGCACGCTGGGCGGGTAATGCCGGGCACAGGCGCTGTGCAGGCCGATCAGCGCCAGATAGCCGGACTGGATTTCGGCATCCAGGCCGTTGCGGGCCAGGTTGCTGAGGTCGTAGGCGCTTGCGGATTCAGTCATGCTGACCTCCGGCCAGGCGGGCGCGGCGTTGGATGGCCTTCATCATGGCGTCGGTGACGGGCGTCAGCGCCGGGTGCAGGTCCATGATCGGCGCATAGCGGGGGCACCAACTGCCGCGGCGGGTCACCAGCTGGCTCATCCGGGCGCACGTTGGAGACGCGCTGCGCCCGGCGGTCAGGTCGGGTTCGGTGAGGTGCGCGCAGCTCGCGCAGCCATCCGCCGCGGGAATCGCGGTCGGGTCCTGCGCGGGCAAGCGCCGGCGTTGGTCGGCGGCGGTCGGCGGCAGCCAGCCGGCTTCGTAGCGGATTTGTGCGGCGATGGTGCCGTATTTGTCGGCTTTCATGGGTGGCTCCAGGAGGTGGTGATCTGCCCGCTCGGCCGGGCGGTAAGCAAGACGATCTGCGCGCCATCACGGCTGGCGCGCTCGGCCGCCGCCATGGCGAGCAGACAGTCGCGATAGATCGGGCTGTCGGGGTGGACCGCGGCCGGCCGCGGCGGCCAGCGCCGGGCACTGAGCCCGCGCGGGCGCGCCGGCCAGTGGTGGCGCCGATGACGACGGGGGCTAGCCATGGGCCACCGCCGCCGCGCGCGGGCCGACCATCCACATCGGGGGCCGCGGTAGGTCCGCATGGGTCGGCCGCCACCAGTGCAGGCAATAAGGGTGACAGTTCACGTAGTCGCTGGCGGGCGGGCGGAACTGGATCACCGTGTCTTCCGGATCCCAGAACAGCGCGGCGACTTCGGCCATCTCGTCCCAGGTCGGGCAGCGGTCCACGTGGCTGACGCTGACGTGTTCCCAACCGCCCTCGCTGGAGGCGATGGCGAACAGGCCATCCCTGCCCACGCGCAGCAGGAAAGCGCCGTTGTTGCCGTCCGCGCTCGACGAGGCCAGTTTGCCGACCCGGATGCGGTCGGCTTCGGGCACGTGAAAGCTCATGGCCGCACCTCCAGGGCATCGGGCCCGGCGGTGGACAGCGCGCCCGCGTCGTCGCGCGCCTCCACCACCCGCTGCGCGAGCGCCCGTGGGTCCGGTGCCCCGGCCAGGAGGGTGGCCAGCGGATGGCCGGCCGGCCACAGGATCAGCACCAGGGGGTGTCAGGCGGGATCGCTTGCACGTCTTCCAGGCGCTGCAGGCGTTGTAACATCTGCCCGCTCTGGGGATCGCACGTCGTGGTCGCGGTGAGATAGCCGGCGGTGATGGCCCCGGCGTGCAGCCCGTAGTTGCCTTCGCCATCCAGGGCATAGACGATCGGGGTGGCGTCGCCGAGCAGGGCGGCGTAGCCGGTGAGAGTGTCGCGCAGGGCGCGCAGGGTGAGGGACGGTGCGCTAGCCATGGTCCACCTCCGATCCTCCGGCCGGGGGGGCGGCGGGCCGGCCGGCCGCCCGCTCGTCGCACCACCCCCGCAGCATCGACTGGACCAGGGCGTCGACCCCGTGCACGTGGCGGATGACGCGCTCTTCGCGCTGCCGCCGCGTCGGCACCCCCGGCGGCGCGGCGCCGCCCGGCGGGTCGGCGCACTGACGCCTGCGCAGGCACAGCACCAACTGCGCGATCGGCTCGCGATAGCAACCGAGCAACTGCTGCAGCGCCTCCTGTTGGCGTTGGGCGGCGGCCAACGCTGTTAACGTCACCAGCAGCGACTCACACTGCGTCTGCTCCCCGTTCAGGGCACTGAGCCGCTCCACCAGCAACTGCGCCAGCAACTGCGCCTCCGCTGGCCCGGCCGCATTGGCCGCGCGGCACAGCCGCCCGTAGGGGTTGGCATCGGGGCAGTCCGGCGCCCCGCCCGCCGCGGCGGCGCCGGCGTCAGTGGCGGGCGCCGGCGGCGCAACGCCCTGCGCTGACGACGCTACCGCGGCATTCACGGGCCAGCACGCCCAGTCCGTGGTCGTGTTGGTCAACTCCTCGTCCAGGTGCACTCCAAATTCTGTCACACTCGCCTCCCGCGGCCAGTCACCGCGTCAGCACCGCGCCAGACCTTCGTCCGTGCTGCACCGTCCCCTATCGCCTAAGCGCCAACACCCTCATTAGAGAGGGCACGCCAGGCCGTGAAGGTAGACGGCCGTTCGGGAGCGACCCTAGGCGTGCCCAAAATCGTGCTCAGTCGAGGCGGTTGTCCATTGCCTTTAACCCTCGATTAATCGCTGTCTAAACGGCTGTTGGGGCAGCCGTTGCGGCAGGCGCGGTAGAGCATGACCCGCAGCGGATTGACGGTCGAAAAGGGGGCGTGCTGATTGGCATCGCAGCGGTCGGTGGTGATGTCGCCGAGCACCGGGCACCACACGGTCACGCCACCGTAGAGGCCATCCACCAAGAGCTGCAGACGCGCCGTGCGGCCGGGATAGCAGCCGTTGAGGACCTGGGAGATGAGGGTCCCGGAGGGGAAGCGGCAGCCGCTGGCCGCGCGCAACTGGCGCACCACCCGCGCTTGGGAGGTCTGTTCGCACTCCCAGCGCAGGCGCTCTAGCCAGAGGTTGGACGGGTCGCTCATCTGCTTTCTTGCGGGCTGGACTCGGTTGTACTTGGGTCTGCAGCCGGCCGCCTGGGCGCGCGGGTGCGCCGCGCCGCCGGGCGTGCCGCAGCCGTGGGGATCGCTTGCCCGTCGACGGTGCTGTAGGTCGTGCCCGTGTTGGGGTCGAAGACCCGCTTGCCGGCCTGGATCTGCGGTGGCAGCGGCCCATTCCAGCGGCTCTGCACCAGGCGCCACTGACCCGGTTTGAGACGGTGCAGGAAACCGGCGCGGGTCAAATTGCCGGCATAGTTCTCGGCCTCGCGATCGGGCACGTGATGGACCGTGGAACTGGCGTGGATAGCCAGTTCGCGCGCCGTAAAGGGGCCGTGCATGACGCGCATCAGCCACCACATGGATGCACGGCCGGAGCCCAGGAGGACCGCACTGCCATCAGCGCGCACCCGCGGTGCCATCGCCCCGCAGTCGTGCACCAGTGACCAGGCGCCGCCGCGGCCCGGCGTCTCCTGGGTCGCCAGGATGCCGGCCGCGGTCAGGGCGCGCAGGTAGCGGCGAATACCGCAGGTATCGTGGAAGCCATGCATCTCCCCCACAATCGCGGGCACGGTGATGACGCTGCCGGCTTTTGCCAGCGCTCGCACGGCCGCCCATACCCGCGGGCGGAGTTCCCCGACGTGCGGTACTGCCACACCGAATGCACGTGGGTGGTTCATCAGGTCAGGCCCGGTGCGGCTCGCCGCTGATCAGTTGCCGCTCGCCCCAGCGCGCCAGGTCGACCCGGTCCCACCCGAGCGGCCGGGCGATGTTGCGGATGCGGTTGACGTTCACCGCCACCCGCCGGGTGCAACCGGCCACGGTGGCGTTGATCTGGTCCAACAGGTCGTCGGCGATCACCACCTCCGGGCAGTACAGGTCGGCGAGCAACCGGCAATCGTTCGCGCTCGCCGGCTGCGCCTCGATCCAGTGCAACACCCGCGAATGCACCGTTTCGTTCCTGGACTTGAGGGTGCTGGACAGCCCCTCTTCGCCGATGAGCAGAATCGGGGCCATGGACCCCTCGTAGAGGTCCATAAAAATGTTCGCCTTGCCTTTGTCGACCAGATAGTCCGCCTGGTCGATGATCAGTGGCCGCCGGGAGTCAGCCAGCGACTCGCACACCTGGTCCATCAGTTTGGAGATGGTCTGCCCCGGCTGGGCTGGCCCCATCAGGCTCAGGATCTGGGTCAGCAAGTGCTTGACCGTCCATACCGACTTCATCGCCACGTAGTACGCCATGTACTCCCCGGTCAGGAAGTAGGCGGCGCTGGACTTGCCGTAGCCGGCGCGCCCGTAGAGGCACACCAACCCCGGCAGACTCTCCTCGCGCACCTGGGTGTCCACCAGGGCGGTGGCGGTCAGGTTGACGTTGGTCAGCGGGGCAATCGTGCGTCCGGAGCCGACCGGCTTGTTAAACTGTGTCATAATCTGACTTCTAAATGATGTTTTGGCCGGCCCTTGCCGGCCTTTTTTTGGTTCACGAAACGCCCGGATGGGCGCCCACCGCGTAGAGCTTCGGATACACCTGCGCCATTTTCTTCTGCACCTTGCCTTCGGCCGTATTCGGGTAATCGGTCCACCAGGCCATCAGGTCGTGGGTAAAGGTCACCCCGGCGGCGATCTCTGCCTCCATCCGCACCCAGCGCAGGTAACGCTCCTGGTCCGTCTCCGGCACCCGTGCCGCCGCCTGCGCCCGCGCCGCGATGCGCGCGGCGAGGTGCGTCCGGCCGGCGGCCTCTTCGGGTGTTTCTTCGCGTGCCACCCGCGGCGCCTGCGCCGCCACCGCCGCGGCCCCGGCCTCCAGCGCGGGCGTGCTGTAGGGGGTGCCGGCGCGCGGGAACTCGATCAGCTTGCCGCTTGCCTCTGCCCGCGCCCGCAAAACTTCCTGCGCGGCGTTGGTGCCGACCTCCTTCTTGATGCGCCGCAACTCCTTGGTGTGGGCCGTCATCGCCTTCTTCTGCTTGGCCTTGGCCACCGCGGCGACCTCGGCCTGGCTGATACCGGTCATCGCCGGGTTCTCAGCGATGCACAGGAAGGCGTCGTCGACGTAGACGTACAGCCGCCCCAGATCCGCCTCGTCGACGCGGCAGAACACCGCCTTGCCGACGTGTTCGGCCAGATCCGCGTGGATGTACCAGCGGTGCTGCCAGCGGATGCCCTTCTTGCCGATGCCCTGACTCTTGCCGATGGTGGCGATGGTGCGCACCCCGGCGACCGGCAGCAGCAGGGCGGCCAGGGCGTGCGGATCGACGCGGCGGACCTCCCCGGTCCAACGCGCGGCCTTGGCGACCGGACACAGACCCTCCATGCCCTCGCCGCTGTGCGGATCCTGGGAATAGATGTGCTCGACCCACTCGTTGAGCGCCCGTTGTAAGTCGTCGGCGGACATGGCGACCGCGACCACCTCGCCTGGGGTCATGATGCGTTGGGCGAAGGTCCGCCTTTCCCGGATCACCTGCGCCTCGGCGACGTTGTGCCCGATGAATCCGGGCAGCAGCTTCGAGAGGCCATAGGCCATCGTCTTGAGCACGCGCTCGACCGTCCCTTTCTCCTCGGAGGCGAACGGGATGCACAGCTCTTGGGTGATTTCCAGGTCCGTCAGGACGCTGGAGAAGTAGTCGGAGATGTAGTCTTTGCCGTTGTCGGTCCGGACCACCTCCGGCACCCCCCAGGCCAGCGTGGCCTGCCGGAAGCACTGGCCCACCGCGTACCCGGTACTGGTCCGGGACACCCGCAAGGCCAACCGCCGGCTGTAGAGGTCAATGCACCCGAGCACCTGGTGCCGGACTCCGTCGGTGAGCAGCCAATCGCCCGGAGTGCTGTCCATCTCCCACACCTGATTGAGTCGTACGACCCGCTCGTGGTGCGAACCGAAGGCGACCTGGTGTTTGTTCTTCCACTTGCCGGGGGCCGACATGAACAGCCAGGTGTCGTAATTGTCTGCAATCCACTGCTCGCGGAAGCGTTGCAGGCTGCGCAGCGGCGGCACCTGGAGCCCCTCGCGGGTGTGCAGCCAGGCGTGGATGTCGCGCGCGGTGGCATGGGGGTCGGCCAACATCCGTCCCAGGACAGCCCGGTACAAACCTTGGTCACCCGCGATCTTGGTGTGCCCATCCCGGGTCCCGTACCCATCGGTCAGCGCCCAGATTCCGCCCGCCTCATAGGCGAGTATCCAGCGGTGCAGGGTCGGCTCGGTGATCTGCTGCACCCCGGCCCGCTGTGGTAGCCATGGCGCGACATGGGCGGGCAGCGCCAGCTCCCCGCCGTTCACCCGCGCACACAGCGCCACCCGTCCCGCGGCCTTGGTCAGGCGCTCGTCACGCACGATCTGGTTGGCGGCAGTGATCAGCCATTGCCGCGCTTTGGCCCGCTGGCGCTTGTCGCTGTCGGGGCGCAAGCCGGAGAACTTGGCCGAGCCTTCGGCCTTCAGCTTGCGCCGCTCGTCCTCGGTGCGCTCGTAGCGTTCCCGCACCGCCTGGTGGTCGGCCACCACCGCGGGGGACAACAGGTCCGGTAGGTTCTCGGTCGACTGGACAGCGGCGAACAACGTCGGCACGCCTGCCGGGTTAGGAATCGTGGCAGGCAGGGATTCGGGGGGCGGCGCGGCTGGCTCGCCGGCCTGCTCGCGCAGATAGGCTTGGGTGTCGGGGGGGAAGGAGTCAAGATGGAACTCGCAGCCACCGCCGCGCCCGACACGTTGACGGGATTGCCAGCCGCGGCGTTGGGCGACATCCAACACGCCGCGCACGGTGCCTGGCAACCCGGGCAGCCCGGCCAGTTCTCGCGCAACGTACCAGACGTTCATATTGCGGCAACCTCGTTCTTGGCCAGCTGGATCTGGATTTTCAGATCGCAACTCAAGTCATCCAGAATCCGACACGTCAATACACCCCGGGGGGTGCCAGTCCTGCCGGCCCACCGGTAAATCACCCGCCGCGCCAGTTCCTCATCATGGCCCCGCCTGCGCGCCCAGGCGGCGACGGTTAGTCCCTTCTTCAGAAGGCGCGCCCGAATCTGGTTGTTATCCATGTAGAATCTCTCTTATGTCCGAATAGACACAGTTTTGTGCATGGTTGAGCATATGTCAAGAGTAAACACGCACGAATGGACAGATGGTCGTTGTTAGATTTTGCTGCACGGTTGCGCGAAGAACGGAACCGGCTCGGCCTGACACAGGCCGAAGTCTGCGAGGCGGGGGGTGTGCAACCCCGGGCGCAGGTGCACTATGAGAAGGGGGAGCGGACGCCGGACGCCGAATATCTCGCGGGCCTCCGGCGCATCGGCATGGATGTTTTGTACGTGCTGTGTGGCCAGAGAGGATCTGACCAACCTCCAGGCATGGACCCGGCGGCCGAGGTGTTGAACTTATGGCGGGGCCTCCCCCGAGAACAACAAACCGCGGTCCGAGTCATACTTTCGGGGCTATCTCGTGTATGAACGGCATCTTCAAAGATCTTCAAAGATCTTCAAACTAAGGCGCCAAATGGATTGCGACGCGTAAGAGCGCGAGATGCCCCGTAACAGTCTATTGCAGCGACGTTTTTCGACGGTTTCACGAAATAACCCATCTCAAACCAAGTGGCGCACTGGAGCCGGTCCCGCCGCCGCCCAGCCCGGAATAGCGAGATCCATGTGTCGCGGCCCCTCCTCACCCCAGCCCCCTAACGTCCCCGCAACCCTATGAAACCAAATGCCAACCCGCATCTTCGCACCTCATCCTGGAACTTCTCATAATGTCGCAATCCATCTGGCCGTTCACAGAGGCTTGGGGTCGTCTATACTTCACATCAAGCCAATCAACCGTATCCGACCCCACGCATGGCACGCCTACCCCGCTTTGTTTTGCCCGGTGTCCCGCAGCATGTGATCCAGCGCGGCAACAATCGCCAGCAAATTCTTTTCAAGGAAGAGGATTACTGGTTCTTGTGGGAGAAGATCGGTGCAGCCGCCGAGAAATTTGACTGCAAAATTCACGCCTACGTGCTGATGCCGAATCATTTGCATCTGGTGCTCACGCCCTTCAGCCAGGACGGCATCGGTAAGCTAATGCAGTACATCGGACGCTATTATGTCCAGTACTTCAACAATCGCTACGACCGCACCGGCACCCTGTGGGAAGGCCGCTACCGCGCGACCCTGTTCGACCCCGCCGCCTTCCTGGTGCCAATCAGTCAGTACGTGGAATCCAACCCGGTTCGTGCCGGGCTGGTCGCGGCGCCGGCCGATTATGCCTGGTCGAGCTTCGCGGCCAACGCGACGGGTGCGGAGGACCCCCTGATCACCCCCCACGCCGCTTTCGAGCGACTGGGCCGCAGCCCGAAGACCCGCCAGACAGCGTATCTGAAAGGCTTCGGAAAGCCGCTGGATGAGGCCCTGTTGACGCGCATCCGCGACACCACCAACAAGGCGTGGGTGCTGGGTGATCCCGCATTCTGTACCCAGGTCGAAGAACGGGTGAGCCGCCGCGCGTCGCCGCGCCCACGCGGCGGCGACCGGCGTTCCGCCGCTTATCGGGAAGCCACCGGACGCGCATAATTCAGCCTATGAATCTCGACGACGCACTTCATCCGCAAGGGCAACGCCCCTGGACCCGGTTCCTGGGGACCGGCCTGCCCGCACGCACCCTGGACTTACGCTTCGATTGCCTGCTGCCCCGAGGATCACGTCATCGTCCAGAGGTGGACCCACAACGTGTCAGAGCGCTCTACAGCGCCGCGCATGAGAATCCCTGGGTACTCCTGGCGACGATTACGGACCATGCCCGGCTGGTCAATCGCAGTCGGGTCTCAATTGATACACGATTCGCGCTAGCCGAGATCGGCTTGGCGGCAGTCGCCAGAACCGGCCGCGGCCTGGTCACCGAACAACTCGCGCGCCGCGGCGGCGTACCCGAAGATTCGGGGCATCAGGAAGCCCTGACCGCGATTTCCGCGGCCCTGCGAGCGCTGCTCACGGCCTACGAACTGGTCTTCCAAACCGATTACGGCAAAGGCCGCTTCTGGTATGTGCGGGCACGGCGCCGCGTCCATCAGTGCGCGCATCGCCTGCTCGAGGTGATCGGGATGATCCAGCACGTGAGCGCCCTGCGCTACCAACGCCTGGACGGTGACCTGTGGCGCACCGCCAATACGGTCTATCGGGTGATGCTCGATTACGAACTGGTCGAGATTCCTCAGGACACCGTCGGTGCGCTGGTCGGTTCGCTCGCCGGACGCCAGTCGCGCAGCATCCAGGATCTCTACGCCGCACTCCAGATTCCGGAGATCATCGGCTGGCTGGCGTGGCCGGAGGCACTGTTTGCGTTCGCCCTGGACTATTGCCGTCTCGTTCGGGACGGCGTGCGATTCCTCCCGTCCGATGGCTCTCCCTGCGGCGAATTCCAGACACTGACCGCTTGTTATGCCGACCGGGAGCCGGCGCGGGAGCCGGTGCCGGAGAACCTGGGACCGGCCATCCTGATCGATTACGCGAACCTCGCGCTGCAGGCCAGAGCCGATTTTGACCAGTTGCGCCAGGCCCGCGCCACCCGCAACCCGCGCGGCCTGCCCCGTCGCTTCGCGCCCCTGCATCCGGCGCAGTTATTGACCGCGGGCTATCTGCTGATGGGCATTGCCGAGCGTCATGCACTCGCCTGGACCGCGCCCGGCATCCGCCCCGAGGAGCGGGACCTGCGCATCCACACGAGCTTTCCCGATGTCTACGACCACCTCCTGGCGATCTTTGAATCGACCGGGCGGCTCGCCGCCAGCCGTGAACTCTCCGACATGTTCGCGCAACGCTCCGCCGCCATTGGCGAAGACCACACGGCAACCTCGGCCAGCCTCTGGTATATCGTCCAGGAGGCGCCTGACTATCTGCGTCTCCACACCCAGGAAACACGCTTTACGCATCGCCTGACGATCGGCTCCTTCCTCGCCTATGGGGTCGGCGAGGCCGGCATCCGCCGCCCCCGCCTGGGCAAGGTCACCCGCATCCAGCGGCCGGATATGGGCATCGTTCAGGTGGACGTGGCCGTCATTGCCGATTACGCCCGTCCGGCCGTGATCCGGCCATTTGAGGGAACCACGGCACCGAGCATCGCCACCCCCGCCGCCGCATCCATCCGGGTCCTGTTGACCTACGGGGACGATGCGGGCTGGGGTCTGCTACTCCCCGACCAGGCCCAGTTTTGGGAAGGTTCCACGGTATTGCTGATCGGCGGCGGCGGGGATATCCGTCTTGAACTGGGCGAGTTGCGGGATTTGGGGGAGGGTTACTGTCTGTTTCGGCTCAAAGCACGACTGGACCAGGGCGTTCGCCCCACCTACCCGACGTCGCCGGCCGGCAATGCCGGCGGTACCGATCCGGTTGTCGCACCCGGATACCAGCCGGCGTCGTCGGCAAAGGCACCGGGATGATACCCAGGCGCGTACGGTCCACCCACCCTCGGCGACTGCCCTTCGGCGGTCTGGGTTGTACGCTGCTGCTGATCTGGACGGGCACCGCGGCAACGACGCTGCGCGATTCCGGCTACGGCGACGGCAGCCTGGTCGATCGCGACGGCAACTACTATTACCCGCAACCCGACGGCAGCTTCATGGACCCTTACGGCGCCAGCTACCACCCACTCGGTGACGGGGTTTATGCGGACGCCATCGGCAACAGGATCGAGGCCGCGAGCTCACCGGAGGCCCTCCCGGCGGACCAACTCCGCGATGCGTACGGCGCACCAGCGCGCGTTGAGACCAGCGCGCCGGACGTCGGCGCCTGGTCATCGAACCAAGGTGACGGCCCGGCGCCCGCCCGCCCCGGCACACTGCCCGGAGATCGCGCCGATCACGCCGGCAACGCGGTGTTCGGCTCCATGTATCTGGAGGACGCCGGGGACGGATATCTTGAGATCACCCCCGAAGCCACGGTCGCCGACCCGCGTCTGGCCCCGGCGCCGCCGTCATCACCGAACCCTGCCCGCGACCAACCCGCCGGCCGTGACTGATTGCAAAACCATGAACCAGGACGCGATTGCCGCCGTCTTTCACCTCTATGATCCACCCCTGTGGCTGGTGACCGCCGCCCACCACGGACGCCGTGGCGGCCTAATCGCCACGTCGGCAGTCCGTGCGTCGATCGTCGCCGAGCAACCGCGGATGTTGATCGCCATCGCCCGCCACCATCACACCTGGGGGGTGATCGCGGGCAGCGGGCGCTTCGCCCTGCACCTGTTGCCGATCAGCGGCCTGGATGCGGTCTGGCGTTTCGGACTCCAGAGCGGTCATCAGCAGGACAAATTCGCCGACGTGCCCGCAGGAACCACGCCGGACGGCAACCCACTCTACGCCGACTGTGTCGCCTGGCTCGACTGCCGAGTGGAGGAAACCCTGGATATCGGCGACCGGAGTGTCTACATCGCCGCGGTCACCGCGGGCGCGCTGCCGGGAAACGGACCAGTCTTGAGTGTCGCCACGCTGCTGCGGGATGCGCCGGGCGAGCGGCGCGCCGAACTCGATCGACGCTATGCCGCCGATCAGGCCAGTGACCGCGAGGCGATCCAGGCCTGGCGTCGGGTTCGGGGTCTGGCCTGACGCGTGGCCTACCGCCCTGGCTCTCAGGGAATCCGCCCTATCCGCCAAGGAGCACTATCCTGGTTTGACCCTGCCGCTATACTTGGCGAATACGCAAGGAAATTCGGTCGTCGAATGTCAGGTTTTTTTACACCGGGGTCGTCCGCATCGGCGAAACAGGAGTCCGGCACACTACAGATCAAGTAGGTTGCTCGATGGTATGAAAGTCGCATGCGCTCACTTGATCACGGCCTTCAGGAGTTACCATGATCCATCAGCCCTTGGAACCAAACCCGGATCGCGAGACGATGCTTCAGGGCCGACGGCGCTTGCTCCAGGCCGCGGCGGCAACGGCAACGGCCCCGCTCATCGCGACACTGCCGAACGGGGCCGCGGCGGCGACCGCCAGTACCGCTCAGTGCATCGTGGCGTCACGCAACGCCAGTCCTCTGAACAACGTCATCCCGGAAGCCACCCCGCCGCTCGATACTTTCGTGCGTCAGCACGGCACCATGGCAGTCTTCCACCTCGACGCGCCACCGGCCACGACAGAGACGGTCTACTCCATCGCGCCCGATTCCGGCACTTATTACAAGAGCGATGGCACGGTGTTCGACACTGCCGGATACACCAAGGACAGCGAGGACGACGTTCTGCTGTTACGTGTATTCAAGCCCTTTAGCGACACTGGCGATCCGATCAACAACCCGACATCAATGGACAATTGCGGAAGTCCCCCGATCCCGCCACAATGCATCTATCCGGTGACTCAGCAGAACGCGGACAACATGGGCATCGCCGCCAGTTGCCTGTGCTCGGTCAACCCGGGCCTGCTCGGCGGGGGGGTCTGTGCCGCGCTTCAGCAGTGAGCCTGATCCGGTCGGGGGCTTGATGGATGGGCCGGCGCCAGGCGGCGGCGATCGGTACCTAAGCCCAGCCGACACGCTCGTGGTGGCAACCTGGGAAGCCGAGAGCAGTGTGTACTGCCGCCGCACCGGCGAGACCCACCTGCTGAGCATCCTTCCGGCCGAGTTGCTCGGAATGCTGCCCCCGGAGCCGACCGACCTCGAGACCATCACCGCCCGCATGGCGCGCTCCTGTGCGCAACCCGTCACCCCGGAATGGACCGAGCGCATCCGGTCCATGCTCGACGAACTGGTCCGCCTCGAACTCGTCGACCGGTTACCGGGGTGACTCTGTCGGAGCTGCTGCAAGCACCGGATCGGCGCGGACTTGCCGACAACGGTCTGGTTTACCGCTCCGGACCCTTCATCATCGCGTTGCGGACCCGACTCGCCGACACGCTCGACCTGTTGGAGCAATTCTACGGCCCCTGCTGGGCCAGCCGCGGCCCCGCCGTCGCGCATTTTCAGGTCGAGATCAACAGCGCATCAGGAATCCGGCGCTGGTGGCGTGCCCAGGCCGTCTTCGCATTAGACGCTCTGCACCCATTCGAGCCCTTTCCCCGCGAACACGCATTTCCGTTGCTCGAATGGGGTCTGAACTGGAGCATTGCCACCCGTGCCCACCGGTATCTGATGCTGCATGCGGGTGCACTGGAGCGCAATGGTCAGGCTTTGCTGCTGCCCGCCATGCCCGGCGCGGGCAAGAGTACGCTCAGCGCCGCCCTCGCCTACCGCGGCTGGCGCCTGCTCTCCGACGAGTTTGGGCTGATCCGACCGACCGGCGGCGACATCCTCCCGCTGCCCCGCGCCATCCCACTGAAAAACCGGTCGATACCGGTGATTCGCGAGTTCTTGCCGGACGCCTTCCTCGGGCCGGTCTTCCCCAAGACCAGAAAGGGCGATGTGGCTCACCTGCGACCACCGCTCCCGAGCCTGGCACGTCAGACCGAACCGGCACAGCCGCGCTGGATTGCCTTCCCGCGGTTTGTACCCGGCTTGAGACGACCGCAACTCAAGCGCCTGGACAAGAGCCTCGGTTTCGCTCGCCTGGCGCAGAACGCCTTCAACTATCGCCTGCTCGGCGAGGGCGGGTTCATGACCCTGGTCCGGCTGGTACGTGAGTGCACGTGCTTCAGCATGGACTATGGCAATCTCGCCGCGGCCATCGCTCTGATCGAGGAGATCACCGCGGATGAACCCTGCTAAACTGCACACGCTCCTGCGCAGCGCTCGCGAGCCGTCAGCCGTTGCGCACTTCTCGGCGGACGACTGGAACCGCTGCCTGCGTGCGGCACGCACTGAGCGGGTGCTGGCGCGACTCGGTTATCGCATCGAGGATGCCGGCGCATTGGACCACTGCCCGGCGGTGGCCCGCGACCAACTGCTCGCGGCGCGCGCCTACCCAGCCTTCCTCCAGTGCCGGGTCGCGCACGAAGTCTCGCAAGTCCGCCGCGCGCTCCCCGCCGGCGACGGCGACCTGATCCTGCTCAAGGGTGCCGCTTACTGCTGCACCGGGTTACCGCTGACGCGCGGGCGGCAACTGCGCGACCTCGACATCCTGGTGCCGCGCACGCGGATCGACGCCTGCGAGCGCGACCTGCTGGCCGGCGGATGGGAAGCGCAAACCCTCGATGATTACGACCAACGCTATTACCGTGACTGGATGCATGAGATCCCGCCGCTGCGGCACCCGCAGCGCGACGTCGAGGTCGATCTCCATCATCGGCTCCTGCCCCTGACCAGCCGCTTGCGGCCAAACCCTGACCTCCTGTGGGAGTCCTCAATCCCGGTCGCGGGGATGCCTGGAGTGCGGATCCTCAGTCCGGTGGACATGCTGCTGCATACCGCCACCCATGTATTCCATGACGGCGCAGTCCGGGGTGGACTCAATGACCTGTGGGACATCGATGAACTCTTGCGCCACTTCTCAGCGCAACCGGCGTTCTGGGAGACGCTGCCGGAACGTGCCGCGCGCCTGGACCTGGGCCGCCCGCTGTATTACGGGCTCCTGTTCGCGCACGCGCTCCTGAACACCCCGATCCCGGAAGCCGTCCTGACCGAGGTCGGCCGGCGCTTCGCTCCAGCCAGACCGGTCAGCACACTGATGCGCGCCTTGGTGAGCCTTGCGCTCCCGCCACAGGAAGGCCGGTCCGCGTTCGCCGGCCTGGCCAACTGGCTTCTGTACGTCCGCTCCCACTGGCTGCGGATGCCGCCGCACCTGTTGCTGCCGCACCTGTTTCGCAAGTCATTGCGGCGGATCGACGGGGTTGATCATCCTTCCGGGCGGGTGGACAAGCGCTAAGGCGATTGCCGGAAGGTCAGCGCTCTCAGGAACAGGGGTCGCAGTGATGATCTGTGGACCTTGATCGTAATCCCAGCCACCGGCGTGCGTAGTCAGGGCTTCCAGCCCTGATGGTGTCAGGCCAGGATGGCCTGACTACGCACCCCGCGAGCCCAAGTGGCCGAAATCTTGACCAAGGCCGATCTGTGCCTCGTTGTCGCGGTCAGCCGACCACTTCCCCTTGCAGCACCCGCTCGAAGCGCAAGCCGCCATCCGCGAAGTCCACCTCGATCCGGTCCCCCGGACCAAACTTGCCGGACAGGATCTCCTGGGCCAGCGGGTTTTCCAACTGGGCGCGGATCGCCCGCTTCAAGGGTCTGGCGCCATAGACCGGATCGAATCCCGCATCGCCCAGATGGTCCAGGGCGGCGTCGCTGAGTTCCAGGGTCATGTCCCGATCGGCCAGCCGCTTGCGCAGGAATTGGATCTGGATGCGGGCGATGGCGCGGATCTGGACGGCACTCAAGGGATGGAAGACCACGATGTCATCGAGCCGGTTGATGAACTCGGGCCGGAAGGCCATGCGCACGTGCTCCATCACGGCCTCTTTCATCTCGGCATAGTTGGCCTCCCCCGCCCGCTGCTGGATCACATCCGAGCCCAGGTTGCTGGTCATCGCGATCACCGCGTTGCGGAAGTCGACGGTACGGCCCTGACCATCGGTCAGGCGCCCGTCGTCCAGCACCTGCAACAGGACGTTGAAGACATCCGGATGGGCCTTCTCCACCTCATCGAGCAGGATGACGCTATAGGGCCGACGGCGGATCAGCTCGGTCAGATGGCCGCCTTCCTCATAGCCGACATAGCCGGGGGGCGCGCCGATCAGGCGCGCCACCGAGTGCTTCTCCATGAACTCGGACATGTCGATGCGCACCATCGCGTCCTCGGTATCGAAGAGGAAGGCGGCCAACGCCTTGCACAGCTCGGTCTTGCCGACGCCGGTCGGGCCCAGAAACAGGAAGGAACCGATCGGCCGATTGGGGTCCGACAGCCCGGCACGCGAGCGGCGGATGGCGTCGCTCACCGCCCGCACCGCCTCGTCCTGACCGACCACCCGCTGGCCCAGTGCGGTCTCCATGCGCAATAGCTTGTCCCGCTCACCCTCCAGCATCTTGGACACCGGGATGCCGGTCCACTTGGAGACGATGTCGGCCACCTCTTCCTCGGTGACCTTATTGCGCAGCAGCCGGGTCTCGCCCTGCTCCGCCGCGGCCATGGCGGCCAACTGCTTCTCCAACTGTGGGATGCGCCAGTTCTGGAGTTCGCCAGCCCTGGTCAAATCATTTCCACGTTTTGCGTTCTCTAGATCAGTCCGAGCCTCCTCCAATGCCTTCTTGATGTGTGCCACACCCTGCACTGCCGCCTTCTCGGACTTCCAGACCTCGTTCAAGTCGGTGAACTCGCGCTCCAGCCGTTCGATCTGGCCTTCCAGGTCGGCCAGGCGCTTCTTGGACGCGTCATCCGACTCTTTCTTGAGCGCCTCCCGCTCGATCTTGAGCTGGATCACGCGCCGATCGAGCCGGTCCATCTCCTCCGGCATCGAATCGATCTCCATGCGGATCTGCGAGGCCGCCTCGTCGATCAGATCGATCGCCTTGTCCGGCAACTGACGGTCGGTGATATAGCGATGCGACAGGGTCGCCGCGGCCACGATGGCCGGGTCGGTGATCTCCACCGCGTGGTGGACCTCATAGCGCTCTTTGAGTCCGCGCAGGATGGCGATGGTGTCCTCGACATTCGGCTCGTCCACCAGCACCTTCTGGAAACGCCGCTCCAGTGCGGCGTCTTTCTCGATGTACTTACGGTACTCGTCCAGAGTGGTCGCGCCGATACAATGCAGTTCGCCGCGGGCCAGGGCCGGTTTCAGCATGTTGCCGGCGTCCATGGCGCCCTCGGCCTTGCCGGCGCCGACCATGGTATGCAGTTCGTCGATGAAGAGAATGATGTTGCCCTCCTGACGGGCCACATCATTGAGCACGGCCTTGAGCCGCTCCTCGAATTCTCCGCGGAACTTGGCCCCGGCGATCAGGGCGGCCATATCGAGCGAGAGCAGCCGTTTGGACTTGAGCCCTTCCGGCACCTCACCATTGATGATCCGCTGGGCCAACCCCTCGACGATGGCGGTCTTGCCCACCCCCGGCTCGCCGATCAGCACCGGGTTGTTCTTGGTCCGCCGACCCAGGACCTGAATGGTGCGGCGGATCTCATCATCGCGACCGATCACCGGGTCCAGCTTGCCCTGCTCCGCCCGTTCGGTGAGATCGATGGAGTACTTCTCCAGCGCCTGTCGGCTCTCCTCCGCATTCGGGTCATCGACGGCCTGACCGCCCCGCACCGACGTGATCGCCCCCTCGATGGCTCCCTTGCTGGCACCCGCGTCCCGCAAGGCGGAGCCCAGCACACCCTTGTCTTCCAGTGCCGCCAGGACGAAGAGTTCGGAAGAGATGTACTGATCGCCGCGCTGCTGGGCCAGCTTGTCGGTATGATTCAACAGCCGGGTCAGGTCATTGCTGACATGCACGTCACCTGCCGCCGCACCCTGCACGGACGGCAGCCGCTCCAGCGCCTCGCCCAGGGCGGAGCGCAGCCGGTTCACGTTCACATCCGCCTGGGTCAACAGGTGACGGACAGTCCCGCCCTGCTGATCCAGCAGGGCGGTCATGAGATGAATGGGCTCGATGAACTGATGATCGCGCCCCAAGGCCAGACTCTGAGCGTCAGCCAGGGCCATTTGGAACTTGGCCGTCAGTTTGTCCATGCGCATGGTGCAGATCTCTGATGAAACATGTGGATATCCGCAAATTGCGGACGGGCGGCCCGACTTCAAGGGGTACGGTTCGTAACCAAACACGGCTATCCTTACCGGGTGTTCAACCGAGCTTCAGTTGGTCAACCCTCATGCCCCGTGCGCGCTCCAAGGTCCTGTCCATCCTGACGGCCGTCCTGCTGCTGGCAGGTTGTGCCACCCCGCTGCGGCAGTTGATGCCCACCCCCATCGTGTATCAGCAGCCTGGAGGGCTCCAGATTTTCGCCCAAGCGGCCGACCAGCAACTCAACCCGAACCTGGATCTCATCTACATCACCGACCGCGGCCCCGAGACCGACCCGGAAAGCACCCTGCCTTACGGCCAGACCCGCGCCAGGCGCATCACCTTCGGCACCACCCAGGTGCGTCTGACCCCCGCCATTACCTGGAACGCGCTGCTTGAGCAAAGCCAGCGTGGTCAACGCACCCGGGCGATCGGCCTGGAACTGGGAACGACCAAGGAGTCGGGGCACTTTCCCGACGAGCCCTACCAGTTACACCAGTTGCCCAATGGCCTGATCGAGCGTGACCGTGCGGAAATGGCGCGCCACCAGGAGGCCAAGCAGACACTCTCCCAGGAAATCGAGCGTCGGCTGAAGACCTCATCGTCGAAAAAGATCCTGCTCTATGTTCATGGCTTCAACGAGACCTTCGCCAGCGCGGCCTATACCACCGCGGAACTCTGTCACTTCCTGGGCCGGGAAGACGTCTGCACCTTCTTCACCTGGCCGGCCTCATCCACCGGCAATTTCCTGACCTCCTACACCACGACCACCGAGTCCGCGGACTACGCGGTGGAGCATCTGAAAAAGACCATCCGCCTGCTGGCCAGGGTACCGGGCGTCGAAGGGCTGCAACTGCTGGCACACAGCCGCGGCACCGCCGTCATGCTGCGCGCGGTGCGCGAACTCGGCCTGGAAGCAATCTCCGCCGGCCAGGAACCCATGGTCGCCTACCGGATCGACAACCTGGTCCTGATGTCGCCGGACATCGACGTGGACATCGCCGGCCAGCAGATCACCGGATTCCTCTCGGACCCGGATCTGGTCACCGTCTGGCCCGAGGGCCGGCTGCCGCGGATGCTGAAGGGCCGGATGACGATTTATGCCTCACCGGAAGATCGGGCGTTGCGGGTTTCCAAGTTCCTGTTCCGCAGCCGCAACCGGATGGGCCAATTGCGCCCCGAGGACCTCCCGCCCAAGACCCGGACCTATTTCGCGACGCTCGGCAAGCTTGACCTGATCACCTATCAGGGCGACCGCACCGACTTCTTCGGCCATTCCTATTTCACCACCAACCCGCAGGTCAGTTCGGACCTGATCCAAATGATCCGGTACGGCAAGAAGCCCGGGGAACCGGGCCGCGAACTGGTACAGACCAGCTCGGTAACCTGGAGATTTCCGACCCCATGATCGAACCGGACGCACTGCTCTCCGAGCGCTTCTTCGATGCCCTGCGCTATGCCGGGCAACTGCATAATCGTCAGGTGCGCAAGGGCGCCCAGGCCCCGTACATCTCGCATCTGCTGGCCGTTTCCAGTCTGGTGCTGGAGCACGGCGGCAGTGAGGACGAGGCCATCGCCGCCCTGCTGCACGACGCCATCGAGGATCAGGCGGAACATCAGGGCGGGGCCGCGGCGCTCCGCGGCGCCATCCATGAACGCTATGGGGCAACCGTGCTCCGGATAGTCAACGCCTGCACCGATGCCGAGAGCGTTCCCAAGCCGCCCTGGCGCGAACGCAAGGAGTCCTACATCCGCCATGTGCGCGCGACACCGGACCCGGCATACCACCGCGTCAGTATCGCCGACAAGCTGCACAATGCCCGCGCTATGCTGCTGGATTACCGCAGTCTCGGCGACGCCCTGTGGGAGCGCTTCAGCCGCAAGGAACCGGCCGCGCACCTTTGGTACTACCGCAGTCTCGCGGACGCCTTCCGCACGGCCGGCCAGGCACCGGCGGCACTGATCGACGAACTGGAGCGCGTGGTAGCCGAGTTGGAGTCACTGGTCAATGCCAAGCGCGAATAGAACCTTTCAGCATTCAGGAACTTTGGAGCTTCACCGCGCCTGGCCGCAGCGCCTTAGGCACCGCCGGAATGGGGACCGCCATAGGTTCCGCAACAATAGATGCCCCGATCCCTCAGCAATCTTGCCACATCATCTCTTTGTTGTTTTGTGGCCTCGCAGAACTTGTAAAAGTCGCCATCATAGAACCCTTCACCCCACTTAATATTGAAGGTCCAGTATTGGACCAGGGCTTGACCGACACTCGCACCGGCCTTTTCGGATGTTATTTCATCAGTATTATTTTCTTCGCCCTCTTCACCGGCTCCCGACTTTTTCTTGGCATACCCTATCTGGTGAAAATATTTTTTTCCCTCATCATAACGAACGAAGTTCTCCACCCCATTTGGCCCTTTCGCTAACTCCGGGCCAAAAACACCCTTATTCATTTCATCATAGAAATGATTGAGAGCCTCGTCGTAAGAATTCTCGTCGGTTTTAGTCTTGAACATCAGCGTTTTCAGCAGAGCGTCATGTTGGTCTTTAGAAAAGGCATGATTAGATTCACTTGCACCCCGGTACGCCAAGAGATATCTGTAACACTCCAGCGCGGCACCCATAAACGATTCGTAATTCTTGCCTCTGTGTATTTTATGATCCGTCGAGCTGCCGTCATCGTTATAAACACGCAGCCAATAGTGCAAATCATTCCACGGATAGTCTGGATAAGACAACAGACAGGTGTGGCCAATCCAGGTATAGTGTGACTTCTCCACCCCAGCATCCCAGAGACTATGTGACGTGACGGCATCTCCCGGGCTTGCTTGGTCAAAACTAAGCCACACGGAATTCATCTCATGCGCTATTCCTGAAAACCCATGATGCGCCCAAGTATCAGCAAATGAGTGAAGGGCCGCACCCAAGCGATACAAAGCATAATCAGGATGACGCTTTGCATCGGCGATTGCCAATTCAACCATTCCCCTGGCTACGTCATTATTACGGGTGCAGATCAGCGTCTCGTCATCACAGATAAAGTGGAACGGAATCCAAGTAAGTACTTCAACTAAAATATTTGTACGCACATCTTACTCTCAGGAAAACCATAAAATTAGTGTTTTATTGCAACTTTTTTCGATACTGATTATCTAAAGCAGTATAGGAAGGAACCACAGTGGAGGTATCGTCTGTCG
>NZ_CAIZIZ010000296.1 GCF_903933125.1 uncultured Lamprocystis sp. | reverse complement strand
GTGCGCCGCACCAGTTGGGCGGCGGCGAATTTCGTCAACTCAACCGCAGACCCGGACGCCCTCGTTATTTCCCAGCGGGACTGGGAACGCTTGCTGGATCAACTGGCCTCGACGGCCTGAAATGGCCAAAGTCGAGCCAAAAGGGTCTATTGCAAAGCGACGGTCCCGGTCGGGAGCCTCCCGGCCAATCCCTGGGGGCTCTGCGAGGTGCATGGCAATGTCTGGGAATGGTGCCAGGACTGGTTCGGACCCTACAGCAGCGAGCCGCTGTCCGATCCCGCGGGGCGTGCATCAGGCGAGGGGCGTGTGCTGCGCGGCGGGAGTTGGTTCGACGAGGCGCGGAACCTGCGCTCCGCGTGCCGCGTCCACTTCGTTCCCGGCGACCGCCTCCGCCGCGTCGGTTTCCGGCTTGCCCTTGGTCCCGAATTATAGTAAGCGAGCAGGGAGGCGAGCTTGAGCATCGGCACGGCCAGGGACCGCAATCCAAGTTCTATCCTCAAGGCTCAGGCGGCCATGAAGCCCTTGGCGTGCTTGGCGCTTTGGCACGCGCTGTTCGAGCCAGCGAGTCCGAGGCTTTACCCTTGGTCGGGAGGGAGCGCCAAAGCTGACGCCCTGGACTCCTGGCGGGCCGGCAACATCCCCTCCCGGCACAGAAACGCGATGATCGTCGGCACGCCCTCCCCCACCCGCAGGTTCGTGAAGACGAACGGCCGCGCCCCGCGCATGCGCCGGGTATCACGCTCCATGACCTCCAGCGACGCGCCCACATAGGGCGCCAGGTCGATCTTGTTGATCACCAGCAAGTCCGAACGGGTAATCCCCGGCCCGCCCTTGCGCGGGATTTTCTCCCCTTCGGCCACGTCGATGACATAGAGCGTCAGATCCGCCAACTCCGGACTGAAGGTCGCGGCCAGATTGTCGCCGCCGCTTTCGATGAAAATCAGGTCAAGCTGCGGAAACCGGGCTTGCAAGTCCTCCACCGCCGCCAGGTTCATGCTCGCGTCTTCGCGAATGGCGGTGTGGGGACAGCCGCCGGTTTCCACTCCGATGATCCGCTCCGCCGGCAGCGCCTGGGAACGGATCAGGAACTCGGCGTCCTCGCGGGTATAGATGTCATTGGTCACTACCGCGATCTCGTACTGATCCCGCAGACCTTTGCACAGCGCATCGAGCAACGCCGTCTTGCCGGAACCGACCGGGCCGCCGACACCGACACGCAGAGGGGAAGATTCAGCCATATGCACCTCAGGACCGGAACAGCCGGGTGTACTGCGTCTCGTGGGCACTGCTGGCAATCGCCAGGGCCGGGCAGGACGCGCCGATCGCATTATCCGGGCACGCCTGCGCCTGATCCAGGACGCTCGGAATCAGCCCCGCCAATCGGACCAGCACCTGCTGACCCTGTGTCTGGCCCAGCGGCACACACTTGACCGCCGTCAACACCAGCCCCTCCAGCCACGCCCAGGCGTAGCCGGCAGCGGCGTGCCGCGGCGCGATGCCCCAGGCAGCCGCGGCAAAGGCGAAGCCCGCTGCCTGACTGCGCGCCAGCACCGGCCGCCACTCGCGCGCCTCGGCCAGTGCCCAGGCGAGCAGCAGATCGGCCAGAGCCCGGCCGCGGTTGCTCTCCTCCAGACGCAGTTCCATGGTCTCACGAGCGGCGATCAGGCGGTCGATGAGCATGCCCATAGCCCGCGGGTCCCGCGCAGCGGCCGCCGCCTGCATCCGCACCAGCAGGGGCAGGTCCACCCGCGCGAGACTCGACTGCAGTTGGTCGGCGAGCCAGGCATCCAGGTCCGCCGCGGTATTCAGCCAGCCCGCCTCCACCGCCCATTCGATCCCCTGGGAATAGGTGAAGCCCCCGATCGGCAGGGACGGACTCACCAGTTGCAGGAGACGCAGCAGCGGCAGGTCAGTGGTCATGCGCGTGACCGTGAGCGTGCGCGTGCGCGTGACTCTGGCCGCCATAGGCACCGGATTCCGGCTCGAAGGGGCCATGGTCCACCACGACCAATAACCCCAATCCCCGCACAAGATCGTCCAGAACATGGTCGTGCAGATAGGACAACCGTCCGGGCTCGATCTGCACCGCCACATGGCGATTGCCCAGGTGATAGCAGACCCTGGCAAGGACCAACGGGTCCGTGCAATCCGCCCGCGACAGACACTCGGCGGCAGCGCGCACCCGCACCACCAGGCCGTCCTCGGACATCAGGCCATCGCCATCGCGCAGCGTGGTGCCCCGCGGCAACAGGATGCCCGCCTCCCGACCATCGTCCAGGACCACCCGTAAGCGGCTGCGCAGTCGTTGGTCGCGGGTCAGGGTGACGGTGGGAACCGCTTCAGGCGATTGATCGATCTTACGGGTGAAATGAAGCATCACGGAACCAGACGGACACGGATCGCAGATACAAAGTTCAACAAATCATCGAGCCGGTGTTCGACGACATCGCGCACCAGTTGCTTGTCCACCGACTGATAACCATGGACCAGGACATTCCGAAAGCCCGCCATCGCGCGCAGGCTGTCGCCCAACGTCCCAGGCAGCCACTGATTGATAACCAGCAGCTTGAACAACTGAGCGTTATTCGCGGGCTCTCCCAGCCGCTCGTCGGCGACAATGTGCGAGGCCACGTCCAGCGCCGCCTGGATTGCAAGCTGCAGCGTATGGATGATAAAGCGCTCCTCGCGCACATCGGTCGCGATCAACTCCGGCCGGGCGATCTCCCGGAGTTCGCGCACGCAGGTCTCGATGAAGGCCAGGCGCTTCGCCACCAGTTCCACATCCGTCATCCTGAAGTCTCCCGAGTCAGCCGCCGATACCGCAGCAGGTGCGGCAGCAGGTCGAAATAGTCGTTGCGGGCGCGCACCTCGAAACGAATGCGTGCGGACCTGTTGCGCTCAAGGAGCAGTATCCCATCGCGCAGCACCCGATGGATCAGATCGACCGGAGCGCGGTTGAGCACCACCAGGTCCACCGGACGCCCGGCCGCTTCAATCAATGCGTCGGCCAAGTCCAGGTGCAGACCGGCCAGCGTCTGCGGCGGATCGGTCTCGAACAAAACGCCGACATCCAGATCACTGTCGGCGCGCGCCTCACCGCGGGCCGTGCTGCCGAAGAGCCAGGCGCAGACCAAATCGGCGTCATGGGCTTCCAGCGCCGCTTTCAGTTGCGCCAAGTCCGCTCGATCAACAGATAACGGGCTGCTCATGCCTGTATCGAATAGCGTCTTCGATTACGACAACGACAACGACAACGACAACGACAACGACAACGACAACGACAACGACAACGACAACGACAACGACAACGATTGTATTCGCATTTTCACTTATTTCTAACTCGTTACTTAGCACCTGATATCCAGACAGACCCTTGGTGTAGGGGCGGGTTTGAAACCCGCCCCTACGTCCGATTATCACGTTCGACGGCTATAACACATGGCTGGTACACGTTGACCTGGGTGTTAGGGCAACACATCGGCCACGGCCATCCGCACACCCGCGATCGACTCAGCGGCAATGTCTTCCAGCTCGCGCAGCACCTGCACCTGCCCATAGCCCCCCGCCCGCGGGTTGGTATAAACCTCGATCACCCGCTCTTTCACGTTGACGACCCAGTATTCCGGGATGCCGTTGCGAGCGTAGGCGCGGGCCTTGACGGTGCGATCCTGCTCCAGGCTGGAGTCTGAGACCTCGATCACCAGCAGGGCTGCGGAGGGATGGGACCGAGCGTAATCCCTGACTTTGCCCCTCACCACGCAGATATCCGGCTCCGGTTCGGAGCGGTCATCGAGCGCAATCGGTGCCTGGACCCGCACCAGGTAACCAGCCGGGAGACGCTCGCGCAGGGCCTCGGCGACCAGTTGGGTGGCAGTGACGTGCTGGGATCCCTGAGGCGACATCGCGATGATCTCTCCATCCAGCAACTCGATCCGGGTGCCCGGTGCAAAGACGCCCGACTCGACCATGTGCTCGTACTCGGTTCGGGTGCAGTGATGCACCAGCGGGGCGACGGCGGACATGGCGGGTACCTCGGCGATTTAAAACAGAAAGTACCGCTGAGCAAAAGGCAGCACGGCGGCGGGCTCGCAGGTGAGCAATTGGCCATCCGCGCGGACTTGATACGTCTGGGGGTCGACCTCGATCAACGGCTGCCAGTCGTTGTGGATCATGTCTGATTTACGCAGACCGCGGGTGCCCCGCACCGTGCCGATCAGCCGTTTCAACCCAAGCTGCCGGGCGATCCCTTCCGCACTGGCCGCTTGCGAGAGAAAGGTCATACAGGTCGCCCCCAGGGCGCTGCCGAACGCACCGAACATGGGCCGGTAATGGACCGGCTGGGGCGTGGGAATGGAGGCGTTGGGGTCGCCCATGGGCGCCGCGACGATCAACCCACCCTTGATGATGAGGCTGGGTTTGGTGGCGAAGAAGGCCGGGCGCCACAGCACCAGATCGGCCAGCTTGCCCGGTTCGACTGAACCGACCTCGTGAGCGACACCATGAGCGATGGCCGGGTTGATGGTGTACTTGGCGATGTAGCGCTTGGCGCGGACGTTGTCGTGCTCCGCCGGGTCGCCGGCCAGGGCACCGCGCTGCACCTTCATCTTGTGGGCGGTCTGCCAGGTGCGGGTGATGACCTCGCCGACCCGGCCCATCGCTTGACTGTCCGATGAGATCATGCTGAAGGCACCCAGATCATGGAGGATATCTTCCGCGGCAATGGTCTCCCGGCGAATCCGTGACTCGGCAAAGGCCACGTCCTCCGGAATCGACGGCGACAGATGATGGCAGACCATCAGCATGTCCAGATGCTCATCCACCGTATTGACTGTATAGGGCCGGGTCGGGTTGGTCGATGACGGCAGGACATTGGGGAGGCCGGCGGCCTTGATAATATCCGGGGCATGGCCGCCGCCCGCGCCCTCGGTGTGATAGGTGTGGATGGTGCGGTCCTGGAAGGCGGCAATGGTATCCTCGACAAAGCCGCTCTCGTTCAGGGTATCGGTATGGATGGCGACCTGCACATCGTAGCGCTCGGCCACCCCCAAGCAGCAGTCGATGGCGGCCGGCGTAGTGCCCCAATCCTCATGCAGTTTGAGCCCCATGGCCCCGGCACGCACCTGTTCCTCCAGCGGGAGCGGCAGGCTGCCGTTGCCCTTGCCGAGAAAGCCCAGATTGACCGGCAGCCCCTCGGCCGCCTGCAACATACGATGGAGATTCCAGGGTCCGGGCGTACAGGTGGTGGCATTGGTGCCGGTCGCGGGCCCGGTACCGCCGCCGATCATGGTCGTGATCCCGGACATCAACGCATCCTCCACCTGCTGCGGGCAGATGAAATGGATGTGCGCATCAATGCCGCCGGCGGTGAGGATTTGGCCCTCGCCCGCGATGATCTCGGTGCCGGGGCCGATCAGGATGTCGACACCCGCCTGGGTGTCCGGATTGCCGGCCTTGCCGATGCCGGCGATGCGCCCATCCTTGATGCCGACATCGGCCTTGACGATCCCCCAGTGATCCAGAATCAGCGCATTGGTGATGACCAGATCGGCGACCTCGGCCGCCTGGCGCTGGCATTGGCCCATGCCGTCGCGGATCACCTTACCACCGCCGAAGCTGACCTCATCCCCGTAGTGCGTCCGGTCCGCTTCGACTTGGATAATCAACTCCGAGTCACCCAGGCGCACCCGGTCGCCGACGGTGGGTCCGTAGAGTGAGGCGTAGGCGGCACGATCGATGCGGCTCATTGCGTGGCTCCATCCAGTGCGCCCATCACGCGGGCATTGAAACCATAGACCTCGCGGCTGCCGGCGTAGGGCACCAGCGTGACGGTGCGGCTCTGGCCCGGCTCAAAGCGCACCGCGGTGCCGGCCGGGATATCCAGCCGCCGGCCGCGGGTCGGCGCGCGGTCGAAGCGTAGCGCGGCATTGGTCTCAAAAAAATGGTAGTGGGAACCGACCTGGATCGGCCGGTCGCCGGTATTGGCGACCTCCACGGTAAGGACCGGGCGTCCGGCGTTGAGCTCGATGGTGCCGGCGGCGGGGAGCAGTTCGCCTGGGATCATGGGTCTGGACTCCTGAAAACACGCTGATTCCGGTCTCTCAAGCTTCGGATCATACAATCGGGTCATGCACCGTCACCAACTTGGTGCCGTCCGGAAAGGTCGCCTCGACCTGAACCTCGTGGATCAGCTCCGGAATGCCGTCCATCACATCCTCGCGCGTGAGCAGGGTCCGGCCATGATTCATCAACTCGGCAACCGAGCAGCCGTCGCGGGCGCCCTCCAGGATGGCACAACTGATGAAGGCCACGGCCTCCGGATAATTCAGCTTGACACCCCGTGCCTTACGCCGCTCGGCGACCAGGCCGGCGGTGAACAGCAGGAGCTTGTCTTTCTCTCTGGGGGTGAGATCCATGGCCGCCTCCGGATCGGGATCGCTGACTTGAGTTGACGGGGCAGACGGGCGATGGGGGTGGACCCGTTCCGCGGCCGACCAGCCGCGCGCCTGCGCAGTCTCGAACCAAGTATGCCCCAAAGCGCGAGGAAAAGCCGGTGCTGGAGCGCAGTCGCCCGAGATGCACAAGATAAAAGTTGTGCATTGCTGATACAAGCTTTAACCTGTGTCTGGCCTTGATCATCGTTCCGGCCGGCCGCGGACGGTCCGCACAGCGGACCCTACGGTAACACCGTGACCTGTAGGGTCCGCTGT
>NZ_CAIZIZ010000295.1 GCF_903933125.1 uncultured Lamprocystis sp. | reverse complement strand
CCGATGAACGGCGGATTGCCGACCACGAAATCCGCTGCGGGCCACTCCGCCTGGCGCGGATTGATAGAGCGTTCCAGCGCGACGCGGGCGGTTTCATCCGGGACCGGTTCGCCGGTGACCGGGTGGGGCTTGGTGGTGCGCCCGTCCCAGCGGGTGATGGTTTGGCCGGCGGCGTCGGTGACGAACTCCACGCGGTCGGCGTCGAGCACGGCGTCGCGGCACTGGATGTTGCGGAAGTCGCGGATCACCGGCTCGGGCGGGTTGACCGCGCCGTGGGTGCGAACGTGCCATTGCAAGTAGCCGATCCACAAGACCATCTCGGCAATGGCGGCGGCGCGCGGGTTGAGCTCCAGACCGAGCAACTGGTGCGGGTCAACGCTGACCCCTTCCATCGCCATCAGCAGTTGCCGCTGACCGAGCGACTCCAGGGTATCGAGCACTTCGCCCTCCAGGCGCTTGAGATGTTCAAGCGTGACATAGAGGAAGTTGCCCGAGCCGCAGGCGGGGTCCAGAACCCGCACATTGGCCAGCCGGACCTGGAAGGCGGCGACGAGCTTGACGGCCTCGTCGGGCTTGCCCTGCTCGTGCAGGCTGAAGGCGGCGCTGTGCACGGCGGTCCATTCGTCGCGCAGGGGCGCGATCACGGTGGGCAGCACCAGGCGTTCGACATAGGAGCGCGGCGTGTAGTGAGCGCCGAGCTGATGGCGCTCCTGGGGGTCGAGGGCGCGCTCCAGCAAGGTGCCGAAGATGGCGGGTTCGACATGGCGCCAGTCGGCGCGGCCGGCGTCGATCAGCAGGTCGAGCTGATCGCGCGCCAGCGGCAGGGCCGGAGCCTGGGCGAAGAGCCCGCCGTTGAAGCGCAGGCAGCGTTCGCGCAGGATCACCGAGAAGGGGGTGCCGGTGTTCATGTCGCGCCACAAATGTTCGGTGAGCGGGACGAATTGCGCGGGCGTGTCGCGCACCGAACGCAGCAGGTCGGTGAAGGCGGCTTTGGGCAGCAGGCCGATGTCCTCCGCGAACAGGGTGAACAGACAGCGGATCAGGAAGGCGGCGGCCAGTTGCGGCGGGTGTCCGGCGGCTTCCAGTGAGCAGGCCAGGCGCGCCAGGCGGGCGGCGATGTCGCGGGTGACGCGGGCGGCGCGGCGGCTGGGGTCGAGTGACAGGGGGTCGAGCCAGACGGCGCGCAGGCGGGCGCGGATGGCGGGGCGGCGCAGGTCTTCCAGGCGGATGCGGTGTGAGCGCGGGTCGGGGTAGGGGATGTAGGCGCCGCCGCTGCGGCTGAATTCGCTGTAGAGCTCGATGCTGCGGCCCACATCGACCACCACCACGAAGGGCGGCCGGCCCTCGGCGGCAGGCAGGCCGCGGGCATACTGCACGGCCTGACCATGGGCGCGCAGCATGGCTTTGTCCCAGCCGGTGGTGTCGAGCGCGAGCCCGGTCTGCTTGCACTCCAGGACATAGCTGGTGCGGCGGTAGAGATCGATGAACCCCTGGCTCTGACTGCCGTCACCGTGCTGGAAGATGACCCGGCGTTCGAAGCAGTAGGCATTGTCCTGGTGATCCTCGCGCGCCGGTTCCGGCTG
>NZ_CAIZIZ010000294.1 GCF_903933125.1 uncultured Lamprocystis sp. | reverse complement strand
GTAGGGTCCGCTGTGCGGACCGACGACCGTGCCGATCGCGCGGTGGCCGGGTCTATGATCAAGGCCCTGCCGGCGGGCAACGAAACATCGGTCAGGGTGTAACAGGCCTGTCATCAGGATCAGAGATAATCCAAGGCTATGTGTCCGTTTCCGGACGCTCGGAAGCTCGCTTTCTGACTGGTTACGCGTCAACCGCATGCATACATCACTCGCGTCGCTCCCATCGCGCTCAACCCTCGGTGCGATCAAGACCATCGAACTGATCTGGTTCAACGCGGGGGGGGGGCATCGTGCGGCCGCGCAGGCGCTGGAGCGGGTGATTCGTGACCAGGAACGGCCGTGGCGCGTCCGTCACGCTAACCTGATGCAGGTGATCGATCCAAAAGGAGCCTTTCGCCGCTTCACGGGTATGGAGCCGGAAGATCTTTACAACAAGCGCCTGGCCAGCGGATTCACGTTGGGGCTGACGCAGGAGCTCAAAGTGCTCCAGCGCGCGATACGCTGGGGTCATAGCGCTATGGTGAAACGGCTGACGGCGCATTGGCACTGCACCCGTCCGGATCTGGTCGTGTCACTGATTCCCAACTTCAATCGTGCCATGCACGACAGTCTGGCGCTGGCTCGGCCGGGTGTGCCCTTCGTGACCGTGCTGACCGACATGGCGGATTATCCGCCACACTTCTGGATCGAACCAGACCTTGCGCAGCATGTGGTCTGTGGCACGGATCACGCGGTCGCTCAGGCACTGGCGGCCGGTTGCAAGCCGGGTCTTGTACATCGCAGCAGCGGCATGATTCTGCGCCCCGATTTTTATGCGGCGGCGCTTGGTCAACGTGTCGCCGATCGGGTGCGCGAGGGATTGGACGCGCATACGCCGACCGGGCTGGTGCTGTTCGGCGGCACGGGTTCCCGGGCGATGAAGGGGATTGCCGCGCGCTTGCCCGACGTCCCTCTGATTCTGATGTGCGGGCGCAACGCCACTTTAGCCGATGCGTTGCGCGCGCTGCCGGCGCGGGCGCCCCGGGTGGTGGTGGGTTTCACGACCGAGGTGGCGCGGTGGATGGGGCTGGCTGACTTCTTCATCGGCAAGCCGGGGCCGGGAAGTCTGAGCGAGGCGGTGCAGTGTGGCTTGCCGGTGATCGTAACCCTGAATCCCTGGACCATGCCGCAGGAGCGCTGGAATACCGAGTGGGTGCGTGAACATGGTCTGGGTGTCGTGCACCGCAGTTTCCTGAGCGTGCGGGCAGCGGTTGACGAGGTGATTCGAAACCTGCCGGAATACCAGGCGCGCGTCCGCCGCATCGACAATGGTGCACTGCACGAGATTCCGCAGATTCTGGAGCGCATTCTCGATCAGGCGCGGGCGCCGGTTGTCAATGTGCGCCAGATTCCTGTCGCGGTATCGTCATCGGGCTATCCGCGTGATGTCATCAGGGCGGCGCGGCGTGCGCGGACCTAGCAGATAAATGACTCTTATCAGGTGAGACTATGAACACTACGTTTGCCGCGATCGGCTGCGTTGTGCTGTCGGTGATGGCGCAATTCCTGATCAAGGCCGGTATGTCGAGTGCGGCGGTGACGACCGCGCTCGCGCAGCCTGCCGGTCTGCATACGGCCGTAGCTGTTATGCTGGACCCCAAGATCATCGGCGGGTTTACACTCTACACGCTCGGGGCCGTCGCCTGGCTGAGCGTCCTGGCGCGCTGGGATGTCAGTAAAGCCTACCCGCTGGAGGGTCTGGGCTTCGCGCTGGCGCTGGTCGTCGGGTTCATGATCGGCGAACAAGTCACCTTGCTGCGCACGCTCGGCGTGGTACTGATCTGCGCCGGGGTGTTCGCGGTCAGTGCGAGCTGAGGGTGTCTGACAACCATCCCTTTTAGGTGATTTCCGGAACACCGGAGACCACCCACCATCGGCTCGGATGGCCTTGATCATGAATCCGGTCAGATCCAAGCCGGCACGCGTCGCGGCCGCGGGCCGCTCCTACGGTAGGAGCGGC
>NZ_CAIZIZ010000293.1 GCF_903933125.1 uncultured Lamprocystis sp. | reverse complement strand
TCACGAAACCACTCGGCAAATTCACGATAGGTCCTCGGATAGTCACGGCCAGCACTGAGGGTTGCGGGCGAGGGCGAAACATACTCAACGGCGTCCATCACTACATATTGCACCAGGCGGAGCTAACCGGCCACCCCCTTATTTTTAAAACGTTAAACCGCGCCAGATCCAGCAATCGTCGAGTCTGCCGGAGCCGACCCCATCCAAAAACAGCGCACACCGCGCTGGGCGCGGTTAAAGACGGTCGCGGACGGGGCCTGGGGGCCCCGTCCGGCCTGTCGGGCGAGGATCAGATGGTCTCGGGCACCATCACGATGGCACCGCAGGGGCATTCGGCGCGGCAGATGCCGCAGCCCTTGCAGTAGTCGTAATTGAACTCGAACCGGTTGCCGGGGCCGAGCTTGATCACGGCGTTGTCGGGGCAGACGCCATAGCAGTTGTCGCACTCGAAGCAGTTGCCGCAGGACAGACAGCGCCGCGCTTCAAACAGTGCATTGCTCTCGTCCAGACCGCCCACGACTTCTTCAAAGGTCGATTGGCGCCGCGCCAGGTCGAGCGTCGGCCGCACCATCTTTGGCGCGTCGTCGTAGTACCAGGTGTTGAGCTTATCGAACTCCGCCAACGCGTGTTTGGGTGCGGGCGCGTAGGTCTCGCCGCGCAGCCATGCGTCAATGTTGCGCGCTGCCTTTTTGCCGTGACCGATGGCGACGGTGACGGTGCGCTCCGAAGGCACCATGTCGCCGCCGGCGAAGATGCCGGCGCGGCCGGTCATCATGTTGGTGCCCACCTGCACCACGCCGTCGTTGATTTCCAATCCCGGCACGCCGTTGAGCAGCGAGAGATCCACATCCTGGCCGAGCGCCAGCACCAGCGAGTCGGATTCGAGCGTCTCGAATTCACCGGTGGGCTGGGGGAAGCCGGTCTCGTCGAGCGCCATCTTCTCGACCGTCAAAGTGCCCTCGTCGGACATGTTCTTGATGGTGGACAGCCACTTGATCATGATGCCTTCCTGCAGCGCCTCCTCGACCTCGAAGTCGTGGGCGGGCATCTTTTCGCGGGTACGGCGGTAGACGATGATGGCGTCGGTGGCGCCCAGGCGCTTGGCGGTGCGGGCGACGTCGAGCGCCGTGTTGCCGCCGCCGTAGACCACCACGCGGCGGCCCAGCATCGGCTTTTCCTCGTCCTCCATGCCGCGCAGCACCTGCATGGCGTCGAGCATGCGCGCCGAGTCGGCGGCCGGGATATAGGCGCGCTTGGCGATGTGGGCACCCACGGCAAGAAAGGCGGCATCGAAGCCGCCATCCTTCATGGTCTGCTCGATGTTCTCGACTTTGGTATCGAGTTGGAGCACGACGCCCAGATCGAGGATGCGCTGGACTTCCGCGTCGAGCACATCGCGCGGCAGCCGGTATTTGGGGATGCCGAAGCGCATCATGCCGCCGGCGAATGGCCCCGCTTCCTGGATGGTGACCTGATGGCCCAGGCGCGCCAGATGGTAGGCGGCGGAGAGCCCGGACGGGCCGGCGCCAACCACCAGCACGTGCTTGCCGGAGCTGCTCGCGGGCGGTGCGAACTTCCAGCCGAGCTTGATCGCCTGGTCGCCCAGGAAGCGCTCGACCGAGTTGATGCCCACCGACTCATCGAGTTGACCGCGGTTACAGGCGGTCTCGCAGGGGTGATAGCAGACGCGGCCCATCACGGCGGGCATTGGATTGTTTGCGGTGAGCGCGCGCCACGCCTGTTCATAGTCGCCGGACTCGGCGTGGAACAGCCATTCCTGGATGTTCTCCCCCGCGGGACAAGCGTTGTTGCACGGCGGCAGCCGGTCGACATACTGCGGCCGGTAGGTGCGCCAGGTCCCGGTCTTGTTGGCCAGTGAGGACCCGACATCGAGAGTGATTGCGAATGGTTTTTCCATCACGGGTTACCTGTTGCGACAGGGGCTGCGATAGCGGCTTCAACCGCGGGGTCGACCAGTCCGAAGCGCCGGATGTTACGGTCGGCCAGCGCCTGAATATGCGCGATGGCCTCGGTGTTCGGTTTGGGCGAGAAGAGATGGGCGAAGCGCCGTTGCGGCCGCAGATAGGCTTCCACCGGCAATTGCTTGCGGATCTTCGAGACGCTGACGATCCGGTCGCGTTCCGCCTCGAATACCGGGAAGACCCCGGTCTCTTTCGCCAGTCGGGCGATCTGGATGGTGTCCCAAGCGTTGGTTCCCCAGCCCAGCGGGCAGGGCACGAAGACATGGATGTAACGCGCCCCGCGGATCTCCATGGCGCGCTTGACCTTGGCTTCGAGGTCGCGCAGTTCCGACACGATGGCGGTGGCCACATAGGGGATTTCGTGGGCCATGGCGATCAGCGGCAGATTCTTGCCTTGTCCGAACACGTTGCCCGGTGCGTCGCCGACCGCCGGCGTGGTGGCGGTGCGTGCCGCGCCGGGGGTGGCCGAGGAGCGCTGCACCCCGGTATTCATGTAAGCCTCGTTGTCGTAGCAGATGTAGAGCACGTCGTCGTTGCGCTCGAACATCCCCGACAGGCAGCCGAAGCCGATGTCGGTGGTGCCGCCGTCGCCGCCTTGGGCGACCACGCGCACGTCGCTGCGCCCCTTCACCCGCATGGCCGCGGCGATCCCAGTGGCGACCGCGGCGGTGTTGCCGAACAGTGAGTGAATCCAGGGAATCTGCCAGGAGGTTTCGGGATACGGCGTCGAGAAGACCTCCAGACAGCCGGTCGCGTTGGCCGCGATTAACTGATTGTCGGTCGCCTGCATGGCGGCGTCGATCGCGTAGCGCGCGCCCAATGCCTCGCCGCACCCCTGACAGGCGCGGTGTCCGGAGTTGAGCGAGTTGGTGCGCCGCATATCCGCCTGCACCGAACGATGTTCCGGATCGAGCAGGCGATTACCGACCGTGTGCGTGCCGGTCTGATAGAACTTGATGGTGGTCGCTGTCATGGTAGGTGCCTCATCAACCAACGCGGGCGGCCACGACCCCCAGGTCGCGCAGCAGGTTCTCGGCGATCGGACCCGAACGGCGCGTCAGTCGCTCGCGTTCGAGCTCGCGGTTGACGGCATTCCAATCCAGATCGAGGAAGGTCAGCGGTTCGAGCTTGTCGTCGATCGCGGTCATGAAGAGCTGATGCAGCGAGTCCTTAGTGATGGCCCGCCCGCCGAGCCCGGCGACCACGCAGTAGAGCGGCTGCGGCCGGTTGCGCATGGCGGAGCGCACATCGCGCGAGACGATGCCCCCGATGCCCACCGCGAAGCACTTCTCAACCACCACCACCCGGCGCACATGACTCACCGCGTCGCGGATCTCGGTGAGCGGGAAAGGCCGGAACGAGGTGATGCCGAGGACGCCGATCTTGTGTCCCTCGTCACGCAGGTCGTCGATCGTGTCCTTGATCGTGCCCAGCACCGAACCCAGGGCGATCACGACGGTGTCCGCGTCTTCCATGCGATATTGCCGGATCAGTCCACCCGAATCACGCCCGAATTTTTGTTGGAATTCGGCCGCCAGTTGCGGGATCAGTTCCAGTGCCTGCATTTGCTTGGCGTGCGCGAGATAGCGCACCTCGGTGAAGGCTTCCGGGCCGACCATGGCGCCGATGGAGACGGGATCGCGGGGATCGAGGACCTGCCGTGGTTCGTACGGGGGCAGATAGGCATCGACCTGTTCTTGGGTTGGAATGTCCACGCCTTCGTAGGCATGGGTCAGGATGAAGCCGTCCATGCAGACCATGATCGGCAGCGAGACCTCTTCGGCCAGCCGAAAGGCCTGGATGTGCAGGTCGGCGGCTTCCTGATTGTTCTCCGCAAAGAGCTGAATCCAGCCCGCGTCGCGCATCGACATGGAGTCGGTGTGGTCGTTCCAGATGTTGATCGGCGCACCGATCGCACGGTTGGCGAGTGTCATCACGATCGGCAGCCCGAGCCCGGAGGCGTTCCACACCGCCTCGGCCATGTACAGCAGGCCCTGGCTCGCGGTGGCGGTGTAGGAGCGCGCCCCGGCCGCGGAGGAGCCGATGGCGACCGACAGCGCGGCGAACTCCGATTCGACATTGATGAATTCGCAGCCCGGCAGGGTGCCGTCCCGCACCATCTCGCTCAACCCTTCCACGATATGGGTCTGAGGCGAAATGGGGTAGGCGCAGATCACCTCCGGCCGGCACAGGGCCACGGTCGCGGCGACCGCATGAGAGCCTTCACATTGCTTCAGCACGACGGTAGTCCTCCGATTCTTTTTTAACAAATTCATAGGCGGCGCTGGCGGCGGCGATGTTGCCTGCCGCGACCTTGCCGGTGAATTTCTCATTGATGGCCGCGTGGACCGACTCCAGGGAGACCGCTCCGCTCATTGCCGCGAAGCCCGCCAGCAGGATGGCGTTCGGTAACGGGCGCCCGATGTGCTCCATGGCGATCTCGGTCGCCGGGACGGTGCACAGGTGGGAGTGGTGCCAGCCCGCAAAGCGCTCACTGATGCCGAGGTCGTCGAAGCTCTTCTTGGTGTTGATGAGGACATAGCCGTCCGGCACCAGCCCGCTGAACACATCCACCTGGTGGAGCAGGGTCGGATCCTGGATGATGAGGCCGTCCGGCTGCATGATGGGTTCGCGCAGCCGGATCTCGCGATCCGCGATGCGGCAGAAGGCCACCACCGGCGCCCCGGTGCGTTCCGAGCCGAAGCTCGGAAATGCCTGCGCGTGTTTTTGTTCGAGAAATGCGGCAATTGAGAGCATTTCTGCTCCCGTAACGCAGCCTTGGCCGCCGCGGCCATGGATGCGGACCTGAAACATCACAATAGTGTCCCCTTTGGTGTTGTTGGTGCGATTGGAAGTTCCGCGGCACGTTGTAGCAGCCGAACCCGAGTTTTGCATCAAAAAAACGCGTTGTACACGCTATTGTCATGCAACCCGGTGATTCGCATTGCCGAAAGTGCTGTTCGTTCGTAGTATTCTGAAGGCCCCACGTTGGGCGTTCGATGTTCGGGCGTTACGACGATGCGGGGGCCTGCCGGCGTCACTGAAATGAACCGCGACCACCTTCCATGTTCCCTGCCATTGTGTCTGCGCGCGTGAACTCCGCTGATTATTCAGTCGATTGTCACTGCGTTGCGCATGCGGCTCGTGGTTCAGGGCGCCTGTCGGCCGGTCCGTTTGGAGTCCAAGGCTTCAGCCTTGACGCCCCGGACCCAAGGCTGAAGCCTTGGATTCCAGGGCGGACCGGCGGCGTCGACTCGCCCGGTCTCGCGCGAGTCGGCGCACCATGACCGGTCCGACAGGCTGGCGAGGGCAGGTGCGCCGTGCGCTGGGCCGGGTTGGGCTGATGGCGGGACTGCTGGTCGGATTCGGGTTTGGCCCATGCGTTTTCGCGGCAGACTCCCTGCCTTATACCCTGGTGATCGCGCCGACCGGTGATGCCGCAATCGACCGGGCGATCACGGATGCGTCCCAGCTCGCCGGATTGCGTGAACGTGCCCCGGTCGGACCGTTCGCACTGCTCGCCCGAGCCGAGTCCGATGCCGCGCGGTTCGATACGGTGCTGCGCAGTTTCGGTTACTACGACGGCAGGATTAAAATCCGGATCGCAGGGCTTGCCATTGATGATCCGACCCTGTTCCCCGTGCTCGAGGATCGGTCCGCCGGCCTCCCGGTCAAGGTGGCGGTTGCCATTGCGTCCGGTCCGCTGTACCGACTCGGGATCGTACGGCTCGACGGCCCGGTACCCGCGCAGGTGCGCCCCGCCTTCACGCTGCAATCCGGCGAACCGGCGCGTGCCGCCGCGGTGCTGGCCGCCGGGGAGGCCGTGTTGCAGGCGCTGCGGGAGGACGGGTTCGCGCTGGCCCAGGTCCCGCCGCCGGATGCGCTGGTGGATCACGACACGCGCCTGATGGATGTTGTCTATCTGGCTGAGCCTGGCCCGCGGGTGGCTTTGGGCGCGATGACAATCAACGGATTGATCCGACTGCGGGAGGATTACGTGCGTCGCCGCCTGAACTTGGCGCCGGGCGAGCCATTCAGCCCCGCCCGGCTGGAGGCCGCCCGTCGCGACCTGCTGGCCGACGGCGTGCTGGCCTGGGCACGGCTCACACCGGGGACCACGCCGGATGCCGAGGGGCGCTTGCCCTTGACCCTGGACGTGGCCGAACGCCCGCTGCGGGTGGTGCGCCTGGCCGGGGCCTTTTCGAGCGATGAGGGTGCAACCGGCTCGGCGGCCTGGACGCATCGCAATCTGTTCGGCGGGGCCGAGCAACTGACCCTGCGGGCCGACCTCGGACAGGTGACCGAGGCTAGGCCGCAGGCCGCCAGCTATCTGGTCAACGGGTCACTGCGCATCCCCGACCGGTGGCTGCGCGATCTGGCCTTGCGTCTGGACTTGGGGGCGGTGAACGAGAGTCTCGAAGCCTATGACCGCGAGGCGGTCACCGCCGGCGCGGTGCTGGAGCGTCGTTTTTCCGAGCAGTTGGCCGGCAGCGCCGGGCTGGCCTTCGAGCGTTCGCGAGTCACCCAGGATGACATTCCGCGGGACTACCGCCTGCTCTCGCTGCCGCTGACACTGACCTACGACACCACCGATGACCCGCTGAATCCGCGGCGCGGCCTGCGCCTGGCGGCTCAGGTGGCGCCCACCCAACAGTTGGGTCAGGCATCGGATAAAGACGGATCGGGCTTCGTACGCGGGCGCGTAGCCGGATCGGCCTATCTGGATCTCGGCGAGCTTCCGGCCTGGACGCGTCCGGGCAAGTCCAGTTCCCGGATCGGCACCGGCCAGTCCGTGCTGGCCGGCCGACTGGTGCTCGGCAGCATTCTCGGCGCCGCGGCGGATCAGGTCCCGCCCGACTGGCGATTCTACGCCGGTGGGGGCGGCTCGGTTCGCGGCTATCCGTTCCAGTCCATCGGCCCGCGTACGCTCTCAGGGACGCCCGCGGGTGGTGACGGCCTGTTCGAGGCCAGCCTGGAATGGCGCCGCCGCTTCGGCGCCAACTGGGGCTTGGCCATGTTTCTGGACGCCGGCGCGGTATCCGCGACCGACAATCCAGACGCCGGCGCGCTCGCGGTCGGACTCGGCATCGGTGTGCGCTATCACACGCCCATCGGACCAGTGCGGGCGGATATCGCCACGCCGCTGGACCCGCAGGAGGGGGATGCAGCAGTGCAGCTCTATATCGGCATCGGACAGGCGTTCTAGCCATGCGCCACGTGCTTCGCCCACTGCTGACGCTCCTGCTGCTGCCGTTGCTGGTCGTGGCATTGCTGTGGTTGGCCGTCAATACCGATCCCGGCCGGCGGGTTCTTGCGTGGAGCCTGGCGGAGTTGAGCAACGGGCAGGTCGTGGTGTCCGGCTTGAGCGGGACACTGCCGACGGCTCCGCGGATCGCGCGACTGGAACTGCGCGACGCGGCCGGCGCCTGGCTGGTCGTCGAGGGGGCCGTGCTTGATCTCGAACTGCTGCCGCTGCTGCGCGGGACCATCGCCATCGCGGCGCTGACGGCCCGCTCGGTGGTCCTGCACCGGGTGCCGGTCGGAGATGAGACCGCTGCTGTCGGCATCGAGCTGCCGGTGCAAGTCCTGCTGGGACACCTGGCCATCGACCGCCTGGACCTCGACGGGGCCGTGCCGGGCGCGCCGGCCTTGACCATCACGGGCAGCGGCTCGGTCGCGACGGCCACGCACCTGCAGGCGCGCGTGCTGATCACCGCCCCCGGCCGCATGGACAGCTACCGACTGGATCTGGCCAGGGGCGCCGAGTCCGACCGGCTGGACGTGGCATTCCAGGAGGCTCCCGGCGGTCTGGTCGCCGCGCTAGCCGCGGCGGCGGGGGTGCGCCTGCCCGCGGTGCTGGACGGCTGGCGTCTCGACGCCTCGGCCGTGGGGCCGCGCACGGCGCTTGACCTGAACGCCGTGCTCGCGGCCGGACCGCTTCAGGCGACCGCGGCGGGTTTGCTCGATCTGGAGTCCCAGTCCGCCGCCGGGCTGCGGGTGTCCGCCGAGGTGCCGGCGCTGACGCTGGCGTTGGCAGGGCTGCCGGCCATCGCCTGGCAGCGGCTCAGCGTCAGGGCGGATCTGGACGGCAGCCTGCGTGCACCGCGGGGGACGGCACGGGTCGAGTGGGACGGGCCGGCGGCCGGCGATCTATCATTCGAACGGCTGATCGCAACCGCCGAAGGCGACGCGGCGCGTCTGGGTTTCGCACTGGAGGTGCGCGGTCTGCACACTCCAGCCGCCTTGCCTGAAGCGCTGGCGACCGTGCCGTTGCGCCTCACGGGCGAGTTGAGCCTTAACGACCCCGCCCTTCCTGTACAACTCGCCGTCAACCATCCACTCATCGACCTCAGTGCGGCGGGTGGCCTGACCGCACGCGCCGGGCACGCGACCCTGAGCCTGCCCGATCTCGCCGCATTCAGTGGTCTGACCGGCACCGCCGTGGCCGGCAGTGCCCGCTTCGACCTCAATGGTGCCGCCGATGGCGCCCCCCGCCTCGACGCGACAGGCGAGTTGGCGCTCACTCAGGCCCCGGCGCCCATCGCCGGACTACTCGGACCCGCGGCCCGTCTCGCGCTGTCCGTCCGCGGCGAGGGTGCGGCCTGGCAGATCGCCGCGGCCCGGATCGCGGGCGCGCGGCTCCAGGCCAGTGCCCAGGGTCGGGTCGCGGGTGACGCCCTGGCCTTGGACTGGACGCTGGACCTGACCGACCTCAGCGTCCTGGCACCCGGCTGGTCCGGGCGGATGCAGGTCCGGGGCGAGCTCAGCGGTGCGCCGCGGGCGCCGCTGCTGGTCGCCGATCTGACGGCGCAGGCCGGGTTTCAAGGTGTCGGTACGGAGCGTCTCGCCGGCCAGGTGACCGGGCGTCTGAGCGCCCGGCCCGCCCTGCCCGAAGGGTCACTCGCGCTGCGGGGTGACTGGGCCGGGCAGCCGGTCAGGATCGATCTCCAGGCGGAACGCGCCGCGGATGGCAGCCTGAACCTCGCACTCGGCGACGGCCGCTGGGCCAGTGTCGCCGCCGCCGGCACGCTGCGCCTGCCGCGCGGGGCCACGCTGCCACAGGGCGAGTTGCGGCTGCGCGTCGAGCGCCTGGCCGATCTCGCCCCGCTGCTGCCACCGGAAGCGGCCGCGGGATTGGCCGGGCGACTGAGTGCAAGTCTGACCCTGACCCCGACCGGCGCCGCCCTGATCGAGGCGGCTGGTGAGGGGTTGATGCTCCCGGGAGCGGTCGGGGTGCAGACACTCGCCTTGACCGCCCAAGTAACCGAACCGCTGGGACAAGCGCGGACCGAGGCGACGCTGCGCCTGCGCGGGCTCGCGTTGGGGACGGTCGGCGGGGAGGCGTCGCTGAGCATCCGCGGCCCGGCAGCCGCGCTCGACCTGACGGCGGATGCGCGGCTGGCCGATCCGGGCGGTCCGCTGCGGTTGGCAGCCGGGGCGCGGCTGGACGCCCCCGCCCGCCGCCTGGCGCTCCAGCGCCTGGAGGGCCAGGCGCGCGGCGAGACCCTACGGCTGCTTGCCCCGGCCATGTTCGATCTGTCGGACGGTCTGCGGGTGGACCGGCTGCGGTTGGGGTTGCGGACGGGCTCGATCGAGGTCGCCGGGCGCCTGGCGCCCCGGCTCGACCTCAGGGCGACGGTCGCCGGATTGCCGCTTGAACTGGTTCAACTGGCCGCACCGAAGGTCCCCCTGACCGGCACCCTCGGCGCGGATCTCCAGCTGACCGGAACCCTGGACGCCCCGGTGGGTGCGCTGCGCGCTCAGGCGAGCGGCCTGCGTCTGACCACGGGCCCGGGCCGCGGGATTCCGCCGGCACAGCTCAAGGTCGCGGCGGATCTCGCCGCTGACGGGGTCCAACTGGATGTCCGGGCCACGACCGGGCCGCGCACCGATCTGCGGGTGCATGGACGGGTTGCCGGACGGCTGCCGTTTGCCTTGGGAACGCTGGCGCTACGCGCCGACGGACGGGTCGATCTTGCATTGTTCGACCCGCTGTTGACCAGCGGCGGCCGGCAACTGAGTGGGCAGGCGGTGCTCGCCACCGCCATCACCGGCACGGTCGCGGCGCCGCGGCTGGACGGCACGTTGCGACTGACCGATGCCGCCCTGTGGGACCGCACCATCGGGTTGGCGCTGACCGGTATTCAGGGCCGTTTGAGGCTGGACGGCGATACGGTTCGCCTGGAGCGTCTGACTGCTCAGACGGCCGGCCAATCGGGGACGGGGGTGGGGCGCGGCACGGTCGAACTCACCGGCTCGGTCGGCGTGCTGGCGCCCGGACTGCCGGTCGACCTGCGGCTGATCGCGCGCAACGCCCGGCCGATCCAATTGGATCAACTCGACGTCCAGGGCGATGCCGACCTGCGGCTGTCCGGGCGCGCGGCCGAGCGCCTGAACGCCGTCGGCACGGTGCGCTTCACCCGCATCGAAGTCCGGCTGCCCGAGCGACTGCCCGCCGAGGTCGCCATCCTCGAGGTCCGGGAGCGTGGCGGGAGTGGCCGTCCGGTCGCGGCAGCGCGACCGTCGACCTTCGCCCCCGACCTGGGGCTGGACCTGCTGCTCGCCGCACCCCGCGCCGTTTATGTGAGCGGCCGCGGGGTCGACGCGGAACTCGGCGGCGAGGTGCGGCTGCGCGGGACCCTGGCCGATCCGGTCATCAGCGGCGGCTTCGAGCTGCGGCGGGGCAGCTATGAACTGGCAGGCCAGACCCTGAAATTCAGCCGGGGGCGTATCGGGTTCGATGGCGCCCATGGAATCGATCCCACACTCGACCTGGAGGCGCGCGCCAGCGCGGCCGGCAGCACAGCGATCCTGGCCGTGGTGGGTACCGCAAAACAGCCGCGGATCGAACTGCGCGGGGAGCCCCCGCTGCCGCAGGATGAGGTGCTGTCCCGCCTGCTGTTCGGGGTTGCCGGCGGCCGACTGTCGCCGGTGCAGGCGGTGCAGCTCGGAACGGCGGCGGCCTCGCTCGCGGGTGTCGAGTTGGGTGGTGGTCTACTCGGACTGGGGATACTGGATCGCGTACGCAGCGGGCTCGGACTGGAGCGTCTGCGGCTGGGGACCGATGATCGCGGCGACTCCAGCCTGGAAGGCGGTCGCCAGCTCACTGAGCGTGTCTATCTCGGTGCCCGCCAGGGCGTGCGGGCGGGTGAAACCCAGGGTGTGCTGCGCATCGAGGTGACGCCGCGGATCAGGGTGGAGGCGGATGTCGGGGCCTCCGGCGGCACCCGGGCGGGTGCGGCCTTCGAGCACGAATACTGAACGGTTCCTGACCGCGCTATGCCGGTTCAAACAGCCCAACCACCGTCTCGGCCTGGGCCGCGGCGAGCAGCCAGGCGCGCAGTTGCCCGGTGTCGCGGGTGCCGCGCAGGCGGTCGCGGGTCGCGTCGTCGATGGTGAGGCCGCGGGCGGCCAGCAGGGTCAGGATCGCATCGGCCAGGCCCTCATCGCGGCCTTCCTCGCGACCCTCCTCGCGAATGGCATCCAGGCCGGCGTAGCCGCGCCGCTGCAGGAGGTTGCGCAGGATCACGTCCTGCGCGGCGTCGCGGTCGAACAGAGCGGCTACCGGGACCGGATTGCGCAGGATGCCCGGCGCGACGAGCAACTCCCCGATCCCGTGAGTCTGCATCGGCTGTCCTGGGGCATGGACCTCGACCCGGCGCGGACCGATCAATCGCACCACCCACAGCAGGCGTGTGCCGTGGCCGAGCAGATCGGCGATCTTGGTGCGCAGCTCCGCTTCGTTCTGGCCGCGCGCGGCGTACTCGACGGCCAGCAGCGGCGCGTCGGGGATCCAGCCGCCGTCTCCGCCCGGGGTTGCCACCGAGACATCGGGGGCGCGCAGCGTTCCGGGGTCCGGCGAATAGCCGGCATCGACGCCGGTCCATTGCACATCCGGGTCGCTGTCGAGCAGGGCGGCACCGGTCGCGTTGGAACCCGCATGATCCCGTCCGGAGGGCGCACAGTAGATGGGGTGGCCGTTGGTGAGCTCGTAACGGTCACCGTCCCGCAGCTGATCGGCTCGGAAGGGACCGGTGTCAGGTTGAAGTCGGCTGTTGCTCATGTGGTCGCTCCGGCGCCCGGGGGCTGATGCTGATCGGAGTATAGATGAAGTCTCAGCCAGGGCAGTGGTCTCTGCGTCGCCGCGGCCGACGCGCGAAGCGGTATCATGGCGGACTGAGTTCCTTTCCTGGAACACCGTCGCGCGACTCCGCAATACGAGAATTCGTCCATGAAACGGCTTGCCCTGCTGCTGCCCATTGCCGCGTTGATCGCGGCCTTCTTCGCCTTCGGGCTGCATCATCATCTGACCCTCGACGCCTTCCAGGCCAGTCACGACAGCTTCGATACCTGGTACCAGCGGCAGCCCTGGCTGGTGCTCGGCGGCTATTTCGCCATCTTTGTGGTGGCGACGCTGTTCCTGCCGATTGCGGCGCTGATGACCGTGATCGCCGGCGCCTTGTTCGGTTTCTGGAAGGGCGCACTGGTAGCCTCGTTCGCTGCCGCGCTGGCCGCGGTGCTGGCCTTCTGGCTGTCCCGTTTCCTCCTGCACGATACGATCCAGCGCCACTTCGGCGAGCGGCTGGCCGCGGTCAATGCCGGGGTGGCGCGGGATGGTCCCTTTTTTCTTTTTTCCATGCGGCTGGTGCCGGTGATTCCATTCTTCATCATCAACTTGGTGATGGGGTTGACGCCGATGCAGAGCCGCACCTTTTATTGGGTGACGCAACTCGGCATGCTGGCCGGCATTCTGGTTTACGTGAATGCCGGCACTCAGTTGGCCGAGGTCGAGCAGTTGTCCGACGTGTTTTCGCCGGACCTGATCGCGTCACTGGCCCTGTTGGGTGTCCTGCCGCTCTTGGGCAAGAAGCTCCTGGGTCTGCTCCGCCGGCGTCTGCGCCCCGGCTGAGTCGTCGTCTGATGCGGGTTGCGCGTCCGGTTCGAGATCCGGGCCAAGCAGGATGGCGATGGGGCGGGTCAGCGGGCTGGCATCCAGTCCGCGGCCCATGAAGCGGGGTTCCAGGATGCTGCCGATGGCGGTGTTGACGACCAGATAACCCAGGGCGACCAGCAAGGTGGTTTGCAGATCGGTCTGCACCAGGGCCAGTAAAATGGCCGGAACGGCCATCAGGATGGAGCCGACGAAGGGGACGAAGTTCAGCAGGAAAGCGAGCAAGGCCCAGAGCATGGCGAAGTCGAGACCCAGATACCACAGCCAGATCCAGATAAAAAAGGCCGTGGCCAGGCTCGCCAGCGTCTTGACATGCCGACGCCTTCCAGCCAGGTGCCGAATTGATCACTCAGGCCGCGGTAACCAAGAGGCCGCGCGCGGGTGGATTGAAACCACTGTCAGCGTTCATTGTTGGGTTCTCTCGTGTTGGTGGGAGCTAATAGACTGTTCGAGAATCGTCTGGTGCGGTAGGCCAATCATTCCGCTACCTCGTGTAGGGGCGGGTTTGAAACCCGCCCCTACGTCCGGTTATCACGTCCGAAGGCTATAGCTGGAGTGCTGCACTTGCTTACAACTCGGTGGCGTCGCGCAGGCTCTGGAACAGATCAATATCCCAAGCGACCAGATCGCGGCGGATGGCATCCGCGCTGGCGCGGGGCAGCAATCGGGCCAGGTCTTCTCCGGTGATGACGCCGACGATCTCACCTGGGGTGGTGCGTGCGTATTGGAGTGTATGCCAGGCCATGATCGCCGCGCCCACCCCGGTCGGATAGGAGATGTAGGTGGCTCCGGCGTAGGGTGATCCCAGCAGCCCTTGATAGCGGTGATAACTGAGGCCCAGGGTTTCGACCACCGTCTGACGGTCGTTGCGGACCGTCTCGGAGACGCGTATCTCGGCGGCGGCGCAGAAGTGGGTGCGGCGGATGACCCCGTTGCGCAGCAGTTCCTCGATTCGCCGGGGCCGCTGCATGCCGGGCAGGATCGCCCGCACCATCGCCTCGACCGTCAATTCCGGCTGATCCGGCAGGGTCTGTTTGGAGAGCAGGTTGAGCTGAAAGAGCGCCTTCACCAGTTCCACCTCGGAACCCCCGGTGTAGACCCCGATGGTCGGAATCTCGGGAAAGGCCCGATGTAGCGAGAGCAGTTCTTCCTGATAGAGCGGATACTGGCGGGTCGGCCGCGGCTCATTCGGAAAGGCGTAATAGCGCGCCATGCCGAAGGGTTCCATGACCTGCATGCGGCCGTCGATCAGGGTTCGCGGACGCGCGGCCAGTTCATCGAGCGCGGTCAGTGGCGACCAGGAAAAGACCACCGAGTCGGCTTCGATGTCTTCGAGCAAGTACAGGTCAACGCTCTCGATCTCGAGTTCATAGCGCCCGGCGGCAAGGATCTCATGAATGCAGCGGCCGATCAGAAAATCGGTCACGCCGGGCGAGATGCCCTGATTGATCAGCGCGGCCACCCCGCACTCGCGCAGCGCCGCGTCATGATCATATTGGGCGAAGGTCAGGGTGCGGTCGGTTCGCTCGTTATACATCTCGGCGGCGAGATCGACCGTATGGGCGCCGAGGCGAATCCCCAATTCGATGATCGGACAATTGAATTCGGGCAGGGCCGCGTTCACCAGCAGCGCGGCGCCGGCCAGTTCGGTATCGTGGGCGGCGGCACCGGCGAAGATCGGGGCGAAGTCCGGCAGACCGATGAAGCGGATCCGGTCGAACAAGCGTTCGGCGTGGAAAAGCGCATCCCGCGCCCCCGCCGGGTCGATGGTATAGACGACGAAACGCACCGGAACGTCATCACGCTCGGCCAGTTCAGCGAGACAGATCAGCAGATTGGACCCGACCGCGCCCAAGCCGAAGAAGACGATCTTGAGGGGGTCGCAAGGGCCTGAGGCGGTCGATCCGGGGGGGGCGGTTGGGGACATCGCGAGTTCCTCGATCAGGTATTGGATGCAGACCCGCACCGTGCCGTTGGACGGCGGGGCTGGTCAGCGTAGTTTACGCGCAGGCGCGCAGTGAACAGCGAGTGAATGACGTAAGGTGATCTTGGGAAAGGATCGACGGCCTCGATCAAGATTCCGGCCACTTGGGCTCGCCGGGTGCGTAGTCAGGCCATCCTGGCCTGACACCGTCACGGCTGGAAGCCCTGACTACGCACACCGGTGGCCGGGATTACGATCAAGGCCGGATCGACCGACGTGGAGGGGGCGACTGAAGTCGCCCCTACAGTCGCCACGAAAGCCCCTACGGATCTTGCAGGCATGCGCAGTCGGGATGTTTATTCCTGGGAGCCACCTTATGGCTCAATCATGCCCCCAAGCGTGCAGTGCGGCGATGACGTGGGGAATCGCCGGCGGCTGCGGGTCGCCCGGGAGGTAGCGCAGAAACATGCCGCGGTGCGAGGCTTCCACGATGATCGGCGGCGCTGCCTCCGGGAGGGCGAGCGACTCCAGGGTGACCACGCCGTCGCCCAGCCCGTCGGCGAGGCTGGACCACCAGGCGTCGAGTGTCTCCCCGAGTTCCGCGGACTGGGTGTCGGCCGCCGCCTGGGCGATGCCCGCGCGCCACTGCGACTCCGGCGGCAGGAGGACCCCGCCGATCAGCAGCACGGGGACCTCCTGCGGCCAGGGTCGGGCATTCAGTTCAGTCAGGAAGTCGCTGCCGGGACGCAGGTCGATCTTGGCCTCGCCGGTGCCGTCGCGCAGGGCGGCGAAGAGTGAATACCGGCGGTCCGTACCGAGATGGAACTGGTCGCGCAGTTCCAGCCAGACGCGTAACCGCGCCCACTCGGACCCGTGGTTGGGCGTCGCGCCGAGGATGACACCGCGCACCGGCGGCCCGGTGACCCGCGTCGGCAAACTAACGGGGTGACGCCAGCGGGAGACGAAGTCCCGAATCACGAGCCCGCCCATGCTGTGGCCCACCAGCACGACGGGCTGATCCGTCGGGAGCGTGGGCCAGTGCTCGGCCAGGTAGGCGGCATCGCGGTCGATGCCCTGATCATTGGGGTAGCGGAACTCCCAGACCCTGGCGCCGGCCGCGTTCAAGGCGGGGATCAGGTCGTCCCAGATGGTGCCCGGCTCGTCAAGGCCATGGACCAGGACGACATGGGCGGCGGCGGCAGCACCCGGTGCGGTCCGCGGATGCAGCCCGTGCCACCCATCGTTCGTGGCCATCTGATCGGGAAACCACTGCTCCAGATGGTCATGGACAAGCACGCGCAGCCGCCGCTCCTCGCGCGGATGATCCTCGGCCCACCAGGTCCAGAGCGCCGCCGACGCCGCGATCACGATCACGGCGCCTGCAGCCCGCCACCGCCACTGAGATGACTCTTTACGCATCTGCGATTCCTCCCCCATACCCAGGTCGCCCACTATCCTACAGGCTTGGATCGAAACGGGGCGAGTGCGGTACCCTAGCGCTCCCAGACACCCGCCAAGGCATCCAGGTGCGCTATGTCCGACCCCCTGTCCCCCGCTCGGCCTGATCGGCACTCCGATCAGGTTGTCCGCCCCGGCAAGTACGTCAGTCTGACCTACAGCATTGCCGACACCCAGGGAAGCATCCTGGAACAGACCGATCTGCCGGTCGGCTATATCCATGGCGGCCGGACCGAGTTGATCGGCGGCATGGACGCGGCGGTCAGCGGCAAGTGCGTCGGCGATCAGGTGGACCTGCTGCTCACCCCGGAGGGCGGCTTCGGACCCCATGACCCGAACCTGACCTTTACCGATTCACTGGACAACGTCCCGCCCGAATTTCATTTCGTGGGCGCCGAGGTCCAGATGCAGAACGACAGCGGTGACGTTCGCACCTTCTATGTGACCCGCATCGGCGAGGGAACCTTGACCGTCGACGGCAATCACCCGCTCGCCGGTAAGTCGCTCAAGGTGCATGTCTGGATCAAAGACGTGCGTGACCCGACTGCGGCTGAGCTGAGTCAGGATGGTCTGGCCGGCGCCCTGCCGGGCAGCGCGCTCCACTGAACTCCAGGCTCCAGCAGCAACCACTCCGCGAGGAATCGTACACATGAAGCTCGGCGTCATCATCCTGGCTGCCGGAATGGGCAAGCGCATGCACTCCGCTTTGCCCAAGGTCTTGCACCCCCTGGCCGGTCGGCCCATGTTGGGCCATGTGTTGGACGCCGCGACCTGCCTCGGTGCCGCCGCGACCGTGGTGGTCTATGGCCACGGGGGTGAGCAGGTGCGCGCCGCCCTGGCCGCCCGCGATTGCGCGTGGGTAGAGCAGGCCCAACAACTCGGGACCGGCCATGCCGTCATGCAGGCCATGCCCGCGATGGCGGACATGGACCGCGTGCTGGTGCTCTACGGCGACGTCCCGCTGGTCGACCCGAACACCCTGAACCGTCTGATCGATGCCGCCGCCGATACCAGTCTCGGCATCCTCACCGCCCTGATGGATGACCCGACCGGCTACGGCCGGATCATCCGCGATGCCACGGGCCGCATCCTGCGCAGCGTCGAACAGAAAGACGGGACGCCGGATGAGTTGGCGGTGCGCGAGGCCAACACCGGTTTCCTGGTGGCTGACCGTGCCCGGCTGGACGCCTGGCTTGAGCGGCTCACCAACGCCAATGCCCAAGGCGAGTACTATCTCACTGATATCATTGGCATGGCAGTGGCTGATGGGGTGCGGGTGGCGAGCGTCCATCCGCTCACCATTGAGGAGGTTTCCGGAGTCAATGACCGGCTGCAACTCGCAGCCCTCGAACGCTTTCACCAACAGCGCCTGGCGGCGGACCTGATGCGCAATGGGGTCACCCTGGCTGACCCGGCGCGGATCGATGTCCGCGGCCGTCTGACCACGGGGCGCGACTGCTTCATCGATATCAACCTGATTTGCGAGGGCGAGGTGCGGCTCGGCGACGGGGTACGCATCGGACCGAATTGCGTGATCCGTGACAGCGCGATCGGCGCCGGGACTGAAGTCTTCGCAAACTGCGTGATCGAGTGCGCCGAGGTCGGCACGGGGGCACGCATCGGCCCGTTCGCGCGCCTGCGCCCGGAGGCCCGGCTCGCATCCGACACCCACATCGGCAACTTCGTCGAGATCAAGAAGGCAACCGTTGGCGTCGGCAGCAAGGTCAACCATCTGACCTATGTGGGCGATGCGCAGATCGGCGCCGGCGTCAACGTGGGCGCGGGCACCATTACGTGCAACTACGATGGGGCGAACAAGTTCGTCACCGTCATCGGGGACGGCGCCTTCATCGGCTCCAATACGGCACTGGTCGCCCCGGTGACCGTCGGCGCCGGGGCGACCATCGGAGCCGGCTCGGTGATCAGCAAGGATGCGCCGCCCGGCCAGTTGACGGTCACCCGGGCCCGCCAGGCGACGGTACCCGGCTGGCAGCGGCCAAAGAAATTGCCCAAGGTCTGAGGCGGGTTGCGGGAGTCCGGGGCTTCCGCCTTGGTCTGCGGGGGCCAAGGCTGACGCCTTGGACTCCTGGCGTTCTTTTCTTTCATTGCGGAGTAACCACCATGTGCGGCATTGTCGGTGCCATCGCCCAACGTCCGGTTGCGGCCATTTTGCTGGAGGGGCTGCGACGCCTCGAATATCGCGGTTACGACTCCGCCGGCATCGCCGTTCTGGACCAGGTCGGCCAGCTCAACCGGATACGCACCCTGGGCAAGGTCGCGCGTCTGCGCGACGAGGTTGTGGCCGCGCCGCTGCCGGGGACGCTCGGGATCGCCCACACCCGCTGGGCGACCCATGGCGAGCCCGCCGTGCGCAACGCTCACCCGCACATGTGTCGCGACCGCTGTGTTCTGGTCCACAATGGGATCATCGAGAATCACGAGGAACTGCGCCGCGAGCAGAAGGCGGCCGGACACCGTTTTACCTCCGAGACCGATACGGAGGTGGTGGTCCACGCCGTCTATGACGAGCTGACCGCCGGTTACCCTCTGATCGAGGCCGTGCGCCGCGCCACCGCACGCATGACCGGCGCTTTTGCGCTGGGCGTGATCGACACGCAGGATCCGGAGCATCTGGTTGCCGCCCGTCAGGGCAGTCCCCTGGTCATCGGCGTGGGTTTCGGCGAGCACTTTATCGCCTCCGACGTCTTCGCCCTGCTGCCGGTCACCCATCGTTTCATCTTCCTGGAAGAAGGCGACATCGCGGAACTCACCCGTGAGACGGTTCAGATCTGGAATCGCGCTGGTGAGCTGGTTAAGCGCCCGGTCAAGGAGTCGGCGGTCGCCGCGGACTCGGCCGAACGCGGCGAGTATCGCCACTTCATGCTGAAGGAGATCTTCGAGCAGCCGCGTGCCATCGCCGATACGCTCGAGGGTCGGCTGGCCGGCAACCGGGTCTTGCCGGAGGGCTTCGGCAACACCGCCCCGGACCTGTTCGCCCAGGTCAAGGCGGTCACTATCGTCGCCTGCGGCACCAGTTATCATGCCGGGCTGGTGGCGCGCTTCTGGCTGGAGTCACTGGCCGGGCTGCCCTGCACCGTGGAGGTGGCGAGCGAATACCGTTACCGCCGTCATGTGGTCCCCGAGTCCGCGCTGTTCGTGACCATCTCGCAGTCCGGCGAGACGGCGGACACCCTGGCCGCCCTGCGGATCGCCAAGGAATCCGGCTATGCCACGACGCTCGCCATCTGCAATGTCCCGGAGAGTTCGCTGGTGCGGGAGTCCGATTTGGTGCTCCTGACCCATGCCGGCCCCGAGATCGGGGTGGCGTCCACCAAAGCCTTCACCACCCAGCTCATCGCACTGTTGCTGCTGACCACCGCCCTGGGGCGCTATCACGGCCTGGACGAAGCGGCAGAGGCGCGCATGGTCGCCTTGATGCGGTCGGTGCCGAGCAAGATGGAGCAGGTTCTGGCCCTGGATGACCGCATCGCGACCCTGGCCGAGCAGTTCGTCGACAAGCAGCACACCCTGTTCCTGGGTCGCGGGGAGCAATACCCGATCGCGATGGAGGGCGCGCTCAAGCTCAAGGAGATCTCCTACATCCATGCCGAGGCCTACCCGGCCGGTGAGCTCAAGCACGGTCCGCTTGCCCTGATCGACGAGGACATGCCGGTGGTGGCCGTGGCACCGAATAACGCCCTCTTGGAAAAGCTCAAGTCGAATCTGGAGGAGGTACGCGCCCGCGGCGGTCAACTCTTCGTTTTCGCCGATTTTGCCGTCCCGCTCACGGAGGAGTCCGGGGTGACCGTGATCCGGCTGCCGGAGACCGATGACCTGATCGACCCCCTGATTTTCACCATTCCGATGCAACTGCTCGCCTACCATGTCGCGGTCCTGAAGGGCACCGACGTGGATCAGCCCCGCAACCTCGCCAAGTCGGTGACGGTTGAGTGATCCGGGCCGCCCGTGCCGCTGAGGGCGGTGTTTCTGTTCATCTGCCAGGACTGAACCTGTTAGCATAAAAACAACAAAGCAGACTTGGCATCACGCGCCCGATTGCTTGGGTCTGTCGTGCACTCTATACTTTTTTGCGACACACGCTTGCAAAACCGCCGTCGTTGTATAAACTATCACAGCAGGTTAGCCTTAATGTTGCGTGTGCGCAACAAGGATGCGGCGTGCCGCACCGGCTGCGCCGTTGACCCGGTTGCTCAACAGCTGTCGCGTGGCGTGTCAGTCGGAGATCCTGTCCGGGCCGGATTGATACCCCCTGACCGCTTGCGTGCCCGACATGTGTCTGCCCGAAAACACTGGGCCGCTTGTGTGTAGCCCCGGATGCTGGTAACGTTTTACTCGCTTACGGCCCCCGGCTTGTTCCATATTTAAGAAACGGAAATACTGATCATGGCATTCGTATCCCAGACCTACAACGGCATCACCTACACAACTTTTGACGAGGCTTACTATCTCAGTCAAAACCCCGACGTACTCGCGGCCGTCCGGAATGGCATCTTCCAAAGTGCCTTGCAGCACTACGTCCTCTATGGTGAGGGAGAGGGGCGGATGCCCAATGTGATCTTCAGCCCCACCGGTTACCTCACCGAGAACACCGATGTGCTCGCCGCGGTGAGCGACGGGGTCTTCCAGACCGGTCTGCAGCACTTTGAACAGTTCGGCGCCGTCGAGGACCGCTCGCCGGGCGACGACCTGTTCAACGAAGCCAACTACATGGATGAAAATCCGGACGTCGCCGCGGCCGTGGCGGCGGGAGTCTTCACCAGCGGTTACCAGCATTACATCCTGCACGGACAAAGTGAGGGCCGCTCGCCTGGCGTCGCCAGCCCGGACTTCACGCTCACCGACGGTATCGATCACCTTACCGCCAACATACCGAACGCCACGTTTGATGCCCCGATCGTGCAAAACATGCTCGGCGCGCTCACCAACACCTTCGAGTCGGGCGACGTGCTTCGCGGTGCCGGCGGGACCAACGTCCTACGTGCTGATCTGATGGCTTCCGCGTCGACCACGATCCCGGTCGGTCCGGCGATTTCGGCAACCACCACCGACATTCAGCAGGTCTACTTCCGGGCTCAGACCATCAACACCGATGTGGCCGTCAACTGGTCCAACGTCGACGCCGAGCAGATGATCGGGGTTGAGCAGTGGTGGTCGGATAACAGTCGGTCCTCAGTCCGGATCGAAGACATTCGCTCCATCCCTGAGCAGACAACCTTCGGCATGCGTGAAACCGATGCAGTTCCCGGTGGACTCGGCGGCGTCGCCGGCTCCGGAACCGGCGCCGGGTTGTTCGCCTATTTCTCACCTGATTTCGTCTCGCGCGATCGTTTTATCGACGAGAACTCCAGTCTGACGCTGATCTTGGTCGATGCCGCCAACCCAGATTCGCTGGAAGGGTTCCCGGTCGACGGCGTGGTGTTCGACTTTAACGGTGAAACCTTCACGGTCGCTCTGGACCTGGGTACCGGCGCAGAGCGTACCTACGAGAATTTAGTTACAGTTCTGAACGCGGGACTCGCCGCCGATCCTGCACTCGCCGGTCTGGGTGCGGTACTGAATGCAGACAACAGCGTCACGATCACCGATCCGGATGGCGGCACCTTTGTGCCCGGAGGCTACACCTGGATCAATGATGTCGTGCCACCCGCTGGTGTGCTGAATTGGGATCTGATCGCCGGCGCGCCGAGCCCGGTTGAAGTGCCGACCGAAACCAGCGTGGTGCTTGATTTTGTGGGTCGCACCTCCCAAGGCGGTGTCCTGGACATCGGCTCCATGGCGGATGGCGGCGTCAAGATCTTCAATGTCTCGGTTGACCGCGAGAGCTGGCTGACGCGCATGCAGTCGAGCAGCGACTTCGGCAACGGGATTCTGAGTGATAACTTCATCGACGACATCCACGGCCGAGCCGAACAAAACCTGGAGACGGTCAACCTCGCCAGCATCGGTGCCAATGGTGATCTGACGGTCGGCGTCCCGGTCGCCGATGACCAAACCGGTACCCTGGATGGGATTGCCTATGACGGTGCCTGGAACCCGCGCGTTCGCGTGGAGGCCGGCCTGATTGACGTGAGAACGGTCGATGGCGCTGATTTTGCCGGTCGCCTGAATCTGGGTATCCTGCTGACGGAAGACTCGAACGGTCGCTATTTGACCAGTTCCACTGAAGAAGTGGAGTTCAATTACACCGCCAGCGCACAGGACGATATCTTCACGGTCCAAGTCGACGGTTTCCTCTCCGAAGACCCTGATTTCGCAATGAATGTGCTGATGGGCGACGGGAACGACCGCCTGAACCTGGGCGCCTGGACCCATATCAATGACAACGATCTAACCGCAAACCAGATTGTCGTTGACGGCGGTACGGGCGACAACACCATTGCTGTGAATAGCAACTTCGGTACCACCGCTGGAAATACCTTCGAGAACTTCTCTAACTTCCAGACCTACGAGATCGAGGGCTTCAGGAATACGTCCCACGATTTCCAGCCCAGCATGCTGGGCGTGGAAACGGTCCTGATTGTGACTGAAAATGAAGGTCTCGACGCGAATCCTCCTGCGATTCCCGCTGGAGTTGACACGACCCTCATCGATCTTGAGGATGGCACGAGCGTTACAGTCAGCGGCAGGAACCAGACGCTCGACAACAACAGCAACGACAACCAGGCGTTTGGGGCGATCAGCTTCCTGGGCGCGGATGCCGAAACACTTGATTTGGTCGTCGAGAACGCGTCCCGCGCAGACGGTATCTTGGTCATTGATTACCTGAACATCGATGACAACGGGTTAGACGAGAGTGCCGTACGTACCCTGAACCTCTACTCCAATGTTTCCGATACGGTCCCGGCCGTGTCTGAGCGAAACCAAAGCAACGTGGTCCAAGAATTTGACGGCCGTGGCGTCACTACCCTGAACCTGTTGGGCAGTCAGGATCTCTCCATTCTGGTCGATGAGTTTGCGTTATCGGACGGCCCAGTCGATCCGGATCTGACCATTGATGGTTCGGCGCTGACTGGCGATCTGACGTTGGCGATCAACGAGGGGAATCGCACGTTCCTGCGAGAGGATGTGATCACGGGCACGGCAGGCGCTAACGATTTACTGGCATGGTATGGCTGGGCCGGTCCTTTGGACGATCCGGACGCGCCGACCGTCAGTGACTTCGAGACAGTGCAGTTCGGTTGGTTGGATACTAGTGATCTGGCGGATGTGGATGCATTCGATACCGGCACCCTGGATTCCACTGGCATCTATGACGCTGTTAACACCACTGGCGTAGATACCTATATCATCGGGTACCAGGACAGTGACATCTTGGAACCGTTTGGACTGATCAATCTGACCAGTGACGTGACGGTTCAATTCGGCGACGAATCGGCTGTAGCCGACCAGTTGATCGGCCCCGGCCTTGGGCAGAACATCCTGCTTGACGGTGCCGGCACGCTCAATATCGTCGCCATCAGCGACTTGAGCGAAGACAACTTCATTGAAGATGCCTTCACCCTCAGCACGGTCGGCTTCAGCACCATCAATGCTGACATCGTCCGCCCCGGCTTGAATGCCGCTGGTTGGGAAAATCTCTATGCCAATTTGCAAGTCGACGATGCGGCTCGCACGTTAACGGTGACGGGCGGAAACGCAGATGGCAACGCTGACCTGTTCCTGAACTCCGGTCTGAACACCGAACTGTCGCGGGTGAGTTTTTCAGGCTTTGCGGGGGAGATTGGCGAAACCTGGAGTACTTTCGCGGAAGTCGGCGCGGCCTGGAATTCACAGATCGGCAGGAACGCGGTCGTCGATACCGGAGGTGGTGATTTCTACTTTGATCTGATCGGCGGACTGAACGGGGATCTGGGTGGGAGCTTCGGTCAAGATGCGGCCTTCTTTGGCATGCAGTTGGGTGAAGATGCCGACTACGTCGCCGGTCCAATCAACGTGACGATCGGCGGCGTCATCGTTAATACCGATGGCAATGAGGAATTGGTCAATACTGCCGCAGCATTCCCCTTCCCGGTCACTGCGGGTGACAAGCAAGCCACGTTGGAGGATGTGGCCGATTGGCTGGACGATCTTGAAAGCGATTACACTGGCGCCGACGGTGTTGTCTATACCATCGACTACTCCGCCAGCTACCGGAACGATGCCTTGCAGGTTGGCACCACAGTCACCTACCTCGAGGAGGTATCAACCGGTGTATTCGAGACCGTGACGCTGGATCAGTATGAGGCATTCATCACTGACTTCAGCTTCACGCTGGGCGCTGTCGCTGTAAGCGAGGCTGATGCCATCTCCGGCTTCGTCACCGAGTTCGAGTTTTTCGAAGACGCGGATTCTGTCGGTACCGTGTGGCAGATCGACCACTTCAATGCCTTCCAGGCGGATAACGTGACGCTGTCGAATGCCAGCATCATCGATCTGACCGCACTGGGAGTCACTGGTCCGGCCGATCTCAGCATCGAGGACGCGGCGGGCTGGTGGGGCGGGCTGTCCGCCGCCGAGCAGGCCAATTATGGCGGTGCCGCTGCCAATCCCGAGCTGTTTGCTCCGGGTAACACCGTGATCACCTCGGCAGAGAACGCGGACTTCACCATCGTGCTGACCGGTGTGCTCTGGACCGATCTGTCAAACGAGAACTTCGCTGGCTTTGCGTAAGTCGCTCACCTGGTTTAGATAGTTCGAAGTCATTGAGGCTGCACCCCGCGGGGTGCAGCCTTTTTTGTTGTCAGGAAACTCCTATGTTCAAGAATCTCAAACCGCTCCAGCGCGAGGTGCACCGCGCGTTGCGTTTTGCACCGGTCCAGCCTTATCACTTTGCCGCGCAGGAGGTGCAGGTGCCGATCATGGCTGGTGAGGCGGCGATGATCGCGCGTGAGTATGTCATTGCGTTTTCACTCCAAGACCCGGCTCCGCCACTGGCCCTGGTGGGCGTGCGGCAGGACACCAACGCCTATGTGCGACCCTCCGGCCACTGGGTCGCGCGTTATGTGCCCGCTCATGTGCGTCGTTATCCCTTTATCCTGGCCGACGGTCCGTCACCCCAAAGCAACGGCGCCGCTGAACGTCAATTTGCCCTCATGATTGTGGCTGAGGCCCCGCATTTGGGGGAGTCTGCGGGCGAACCGCTCTTCAACTCGGATGGTGAGCCGGCCCCGGTGCTGCAGAAGGTGCGGGACGTTTTGATCGCCATGCAGCGTGATACTTCGCGGACCCTCCAGTTGGTGAAGCAGATCCAGGTTGCCGACTTGTTGATTGAGCGAGATCTGAAAGTGCGGACCCGGGTCGGCGCTGTTTTTAACCTCAAGGGGTTGCGGGTCATTGATGCGGAGAAGTTCGCTGCGCTCTCAGCGGAGACGCTGCACGACCTGCATCGCTCCGGGGCATTGCAGTTGATTCAGGCGCATCTCATGTCCTTGTCCAACCTGCGCGACAGCCCTTTGATCGAAGGCGGACCCGCGGTCGTTGCACCGAGCAGCGACGCCATCAGTTTTGAAGGGATCGACTGGAGTCGCTTGGGACGGCCCGCCGACTCAACGACCCACTGACGCACTGGCCTGACTGCGCCGTTTGCCGGTCGACCGACTGTGCCATACCGGTCGGTTAGCGCGTGCCGCCGCACCGCGGCGGGTCGCTGGGTGGGGAGACGCCGCGCGGCCTCGATCAAGCTTCCGGCCACCTGGGCTCGCCGGGTGCGTCGTCAGGCCATCCTGGCCTGACACCGTCAGGGCTGGAAGCCCTGACGACGCACGCCGCCGGCCGGGACTCAGATCAAGGCCCGCAGCGCACACCCAGCAGTTCCAAATTTAAGACCATGATGTTATGAAGGGCTTTTCAGATCTGACTGGAGAGTCCCATGGTCACTTCCGCTGCGGCCGAGTTGCCGCTGTTGACGGCGGGTGTCATGATCAAACAGATTCGCGACACCTTCG
>NZ_CAIZIZ010000292.1 GCF_903933125.1 uncultured Lamprocystis sp. | reverse complement strand
CGGTGACGGCTGGTGTTTTGGTCGACTTCAGACGATACCGCCGGTCTCCCGCTGCCGCCACCTCCGCAGGAGCCGCCGGCCCTGGTCCAGCCCACCCGTGCACAGCGCCCGGCCTCAGGCAAAAATGGCCAAAGTCGAGCGCAAGACCACCCGCGCCGAAGTCGGCAAGCACCTCGGCGCGTCCATCGCCGTCAAGATCGCCACTCAGCAGTTGGCGGGCCGGGCGTGGTTCGAATGCGTCCTCGGCACCCTGGTTCAGTCGACGTTGCAGCCCTGCGGGACCGCGGTCGACGACCAGATCCGCAACGCTGTCACCATCGAGGTCGCCGAGCACCAGGCCGTCCGACGCAGTCTCGGACAATTGGCTCCATTGGGTGTCGTTGAGCCACTGCCAGAGGCCCGCGGAGCCGAAATCCAGCACCAGATCCGCCCGCCGCGCGTCGGCGGACATCAGGGTCGAAGCAGGCCGCGGCGGCGTTTCAGCCGCGGGGACCGGCGCCGCCTCCGCCCCCACCGGCGGCGGGGCCAGTGTCGCGGTCAGCGTATAGCTGAAACGGGTGCCTGCCGCCGCGGTGGGCGCCGGCGGCAGGGCATCGCGGAAAGCCACGTAGGCCACCACGTTATCCTCACCCTCGTAGGTCGTGCCATGGGTATAGAGATTGATCGAAAAGGGTTGATCGGACTGGAGTTCGTCGAACCAGAAGGTGGCGCGCCGCGCATACCCGGCAATGGCGTAGGCGCCATAGTGCGCCGGCGCGCGATCACGTTGCATCAACCCGAAACAGGGTGCGGCATCGAAGCGGCGAAACTGGTCCGGCAGTTCGTGATGCGCCGGTACCAGGCCCTCGATGCCCACAGCGCCCTGACCGCACACCAGGAACTGATCCGCGTCATGCGCTTCATCCGCCGGATCGGCGGGGGTCGCCGCCTCTCCCTTCCAGAACATGCTGCTGATGGCCAGCGGGCTCACCCTGGCCGCGGGAGCAACCGCGACGCCCGGGCGCGGATAGAACTTGAGACTCACCTGCATCCGGCTGGCTAAGCCGGGGGTCACCAGGGCCTGAACGCAGCCGTTGAACGGAGCGCTCTCGATCACGCCGAACAGGGCCAGGCGGGCATCCGGCAGGGCTTTGACATAGAGCTTGGTGAGCCGCGGCTTGACCTCCTCGCCCCCGACATCGAAGGCCGCCAGACGCAGACTCGAACCAAAGACCGACGTGAGCCCGCTCAGCCGGCCGTAGGCATTACCCCCGAGATACATGACCTGCGGCCACCGTTTGGATTCCGCCAGCCGCCGCCCGATTTCCAGGGCCGTCAGCACCCCGGCGGCCGCCGGCACCGGCGTCGGCAGCGGCGGCGCGATCACCGGTGAGGAATAGTCGAAATCGTCCGCACGGTACGGCCGACTGCGATAGGCGGCACCCACCGCTGGTGTGTACCACAGTTCCAGCGGGAACCGCTCGACACCGCCCCGCGGGCGTGACCGCACCCAGAGGGTGCCGTCGTCGAACAGCGGCTGCCGCGCGGCGATCTTCAGATACTCTTCATACACCAACCCCAGGCCCTCCTTGTTCCCGTCGCCCGGTGCGTCGAAGGCCGGCAGATCGACCGAGACGGGCGTCTGATAGGCCCCCTGCGCCAACGCGAAGGCGCTCCGGCAGACCGTGGCGAAATCATCTTCCAACGCCGTCTCCGGCGCGGCGTGCGGGACCCGGGCGAACAATGCAAGACCGCAGACCAGCCAGACGGCGCTATGACCAGGGGACATCTCAGCAACCTCCTAAACAACGCGCGATTGGCCCGACCAGCAGTTGCGGGTCAAGACGCAGTTGGTCCGGCGCCGCCACCTCGGCCAGCTGATCCGGTCCCCGCCGATGGCGACCACGCCGCGCGTTGCCGCGAAGTGCGCCGTCACAGGTCACCCCACATGCGCAGCAAGTTGGCATAGGAGCGGTCCACGTAATCGGTGGTCGCGGTTCCGGGAGCCAAGCGCAGCAAATCCTCCCGCGCCAGATTAAGTTCGTAGAGCAGTTCGCGACGCGCCGGGTCTCGCACATAGCTCTGCACCCAGGTCAGGGCCACCAGCCGCTCGCCGCGCGTGACCTCCGCCACCCGGTGCAGGCTCGACGACGGATAGATGACCGCATCGCCAGCGGGGAGTTTGACCGCACGCTCACCGAAGGGGGTGCGGATCACCAGTTCACCACCGTCGTAGGCGTCCGGCGGGTTGAGAAAGCAGGTCAGCGAGACATCGGTGCGAAACCGCGGCCCCTGGGTGCCCATGATCGGGTCGTCCACATGGTCCCCGTAGCGCATCCCCGATGTATAGCGGGCGAAGATCGGATCGGCCACCCGATGGGGCAGGCAGGCGAAGCGGAAGGTCTCATGGTGGCCGAGGCTGGCCATGAGAATGCGGATCAGGCGTTGCATCCGCTCCGGTTCGGGGCGCAGTTCCAGATTGCGCTTGACCCGGCCGGCGGCAAACCCGGCGGTGAGCCGGCCGTCGACGAACTCGGCGCCTTCCAGCGTGGCGTGGATCTGGGCGAGCTGGGCCGAATTCAGCAGCGCGGGGATGGTCAGGAGCATAAGTCAGGTCCCGATAAGCGGTGAGCCGCACGTGAATGCCGAAGCAACGCGAGGTATCGCGAGCGCATCGGCGGTAGAATCGACGCCAAGCCAACTACCCGCGCAGTGACCTGATGATTCTCAAGGCCATCATCGACGATCAAGTCTACGAACTCAACGTGCCCGATGCGCTGCTCACCGAGGCGGGACCCTTTTTCGCGCAACTGGACCGCGACATGGATCAGGGCTGGCAGATGAGCCGGGAGTGGGTCGGCGCACCCGATCGCGTGCAGCGGTGCCAAATCGTTGCGGACAAGCTCCTGACCGCTCTGGAGCAGGAAAACGACAAGCTCGGTCGACTCATGGCCGGATACATTCTCTCCCGCCTGCCCGGAGTGGAGTCGGTCGAGTTGGACATCCACGGGGAGATCCAGAATAACCGCTTTAATCTGGCTGACCGTCAGTCGGCTGCCGCGGCGCCGGCCCCGGTGCGGACGGTGAGCGGTCCGGGCGGCGGCCTGGACAAGCTTGCGGCCATGGAGCAGGCCGGCAACGATGTCACCAAGGTGTTCAAGGTCGGCAAGGGCTGGCGCTTCTCCGTCTTCGACCACGAAAGCGAGACCTGGCAGGACGCACCGCTCGCCGCGAGTGAGGCCGAGGCCGCAAGGCTCCGTCAAGAGGCATTCAAAGCGCGCTACGACGCGCTTCAGCAAGGCCGCGGGAGCTGACACCATGGACGCAGCATTGCAATTGGGATGGCAAGGCTGGTTCAGCCTCGGCTTGGTCGCCTTCTGCTTCGCGCTGTTCGTCGGCACCCGCGCGGCACCGGACCTGGTGACCGCGGGTGCCCTGACCCTGCTGTTGGTGACCGGCATCCTCACGACCGGTGAGGCCCTGTCCGGCTTCTCCAACGAGGGGATGCTGACCGTCGGCGTACTCTATGTGGTGGTCGCCGGACTCACCGAAACCGGTGCGGTGAACTGGGTCGGGCAGGGACTGCTCGGCCGACCCCGCGGCGAGACCCACGCGCGGCTGCGGGTCATGCTGCCGGTTGCGTTCCTGAGTCCTTTTCTCAACAACACCCCGGTGGTGGCCATCTTCATCCCCGCGGTGCAGGACTGGGCCAAACGGCACCACTTGGAACTTTCGCGGCTGCTGATCCCGCTCTCCTATGCCACCATCGCGGGCGGCCTGTGCACACTGATTGGCACCAGCACCAACCTGGTGGTCAACTCGCTCTACACAAAACGCGTAGGCGGTGAGGGTTTGCATCTGTTCGATCCGGCCTGGATCGGTGTACCGGTCACGATCGCCGTGCTTGTCTATCTGCTCACCGCCGGGCACTGGCTGCTGCCACGCCGCAAACCTGCCGCCGCCCGCTATGAAGACGTCCGTCAGTACACGGTGGAGATGTTGGTGGAGCCCGGCAGTGCGCTGGTCGGCAAGAGCGTCGAGGCGGCCGGGCTACGTCAACTGCCGGGGCTCTTCCTGATCGAGATCGAGCGCGAGGACCTGGTGCTGCCGGCGGTCTCAGCCGACGAGATCCTGCACGCCCACGACCGGCTGGTATTCGCCGGCATTGTGGATTCGGTGATGGATCTGCAGCGCACCCGCGGGCTGATCCCGGCGACGGATCAGGTCTTCAAGCTCGATACCCCGCGACCCGGACGCAGTTTCGTGGAGGCCGTGCTCTCCGATAAGTGTCCCCTGGTCGGGCACACGGTGCGCGCGGGGCGCTTCCGCAACCGCTATGACGCGGTGATTATCGCCCTGGCCCGTAACGGTGCGCGGATCGACCGCAAGATCGGCGACATCGAACTGGCCGCCGGCGACACCCTGCTGCTGGAGACCCGGCCGGATTTCGTGGAGCAGCAAAAGAACTCCCGTGACTTCCTGCTGGTCAGCCGCATCGGCGATTCACACCCGGTCGATCATCGGCGTGCGCCACTGGCGATCGGCATCGCCGTGACCATGGTGGTGGTTGCAACCATGGGCTGGTTCAGCATGCTGGAGTCGGCGCTGCTCGCCGCCGGACTCATGATCATCACCGGCTGCGTCGACGGCCGCGTGGCCCGGCGTGCCCCGGACTGGCAGGTGCTGATCGTCATCGCCACCTCCTTCGGTATGGGCGCCGCCCTGGAAAAAACCGGTGCCGCCGACCTGGTGGCCGGCGGCCTGGTCGGGCTCGCGGGTGCCGATCCCTGGACCACGCTGGCCTTGGTCTATGTGGCCACGTCGCTGTTGACCTCCTTCGCGACCAATAACGTGGCCGCCGTGCTGATGTTTCCCATCGCCATGCAGACCGCGATCGGCATGGGTGTCTCGCCCCTACCCTTCATCATGACGATCATGGTCGCCGCCTCGGCCGACTTCGCCACCCCGATCGGCTATCAGACCAATCTCATGGTCTTCAACGTCGGCGGCTACCGCTTCTTGGACTTCACGCGGGTCGGGGCGCCGCTGACCCTGCTGGTGGGCACGGTGACGGTGCTGCTGGTGCCCTTGGTCTGGAAGTTCTGAGGTCCGCGCCGCAAATAAAGGTTGCATCGACCCGTCAACCGCTGAAAAATCCGCCCATCCTGACGTAACCCCAAGCGGACGGAGGGCCCATCGTGGACACCCCGCGCCGACCTCAAGGCCAAGCAGACCGCCGACAGCAGACGACTCAGTCACCCGTGGGCCGGGGGCTTCCATGGCCCCGGTTCACCGGACGAACTTTTTCAGACCTCTATGCCCTCCCCGGCCCGGGCCTGCATCTGCCGCGTTATCCGCTCTATACCCCGGATGAGCCGCGCCGCGGCGATTTCGACTACTTCTTTCTGCGCGGACCGCGCTATGCCAGTTGCCAGGCCGCGCGTTTCATGCTGCTGGGCGGGGAGTTCTTGACCCTGGCCGACGCCGCCGGGGTGGACCTCACCACGGACCTGTCCGACTACTGGAACGGCTATTTTCGAGAGCATTTCCTGGGTCAGTTCGGCCCGGTCATCCGCTACGCCGGAGAAACCGGCTACCGGCAGCGCGCGGCCGAATTCCCCCGCCACCGCATCGTCTCCCCCCACCCGTTTGACAGCGCCCATCTCCCGGCCGAGCGCTATTATCTCGCCGATCCCCACCTCGTGGTGCGGCTCAACGACAAAGGCCGCATCGCGGAACTGACCCCGCACGTGCTGCACCACGAGACCCTGGACGCCCAGGCATTCGCTGACGGCAAGTGGCGTGAGCGCTGGGAGCTGCCGTTCGTACTCAAGCTGACCGAACCCAGCGGCGGCGGCGACGGGGTGGTGCTGTGTCGGCGCGAGACACAGGTCCGCGAGGCACAACGCCGCTTGCGCGGCCGCGCGGTGAAAGTCGAGCCCTTGATCGAGTCCATCCGCCACAACTACAACGTCCAGTTACAGGTGACCCGGCGCGGGCACATTCGCTATATCGGCGGCTCGGTGCAGCGGGTGGCGGCCGGGCGCTACGCGGGGAACCTCATCGATCTGGCCTGGCGGCCCCCGACGCCGGTCGCGCGGATCTGCGACCAGGTGGCGCGGGCCGCCGCGGCACTGGGCTGGTATGGCGTCTGCGGCCTGGACCTGCTCGAGGATGGCGCCGGCGCGGTCTGGTTCATCGACCCCAATTTCCGCCTCAACGGCTCCACGCCCTTCTTCCTGCTCGACGACTACCTCGCCACCCGTCATCGCCGGCCGCAACTCACGACCGGCTATTTCTGCTACCCCGGCACGCCGACCGAACTGCTCGATCACTTCCGGCACGAGATCCATCGCCGCGAGCTGATCCCGGTCGGGGCCTGTTATGATCCAGGTGCGGACGGCATCACGCGCCTCTACGCCGCGGTCGCCAGTGACGGGGACCCGCAAACCCATGCCGGGCTTCTGGCATCCTTCGAATCGAAGCACTTGGTTGCAGGTATCGCGCTGTGAGTCAGCCCTTCGCTGTCCATCCATTCGAGTACACCCCAGGCACGATCCCCGTACTCCTGGAGTTACCGCACGGCGGCCATCTGACACCGGATGAGGTCAAGTCCTACCTGCACCCCAAGTTCACCCCAGGGGACCGCCGCGAAGACTCCGACGAGTTCTCCGATGAGATCTATCTGGACCTGCCCGCCGCCCCGCATACCCTGCGCTTCCTGATCTGGCGAGCCCATGCCGATCCCAACCGAACCTGCGACGATCTGGACGCCGACGGGGCGGTGAAGACTCTCACCAGTCAGGGCATCAAGATCTATCAGTCGGATCGCGGCCTGCCCAAACAGATCCGCCAACAGGTCATCGACCGCTATATCCGCCCGCATCGGCAGCGGCTGGCCGAACTGCTGCTGAGCCCGGTGGTCGAAAAAGTCGTCTTCTGTCACACCATGCCGGGGATCGGCACCGGCAGCTCGGCGGATCGCGGGGAACTACGACCGCTGTTCATGTTCGGCAATGCGGGGGACGAGAAGGGGAACCCGCACAATGACTGTTTCGCCGCGCGCGAACTCCTGCTGACACTGGCCGAGATCGTGGAGACCAGCATCGGCGACCTGGACGTCGACTTCAACTTCTGCGACGTGCTGCGTTTCAATCACCCCTACACCGGGATCAACTCGCTGAGCCGCTTCGACGCCCAGGATCTGCGCGGCAAGCATCCCTTCACGATCGAGATCAACCGCGACCTGCTGCTGCACAATCCCGACAATATCGAACCCACCCGCGCCATCGTCAATCGGATCATCCTCGCACTCGCGGACTGGGACAACGCGGGCGACCGGCCGGCGGAGCCAAGCCATGCATGACCCCCGCGACGCGACCGCGCCGACGACACCCCCGATGAACGCAAACGCGACGCAGTCGATGCCGACTCAGACCGCGCCTCATCGCCAGCGTCCCGTCGCGCAGAAGCGAGCCAAGCACCGCCACGCGCCCTGGCGACCGAAGTCGCGCGTCCCGCGCCTGAACCAACCACCACCCGGAACCCCCGCGGGGATCGAGTACCACGAACTGATTCAGACCCCGGCCAGCAAGCGCGGCCGTGTGATCTGCACCGACTATTCTCCGGATCAATGGGAGATTCAGGAAGTCGAGGACATGGCCGCTTTCCTGGCGCTCCATCGCCCGGAGTGGTCTCAGGTGCGGTGGATCCATGTCGAGGGGATCGAGGACCAAAACACCATCCGCGCCCTGGCGGAAAAGTACCAACTGCACCCGCTCGCGATCGAAGACGCGCTCGACGGTCAGCAGCGCCCCAAAGCGGAAGACTATCCGGGCAGCGGCGATCTGCCCGGACGCCTGTTCGTGGCGGCGCGGCGCGTCCTGATCCAGGACGGCGTGCTCCACGCCGAACAGGCGAGCTTTTTCCTCGGACGCCATACGCTGCTGAGTTTTCAGGTCAGCCCCTGTCAGGCGATCGATCAGGTGCGTCATCGCATCGAAAGCCCGCGCTCACGGCTGCGCCAGAACGACGCGAGCTTCCTGCTCTATGCCTTGCTGGACACCATTGTCGACTGCTTCTACCCGGTCTTGGAAGACGCCTCGGGGCAACTGGAAGAGTTGGAGGAAAGCGTCCTCGACCACCCAGGGCCCCACACCCTGCAAGCGATCCACCAGATCAAGCGCGGACTGGTGCTGATCCGGCGGGTCGCCTGGCCGATGCGCGAGTTGATCGCCGCGCTCCAGCGGGAGCGGCACGAGTGCCTGTCGGACGCCGCCCAGACCTACTTCCGCGATGTCTACGACCACTGCGTCCAGGTCATCGACCTGCTCGAAACCTACCGCGAAATCGCCTCCGAACTCGCCGATACCTACGTGTCCATGACCTCCCACCGGACCAACCAGATCATGAAGGTCCTGACGATCATCGGTACCATCTTCATGCCGCTGACCTTCCTGGTCGGGATTTACGGCATGAACATGTATATCCCCGAGAACGAATGGCCTTACAGCTACGCCGTGTTCTGGGTCGTCGCCATCACCATCGCCGGGGTGATGCTGTGGCGCTTCAGACGCGGCGGCTGGCTCTGAACCCAATTGCAGGCGAACCACGATGTCCACTCCCGACGATACCATCCGTTTCAGCGTGTCACTGCCACGGCCACTCCTTGATGAACTGGATCGCCGGGTCGTCGGCAAGGGCTATGCCTCACGCTCCGAACTGGTGCGCGATCTGATCCGCGAACGTCTGGTGGAGGAGACCTGGGAGCGCGGCGACGCGGAGGTGGCCGGCGTCCTGACCATCGTCTACGATCATCACCAGCGCGAACTGACCCAGCACATCCTGGACATTCAGCACCGGCAATTCGTGCATGTGGTCGCGACCACGCATGTGCACCTGGACCACCGCAATTGCCTTGAAACCATTATCATCCGTGGGCAACCCGCGGAAATCGAGCGGATCAGCCTGGAGATCGGCGGTCTCAAAGGGGTCCGCTTCTCAGACCTGACCCGCGCCTCCCGTCTGGGGCACTGACACCGACGCGCGGCCCTGATCTCATCCGCATCGCGACCCTACCTGAATTAAGGGTAATATGGGCGACCCGTGCGCCCCCTGACGTGCGATCACTGCTCTATTTTTCTTGCCCGGCGCAAGCCACCGCGATTTATGTCCAACACCAACTTCACCAATGTTTTCGGCGCCCGCATCGCGCTCGGGCTGTTCGTCGTCGGACTGCTGTATCTGAGCTATCAGGTCCTGAATCTGTTCCTGATCTCCGTGGCCTGGGCGGTCATCCTGGTCTATGTGACCTGGCCCATCTACCATCGACTGCGCGACCTGCTCGGCCGCAAAGTCAACACCAGCGCCCTGCTGATGACCCTGTTCCTGACGCTCACCTTCGGCCTGCCGCTGCTCTCGATGGTCAACATGCTCCGGGCGGAGGTGCCGACGGCCTATAACCGCGCGGTCGAGATACTCCTGAGCGGACCCGATGCGGTCCCCCCCGCCATCGCACGGTTGCCCTGGCTGGGAAACGAGGTGCAACGGGTCATGGCGCTCTCCGCCGAGGACCCGGCCGCCCTGCGCCAACAGGTGGTCCAGTGGGTAAACCCATGGGTGGATCAGTCGCTCAAGCTTCTTGGTGACATCGGCTTCAACGCCTTCAAGTTCGCTTTTGCGCTGCTCACCGCCTTCTTCTTTTACCGCGACGGTGAGTCACTGCTGGAGCAGGTCAGACGACTCCTGTACGGACTGATCGGTGCCCGCGCCAATGCCTATCTCTTCGCCATCGGCGGCACCATTCGGGCGGTCCTCTACGGTCTGGTACTGACCGCGCTCGCTCAGGGTGCGTTGGCCGGGCTGGGGTATTGGGCGGCGGGTGTGAAGGCACCGGTCCTGCTCGGCGTGGTGACCGTCATCCTGGCACTGGTTCCCTTCGGAACACCTCTGGTCTGGGGGGCGGTCAGCGTGTGGCTCGCCGCGAGCGGCGACACCTGGGCCGGCATTGGTCTGGCCATTTGGGGTGCCTTGGTCGTGAGCCAGATCGACAATCTGCTGCGCCCCTTCGTGATCAGCAGCGCCACCAGCATTCCCTACATCCTGGTGCTGTTCGCCGTCCTGGGCGGCATCGCCGCATTCGGCCTCCTGGGACTCTTCCTGGGCCCCATCGTCATCGCCGTGCTGTTGGCCGTGTGGCGGGAATGGATCGACGAGCAGGTGCCCAGGGGGCAACTCACGTTCCTCGGCGGACCAGGCATAGCGCCGACGGATGACGCCGGGCGCACCGACAACCCTCAGGGCGGCCGGACGGAGGCCCCGCCCGCGCGGGATTGATGCGCGCAGATAAAGCGGTCAGGAACGGTTCACGAATCAGTTAAACAAGTCCATTGGGGGACGCCTTTGGCGTCTCGGTCGTTGTCGTAATCGAGTTGTTGATCCCCCCCGCGGATGCGTTGATCACATGCGTGGCGCTCTAAGCCTTTCAAACCCTTAGGTGATTTCCGGGAAAAGATGTACCAAACTGTAGGGGCGACTTTAGGGGATTTCCGGAACACCGGATACCAGCCACCATCGGCTCGGATGTAGGTGCGACTTCAGTCGCACCGATTCGGGCGCAGGTGCGACTGAAGTCGCACCTACATGACCGGTATCCAAATTGTCGGAAATCGCCTTAGTGAACTGGTCTGGTTGTGTAGCGAATCGAAACCCGACGGACAGCGGGCTGCTCATGACAAACTTGCATCCCTTATCCGATTACGACAACGACAACGACAACGACAACGACAACGACAACGACCGCGATACTAAATCAAGCCGACGCCGGACTACAGACGATTCGCTCCACACCGAACAACCGAAAATAATTTTCGCTGGTGGCTCGTGCCAGTTCCTCCACCGGCAGCCCGCGCAGCGCGGCGATACAGGCGGCTACCTGCGGAACATAGCGGGGTTCGTTTGACTTTCCGCGATGCGGGACTGGGGCCAGATAAGGCGAGTCGGTCTCGATCAACAGGCGATCCAGTGGGACTTGGGCGGCGACTTCGCGCAATGATGCGGCGGTCTTGAAGGTCACGATGCCGGAAAAGGAGACATAGAAACCGAGATCCAGGCCCTGCTTGGCCATGGCCCAGTCTTCGGTGAAGCAGTGCAAGACCCCGCCGACCTGATCCGCGCCCTCTTCCCGAAGAATGCGGATGGTGTCCTCCCTGGCTTCACGGGTGTGGATGATCAGGGGCTTGGCACAGGCCCGTGCCGCGGCAATGTGGGTGCGGAAGCGCGCGCGCTGCCACTCCACATCCCCTTCACTGCGGAAATAGTCGAGCCCGGTTTCGCCGATCGCGACATTGCGCGGATCGGCCGCCAGACGCACCAAGTCCTCCACGGTCGGCTCCGGATCGGCCGCCGACCCCTCATTCGGGTGCACCCCGACAGACACCGCGACCTGGGGATACGGATCGACCAAAGCACGCATCGCAGGGTACCGCGGCAAATCGATGGAGACACACAGCAAATGAGTCACACCCGCCGCGGCCGTCGCCGCCATTAATCGACTGAACTCGCCCTGGTGAGGACTGAGATCCACCCGATCCAGGTGACAGTGAGAATCAACAAACATCACTTCTCCACTAACCACTAAACCGCGCCAGCTCCAGCAATCGTCGAGTCTGCCAGGGCCGATTCCATCCAATAATATCGCATACCGCGCCGGGCGCGGTTTAACCACTTCCTACATGGTATGCGTCGGCCGCTCGGAACTCAGCGCGCCAACCAGATACTCCTCGATCTTGCGTCTGGCCACCCCCTTGTCCTGCTCGCTGAACTGGACACCAACCCCGACCGCGCGATTGCCCTCGGCACCGGGCGGGGTCACCCAGATCACCTTACCGGCAACCGGGATACGATCGGGTTCCTCCATCAACTGAAGCAAAAGAAAGATTTCATCACCGAGTTGGTAACGCTTGGTCGTGGGGATGAAGAGCCCGCCATTGCGAATGAATGGCATGAACGAGGCGTAGAGCGCGGTCTTGTCCTTGATCGCGAAACTCAGAATCCGCTGCTGGCCGCCGAGTGAGCCGGCCGGATTCATTGGGGTACTCATCGCGCATACTCCTTAGATGATAGGGTAGGTCTTTAGTTTTGGCTTTTTCGCTTTTAGTTAATGCTCATAAAGCATCAGGTTACCAAGAACGAGAAACGAAAAACCAGCAACGATGGGTATCAGGTGAGGCCGTCGGCGGGCAGCGCCGCGGCCCTCAATGCTGACTGACACGACCCCAATCGATCAGCAAGGACTCCAACTGCATCAGCGGGTTGACGGTGGACTCCAACTGCCCCCTGGCCTCGAATACCCGCCGCAACAGGCGATGCCCGAGCTGTGGATCGACGCGCCTGGCCAGATCACCCAGCCTGGTCTGCAACCCCGGATCGGCGAGACGCGGCGGCCGCGCGGTCGCTGCCAACCGCAACAGGTCACAGAGGCAAACCGCGAGGCACTCCAATGATAGCCGTGCGCCCACCCCGTTCCAAGCCGCCGCCTCACTCACCGGGTCCAACTCACGGCGACTGATGCCGATCAGACTGCGGACCAGGGCTTCCCATTGGTCCAGCGTGGCCTGATCCAGCTCATCCAGCGCACGCAAAGGCGCGCCCGCCGCCAGGCGCAGACGCATGGCCGCCGTGTCGCCCAGCCGCGGGATCAGCCAGGCCAGTGCCTGAGCTTCCGCCGGGATGGCAACCCCAAGCAATTGACAGCGGCTGCGGATCGTCGCCGGAAGCCGACCAGGCCGCGCGGCGATCAGACACAACAGGGTATCGCCGGCCGGCTCTTCCAGGGTCTTGAGCAATGCGTTGGCGGCGGCGGCATTCATCCGGTCGGCCGGGTCGATCAGCACCAGTTTACGCGTCCCCCGCAGCGGTGTCAGTGCCGCGCGCTCACTCAAGTCGCGGATTGCATCGATAGTGATCTCCCCGGACTTGGACTCGGGGTCGGGCACCACGCACACCAGGTCCGGGTGATTGCCGGCACCATGCAGTCGGCAGTCCGGACAACGCCCGCACGGCAGACCCTGGGGATCAGGGGCCGTACAGAGGAGGGCGCGCACGAACAGGTCAGCGAAACGGCGCTTACCCAGACCCCGCGCACCGGCGATCAGCAGGGCGTGGGGCAGCCGATCCGCCGCCCGGGCCTGCATCAGACGCGCCCAGAGCGGAACCAGCCAGGGCAACAGTTCGCTCTCGCCGGCGTCGGCGGATTCAGTTGCAGGGTCGGTCACGGTCGGGGCTCTTGGAACCAGGATAGGAGCATCACACCACCGATCCGCCAGGACCCGACCGCCATCGCTGCGGCGGCGAATGAAACCGGACGGCGGCAAAGCATCATCTTACGCTCAAGCATCGCGCACGGCCGCGATGATCCGCGTGATCTCGGCAGTCACCTCGGTCAAAGGGCGGGTTGCATCCAGTACCCGATAGCGTTCCGGGCAACCCAGCGCACGCTCCAGATAAACCGCCCGCGCGGCCTCGAAGAAGGTCAGACGTTCCGACTCGAAACGATCCGGCGCACCCCGCCCACGCGCCCGCGCCAGGCCGAGTGCCGGGGGCAGATCGAAAACCAGGGTCAAGTCCGGCCGTAACTCCCCTTGTACCAGTTCTTCGAGCACCCCGATGCGTGCCGGCGCGACGCCCCGGCCACCGCCCTGATAGGCATAGGTGGCGTCGGTGAAACGGTCACACAGCACCCAGTGACCCGCACCCAAGGCCGGCGCGATGACTTTCGCCAGATGCTCGGCGCGTGCGGCGAACACCAGGAGCAGTTCCGCAACCCCATCCATCCCGACATTGTCCCGATCCAGGAGCAGTGCCCGGATGCGCTCCGCGACCGGAGATCCGCCCGGTTCGCGCGTCGTGATCACACCGCGGCCGCGCGCGCGCAGCCAGTCGGCCAGGGGACCGATCTGGCAGGATTTCCCAGCCCCCTCAATGCCCTCGAATGTGATGAAGCGACCCCGCATCATCCGCGATTCCGCACGGCAGTCATGGACGGTGCAGACCGGAGCCCGCACACGACCAACTGCGCCGCCCTGACATGTGCGCCCAGTCTCTGATCAACATTCATTTGCGTCTATTTGCATCATTTGCGGACATCGACTCTTGCTTGATCCGGGCCGGATGATTCCTGGGATTTGCGCAACTGGAACTCCCGCACCGCCTGGTTATGCTGATCCAAGGTCGCGGAAAAAACGTGGCCGCCATCGCCGCGCGCCACGAAGTAGAGGTCTTCGCCCGCCGCGGGGTGCAGCGCCGCATGGATCGCCGCCCGCCCGGGCAGGGCGATCGGGGTTGGCGGCAGCCCGGCGATGACATAGGTGTTGTAGGGGGTTGCCGCCCTGAGGTCGTCGCGGCGAATGTCACCGTCGAACCGCTGGCCCATCCCATAAATCACCGTCGGATCGGTTTGCAGGCGCATGCCCAGCCGCAGCCGCCGCACGAAGACCCCGGCAATCTGTGGCCGTTCCGCGGCAAGTCCAGTCTCTTTTTCGACAATGGATGCCAGAATCAAGGCTTCATACGGCGTCTCGAGCGGCAGTCCCGCGGCCCGGCCCGCCCATTCCTGCGCCAGTACCTCATCCATTCGCTGGAGTGCGCGCTCAAGCACACCCAGCCCGGTCGTACGCCGCGGAAAACCATAGGTATCAGGGAAGAACCGTCCTTCCGGGTGCTCTCCCGGTCGCCCCAAGGCAGTCATCAGGGCCGTGTCGGACTGTCCCGCCAGATCGTCACCGAACCGACCGTTGGCGAGGATCGCCGCGACCGCCTGCCGAAAAGTCCAACCCTCCACGAGCGTGATGGGGTATTGGATCACCCGGCCGGAGATCAATCGGTCAAGAACCTGGGCCGGACGCATCCCTTCGGTCAGTTCGAACTCACCGGCCTTGAGCCGGCCGCCATCACCGCGAACACGAGCGAGCGCCAGCACGTAATAGGAGTGGCTGATGAAGCCGCGGTTCGTCAGCGCGTCCGCGACCTGACGCCAGCCGCTGCCGCGCTCTACCTCGAAGGTCACCACGGGCTCGGTGATCGCGACCGGAGTCTCCAGAAAACGCTGATAGTCGAGCCAGATCCCGCCGAGCAGGGTGAGCACCCCCAAGAACAGCAGCAACAAGGCACGGATGATCATGTCGTTGGCCACTCCGCAGTCGACGCCGCCAGGGCGACGGCCTCAAGTAACTCCCAGGGCAGGCAGTCAGGCGCGTAGTCTTGCCCGTCCAACTGACGCACCGGCCAGCAGCCGATCAGCGCATTGGTCAAAAACAGACCGCGCGCCGGACGCAGATCCGCAGCGACCAGATGGCTTTCCTGGCACGCGATACCCAAACCGACCGCCAGTTCCAATGTCAGGGCGCGCACGGTACCGGCAATCCCCGCGAGGTCCAGGGGTGGTGTGATGAGCGACTGACCGGTCCACAGAAACAGATTGGTCATGGTCCCGCCAACCACCCGCCCATCCTCCCGCAACATCAAGCCCTCGGCAATCTCCGGATCGTCCCATTCAGCACGTGCCAGGACGCTATCCAGCCGATTGAGGTGCTTGATTCCCGCCAGCGAGCGGTTCTGCGACGCGGGCGTCTCGCACCAACGCAGAATGACACCATCCGTTGACCATGCGACCGGATAACCGGGCGAGGGATAGAAGAGTAAAGCGCGACAAGGGCACGGTAAGGGCAGCGGACGATACCCTCGCCCCGCGGAACCGCGCGTGATCAGAATTTTGAGTATACCGTCTGCGCCCTGGATCAAGGCGCGGGCTTCAGCCGCCAACGTGGCGCCCCCGACGTACGGAATCCGCAACCGTCGACAGCCCGATTCAAGTCGAGCGAGATGTCTGGCCCATTGGCATGGCGCGCCCCCGCGGATCAGCATGGTCTCAAACAGACCATCACCGTAGCTCAGTCCGCGATCCCAGACCGGAATCTCGCGCGTCGGCAAACCGTCGATCAGTAACCGCAATGGGCCCGGATCAACCAGGGGAACATCCTGTTCCCCCCTCAGTCGAACGTCCGGGACGGTTAGCGACATGGACGCGACCGGCGAATACGGAAAATCCTTCGCGATCTGGGCCTGGATTTTCCGTCAATCGCCTCAGACGCGGCGGAAGATCAAGGTTCCGTTGGTCCCGCCAAAGCCGAACGAGTTGGTCAGCGCCACATCGATCGGCATCTCGCGTGCCGTGTTCGGCACATAGTCGAGGTCGCAAGCCGGATCGGGCGTTTCGTAGTTGATCGTCGGCGGCGCGACCTGATCACGGATGGCCAGGATCGTGAAAATCGCCTCAGCCCCACCCGCCGCGCCTAACATGTGCCCGGTCATCGACTTCGTGGAACTGACCGGAACCTTGTAGGCAAGATCCCCGAAAGTCCGCTTGATGGCCATGGTCTCGGCTATGTCGCCCGCCGGCGTTGAAGTGCCGTGGGCATTGATGTAGCCGATCTGATCCAGATTGACGCCGGCATCGCGCATCGCAATCAGCATACATTCGGATGCGCCTTCGCCGTTCTCCGAGGGTGCTGTCATGTGGTAGGCATCGGAATTCATGCCGATCCCCACCAGTTCGGCGTAAATCGGCGCCCCTCGCGCTACGGCGCGCTCGTACTCCTCCAGGACGACCACCCCGGCCCCATCGCTCAGCACGAAGCCGTCGCGATCCTTCTCGAACGGCCGACTGGCGCGCTCCGGATCGTCGTTGCGGGTGGACAGGGCGCGCGCCGCGGCGAATCCGCCCAGACCGACCGGAGAGGTGGCCATCTCCGCGCCACCCGCGATCATGACATCCACATACCCGTGGCGAATCATGATGGCCGCCTCGCCGATATTATGGCTGCCCGTGCTGCACGCGGAGACGATCGAGTAGTTCGGCCCCTTGAGCCCGAACTTGATCGACAGATCACCCGCGACCATGTTGATGATGTTGGCCGGGACGAAGAAGGGCGAGATCCGCCGCGGCCCCTTGGACCGATAGGCCTCGTAGTTGTTCTCGATCCCCGTAATCCCACCGATCCCCGAGCCGATCGCCACACCGATGCGGCGGCAGTTGGACTCGTCGATCACCAGTCCGGAATCGGCGATGGCTTGACAGCCGGCCGCCATCCCGTAGTGGATGAACTTGTCCATCTTCTTGGCGTCCTTCTCCGTGATATAGAGGGTCGGATCAAAACCATAGATCGGCCCGCCGAAACGCGTGCTGAAGGTTTCCACATCAAAGTGGGTGATCGGCTTGATGCCGCTCTTGCCGGCCAGGATGTTTGCCCAAGACATTTTCACGTCCAAGCCCACCGGCGCCACCAGTCCCAGACCGGTGACCACGACCCTTCTACCTGCCATTACCTACCCCTCTCGCTCAGAATGACTCGACGGGCAAGCGCCGCACCTGCGTTCCCGGTGCCGGGCGGCGGCCGTTCCGTCTTCGAAGCCGCACGCCTCAAACAAGGTGCGCGTTGATGTAGTTGACGGCCTGCTGGACGGTGGTGATCTTTTCCGCATCCTCATCAGGGATCTCGGTTTCGAACTCCTCCTCGAGCGCCATCACCAGCTCGACAGTATCGAGTGAATCCGCACCCAGATCGTCGACGAAGGAAGCCTCCGCGGTCACCTCCTCTTCTTTGACGCCCAATTGTTCAACGACGATCTTGCGGACGCGGTCTTCAATGCTGCTCATCTGTCTGAATCCTCCGAATGGAAAAGACGGCCCGGCACGGGCCAGGCGGTATTCTAGTGACAATCGAGGGGGGATGAAAGCCGATAAATGGCCTCGCCACCCTTAATTAACCAAATGACTTTGCTCGGGTTTGATCGCTGCATCCAGCGACCTAGACCATGTACATGCCGCCATTGACGTGCAGCGTCTCCCCGGTGATGTACGCGGCACCGGGTGAAGCGAGGAAAACGACCGTATCGGCGATCTCCTGCGGCTGCCCGAAACGGCCGAGCGGGACGGCCGCCAGGATGGTCTGCTGCTGCGCCTCGCTGATCGCCCGCGTCATGTCCGTGTCGATCAGACCCGGGGCCACGCAGTTGACCGTGATGCCGCGCGAACCCACCTCGCGCGCCAGCGATTTGGTAAACCCCATCATACCGGCCTTGGCCGCCGCATAGTTGGTCTGACCGGCGTTGCCCATGACGCCAACCACGGAGGCGATATTGATGATGCGCCCTTTGCGCGCCTTGGTCATCGCCCGCACGCAGGCGCGCGACATCCGGAAAATGGAGCCGAGATTGGTGTCAACGACCGCCTGCCACTCTTCATCCTTCATGCGCATCAGGAGGTTATCGCGGGTGATACCGGCATTGTTGACCAGCACGGTCGGCGCACCGACACGCTCCGCGATCTGCGCTATCGCCGCCTCGACCGACACCGGATCGGCGACGTCGAGCACCACACCGAAGCCTTGACGTCCGCCCTCGCTCAAGACCTGGTCAATACCGTCGGCACCGGCCTGGGTCGTGGCGGTACCGACGACTACGGCACCCTGCCCCGCCAGTGCCAGCAAGATGGCACGACCGATCCCACGTGACGCACCCGTCACCAGCGCGATTTCACCCTTGAGCATCTGCAGTCGCCTCCAATGCCGCCGTCAGCGTCTCCGGATCGAAGACCGGCAGCGTGGTGATAGTCTTGTCGCAACGCTTGTTGAGCCCGGTCAGCACTTTACCGGGACCGAATTCGAAAACCAGCGAGACCCCGGCCGCACCCATGGCCTGCACGGTCTCGACCCAACGGACCGGCCGGTACAGTTGTTCGCACAATCGCTCGCGCAAGAGCGCGACTGAATCCGCGGCAACTGCGTCCACATTGTGAAGCACGGGAACCTCGGGCAGCCGCAGGTCCAATGCCTCCAGACGCGCGGCCAGCAGGGTCGCGGCCGGGCGCATCAGCGCACAATGCGATGGCACACTGACTGGCAGGAGCAAGGACCGCTTGGCCCTCGCGGCCTTGGCGGCGGTCACCGCACGGCCCACCGCGGCCACCTCACCGGCAATAACGACCTGGCCTGGAGCGTTGAAATTCACCGCCTCCACCACGGCCCCCTGAGCCGCCTCGGCGCAGACCGCAATCACCTGTTCATCCGTCAGACCAAGCACCGCGGCCATCGCGCCCTGACCGGCCGGAACGGCCGCCTGCATCAGCCGTGCACGCTCAGCGGCCAGACGCACGCCGTCCGCCAGACTCAAGGAACCGGCGGCCACCAAAGCGGCGTACTCGCCCAGACTGTGCCCGGCCATCAGGGCCGGCGCCGCGCCGCCCTGCGCTTGCCAGACACGCCACACGCTGATCCCGGCAACCAGCATGGCCGGCTGGGTATTTTCGGTCTGATCGAGGGCCTCCCTGGGACCGCCGCTGACCAGCGCCCAGAGATCCCGCCCGAGCGCCTCGGACGCCTCTTCGAAGGTCTCACGGACCTCGGGATAGGCAGCGGCAAGGGCATCGAGCATCCCCACTGACTGGGATCCCTGGCCGGGAAAGCAGGCGGCAAGCACAAGCAATGGTCTCATCTCGCTTCAGATCTGATTGGGGGCTGATTCTAACCGGGTCGCATCCGTTATCGACTGACTGTTTCAGAAGCGCGCGAGGACCGAGCCCCAGGTGATGCCGCCGCCGAAGGCTTCCATTAACAGTAACTCACCGCGCTTGATGCGACCGTCGCGCACCGCCTGATCCAACGCCAGCGGGATGGAAGCGGCGGAGGTATTGGCATGATCTGCGACCGTGACGACTACCCGCTCCATGGGCAGATCGAGCTTACGCGCGGTGGCCTGAATGATGCGCATATTCGCCTGGTGCGGGATCAGCCAGTCGATATCGGACCGCTCCAGGCCGTTCGCCGCGAGCGTCTCCTCGACAATGCGGCTCAGGGTGGTGACGGCGACCCGAAAGAGTTCGTTGCCCTTCATTTCCACGCGGTTGTTCGCATAATCGCCGTTGCCGAGACCACCGGGAATCTGCAGCAGATCCTTGTAAGCACCATCCGCGTGCAGGTGGGTGGAGATGATCCCGGGCGCGTCCGCCGCCTCGATCACCACCGCGCCCGCCCCGTCGCCGAAGAGCACGCAGGTGCCCCGATCGGTCCAGTCGAGGATGCGCGAGAAGGCGTCCGACCCCACCACCAAGGCATTCCGGGCGGAGCCCAGACGAATGAATTTGTCGGCTATGCTCAACGCATAAACGAACCCGGCACATACCGCCTGGACATCAAAGGCCGGACAGCCATGGACATCGAGCCGCTGCTGCAAAATGCAGGCTGTACTGGGAAAATACTGGTCCGGAGTGGTGGTCGCCACGACGATCAGATCGAGGTCCGCGGCCGGGAGACCGGCCGCCTCCAGTGCCAGCCGGGAGGCTTGCTCGGCGAGGTCGGAACAGGTCTCGCCGTCGCTGACGAGATGCCGCTTCTCGATCCCGGTACGCTCGCGGATCCAGGCATCGGTCGTGTCGACCATCGATTCGAGGTCGGCATTGGTCACGACCCGCTGGGGGAGGTAACCGCCGGTCCCCGCGATTCGGGAGTAGATCATCAGGTGGTCGCCCGTAACGGGTCGGCCGCGAGATGCCGCCCGACCTGTTCGGAAATGCGGCGCGGGATGTCGCAGAGGATCTCTTTCGCGGCGATATGGATCGCGTTCTCAAACGCAATCTCGTCCGCCCCGCCGTGGCTCTTGATCACGATCCCGCGCAGACCCAGCAGACTGGCGCCGTTGTAGCGCCGCGGATCCATGGTGCGTCGAAATGCCCGCAGAATCGGCAGCGCCGCCAAGCCGGCCAGGCGGGTGAACAGGTTGCGCTTGAATTGACTGCTCAGCGTGTGACGCACGAACTTCGCAACGCCCTCGCTGCTCTTCAAGGCCACATTCCCCACGAATCCATCTGAAACCACCACATCCACGTCTTCCAGGTAGATTCCGTCTCCTTCGACATACCCGATGTAATTGAGCCCGCTGCGGGACAAGAGCTCGTGGGCATTCTTGACCTGCTCGTTGCCCTTGATCTCTTCCTGACCGATATTCAGCAGGGCAACCTTGGGCGCCGCCACACCGTCCACCGCCGTGACCAACTCGCTCCCCATCACGGCAAACTGCAACAAGTGTTCGGCCGTGCAGTCCACATTGGCACCAAGATCGAGCATGTGCGTGTGACCATGCAGCGAGGGCACCGCCGTGATGATCGCGGGGCGATCCACGTTCGGCAGGGTCTTGAGGACGAAGCGCGCGGTCGCCATCAGCGCGCCGGTATTCCCCGCGCTGACACAGGCATGCGCCTCGCCGCTCTTCACCAGATCAATGGCCACGCGCATTGAGGAATCCTTTTTGCCACGCAGAGCCTTGGATGGTGACTCATCCATCGCGACCGACTCCGTGGTGTGCCTGATCCGTATCGACGGCGGGATCACCCCCCCCAGACAACCGAGAATCTGCGCCTGGTCGCCGACCAGAATCAAATCGACTGAATGCTCGGTCGACAGGAAACGCAGGGCCGCGGCGACAATCACCTGCGGCCCATGGTCGCCGCCCATCGCATCCAAGGCGATCGTCTGCCGATCAGTCACGGCTTGAAATGGGACTTGACCAGGGAGTTGACCGGCACCAGACCGACCCTGACCGCGGAGCCGCCCTGCCCCCTCCGGCCTTGCAGCCTGAACGATTCCGGGACGTACAACAACCAAACGCTCCGCATCATCGGTCACTTAAGATCTATCCAGGATCTTACGACCGCGATAGAAACCGTCCGGGGACACGTGATGGCGCAGGTGAATTTCACCGGACGTGGGTTCGACCGACAGGGTCGGCTTGCTGAGGGCGTCGTGCGAGCGACGCATGTCGCGCCGCGAACGGGTCTTACGATTTTGGGGAACGGCCATGCTTCTCTCCGCAAAGCGCCCGGGTCCTTATGCGGATCGGAACGCGTGCTCGTTGTAACTCAAATGCGCGTGTTTGCCGGACGGCACCCACGATTTCTTCAATGCTCGTCCGCCTCCGGACCCGATCGCCGCGCCTGAAGCGCCGCCAGTGCCGCAAACGGATTGCGGGGACGTTCGGCGACCATCTCCTCTGACGCGGCCAGGGTGACCGCCGCCACGCAGTGTCCGGCCGGATGCATCGGCACCTGCGGGAGGGCGAGCAGCAACTCGTCTTCCAGCCAATCCAGAACACGGACGGGCTCGTCGTCGCCCAGCGGCAGTGGCTCCAGGTCGCCGGCCAGCCCCTCAACCTGAGTCAGCCCTAAGCGGTCCGAATCACCGCGCACATGCACCAGGCCGAGCGCGATCGGGGTATCAACCGACACCTCGAACTCACCCAGACAGCGCTGACAGGTCATCCGCAACACCATGGAAACGTGACCCCGCGCCACCGCTTGTCCCTGCTCATCCAGCCCGAACCGAATCTCATAGCGCGCGGGTCCGGCCGTCCCGAGCACCGCCTCGGCCAGGCGCGGGAAGGACCGCAACGACGCCTCGCCGGCGAACGCGGCCTTGAACTTAACCGCACGCCAAGGATCGAGTCTTTCAGGTAGTGGCGCCGACATAAGCTCACCAAAGTAACCGATTCAGGGCCGCAGAGTCAATTGCAGCGATGGAGACATTCGCACCAATTGACGATGCACCTGTTACCGATCCTTGAAGACAAAAGAAAATTCGGCGTGATCTGGTCGATTCATTCTCGGCAATCACTTAACGGCCCGATACCCTGGCCCGAAGGGATGCCGCAACACCAGCGTCTCATTGCGTTCAGGACCGGTGGAGATCAGGTCGATCGGCAGGCCCGAGAGATCCTCGATGGTCTTCAGATAGGCCCGGGCATTGGCCGGCAGGGACTCCCGTGACGCGGCACCGACGGTGGATTCCGACCAACCGGGAAGCTCCAGGTAACGCGGTATGCAGCGCGCCAGGGCATCGGCACCCACCGGCGGCGCCGTGATCCGGGCACCGTCCAGGTCATAGGCGGTGCAAATCCGCAGCGTCTCGAAGCCGTCGAGCACATCCAGCTTCGTGATGCACAGACCAGTGACGCTGTTGATGGCGAACGAACGCTGCAGGGCGACCATGTCCAGCCAGCCACAGCGCCGCTTGCGCCCGGTGGTGGCACCGAACTCGTGGCCGCGCACGCCCAGGCGATCACCGTCGGCGTCGAACAGCTCGGTCGGGAAGGGGCCGCCGCCGACGCGCGTCGTGTAGGCCTTCACGATCCCCAGGATGTAGTCGAGATCACGCGGTCCGACGCCGCTGCCGCAGGCGGCACCGCCGGCCGTGGTGTTGGAGGACGTGACATAAGGATAGGTGCCATGATCAATGTCCAGCATGGACCCCTGAGCGCCTTCGAACAGCACATCCGCACCCTCGGCACGCAGGGCGTGCAACACCCCGGGCACGTCCACGACCAGCGGACGCAATTGCTCCGCTTGGGCCAGCGCCTCATCGAGCACGGCCGCGTAGTCCACGGCCTCCGACTTGAAATAATGAACCAGGGAGAAGTTGTGATACTCCAGCACCTCGCGCAGACGCTCTTTAAAGTGCTCGGTATCCAGCAACTCGCCGAGCCGAATCCCCCGCCGGGAAACTTTATCCTCGTAGGCCGGGCCGATACCGCGCCCGGTGGTGCCGATAGCCTTGACCCCGCGGGCACGCTCGCGCGCCAGGTCCAGGGCGACGTGATAAGGCAGAATCAGAGGACAAGCGGCGCTGATGCCCAGCCGCTCGCGCACCGGAACGCCGGTGCGCTCGAGTGCGGCCATTTCGTCGAGCAGCGCCCGCGGCGACAGCACCACGCCATTGCCGATGAGACAGCGGACGCCCGCTCGGAGAATCCCTGAGGGCACCAGGTGGAGGACGGTCTTGACCCCGTCGATCACCAAGGTGTGGCCGGCATTGTGGCCGCCCTGAAAGCGCACCACCGCGGCGACGTGCTCGGTGAGCAGGTCGACGACCTTGCCCTTACCCTCATCTCCCCATTGGGTGCCAATGATTACGACGTTGTTGCCCATCTGCGAGATTCCTGACCCTTGACTTAAATGACTTCGAGTTGCCAGCCGGCCGCACCCGCGACCAGGCGTCGATCACACCCGAGCGGACGCGGATCCTGGTCCAAATGTGCGTCCCCGCCGGGGAGCGCGGTAATCACCCGGTGACCATCCCGGCGCAAGCGCTCGACTTGCTCCAGCAGCGCCGGATCGGCAGACCAGGGTGCATAGATTGCCGGTGCCTCCCGGTAGCGCGTCCCCAGGCCGGTACCCAGCCGCAACAGACCCTTGAGGTCGGTGCTGAATCCAACCGCCGGGCGCGCCCGCCCGAAGACCCGGCCGATATCGTCATAACGCCCCCCGCGCGCGATTTCCTGCCCCCAGCCGGGGACGAAGGCGGCGAACACCACCCCGGTCTTATAGCGATAACCGCGCAATTCGGCCAGGTCGTAATGGACCGACACCTCCGGCAGCCACTGGTTCAGCGCATCGGCCAACCGGCGCAGATACTCCACCGCCGCCAACACCGGCGCTTCCGCACCCTCCAGGACAGTCGCCGCGCGGGTCAGGGCGTCATCGCCATTCAGGTCAGCCAGCGCGACCAGCATCGCGGCCAACCGCGGCGGGAGGCCAAATGCGGCGACCCGCGCCTCGATCTCCGGTATCGCCTTGCGTTGCAGAGCGGCAAACAAGGCATGTTCCTGCGAGGGATCCAGGCCGCCCTGGCGGGCCAGACCGCGAAAGATACCGACATGACCCAAATCCAGATAACAGCCGGTGATACCGGCCATCCGCAGGGTCTCGAAAATCAGCCGCAAGATTTCGAGATCGCTCTCGATACCAGCGTGCCCATAGACCTCAGCGCCGATTTGGAAGGGGCTGCGGGTGCCGGCGAAACCATCGGCGCGCGTGTGCAGCACCGTGCCCAGATAGCAGAGCCGGGTCGGTGCATCGCGCCGCAGATGATGCGCATCGATCCGTGCTACCTGGGGCGTCATATCCGCGCGGACCCCAAGCAAACGCCCGCTGAGCTGATCAGTCAGCTTGAAGGTTTGCAGATCCAGGTCCTGACCGGTCCCCGTCAGGAGTGACTCCAGGAAGTCGATGAAGGGCGGGGCAACCAGCTCGTAGCCCCAGCGCCGGTAGAGGTCGAGCAGGTCGCGCCGCAGCGACTCCATGATCTGGGCCTGGGGCGGCAGGATTTCCTCGATCCCGGTGGGCAGCAGCCAGCGTTCCTCATCCATCGACCTTACTCGGTTGACCCGGCGCCAAACAGTCGACCCGCGGGAGCGGGTCGACCGTTGGTTGACCAGCCGTTAGTTGACTAAATACAGCAGCGCGACGCCGGCCAACATGCTGACCAGCCCCGCCAGCCGGAGCGGGCCATCCGCCTCCGCGACGACGCTCTGCAAGGCGCGTCGAAAGGTCGCTGGGCTCAAGAAGGGCCAGATGCCCTCGATTACCAGGAGCAGCGCGGCGGCAGCAAGAAGTTCATGCACGCCGCTCACCCGCATGACCGGCAAACGCGGCACACCAGGCGGCGGACAGGCCTCGCGGACCGGAATCCCACGGGGCCCGGCCGACCTCAATCCGCGCCATGACCATTACGGCGCTTCGCCGCTCTGCGAGCGGAAGTAGCGGAAGAACTCCGATTCGGGCTGCAGAACCATCATGTCGCCTCCCGAATTGAAAGCCCCGCGATAGGCCCCGAGGCTGCGATAGAACGCGTAGAAATCCGCATCCTCGGTGTAGGCCTTGGCGTAGATCTCGGACGCCTTGGCATCACCCTCGCCGCGCGCTTGCTCTGACTCTTTGTAGGCATCGGCCAGCGTGACGGTCCGCTGGCGATCCGCATCCGCGCGAATCCGCTCGGCCGCCTCCTTGCCCTTGGCGCGCAGGTCGCTCGCCACCCGCTCACGCTCGGCGCGCATCCGCATATACACGGACTCGCTCACCTCGGGAGGCAGATCGATTTTCTTGACCCGCACATCGACGATCTCAACGCCCAGTTCGTTCGCCTGCAGGTCGCTGCGCTTGCGCAGTTCTTCCATCAGTTCGGTACGATCCTCGGACACCACTTCCTGAATGGTGCGCTTGCCGAACTCGTCGCGCAGACTGCTACCGATCCGCTCGGCCAGCAGCCGCGAGGTCCGGCTGACGTTACCGCCGGTGGAACGGAAATACTGCGCCGGATCGCTGATCCGCCACTTGGCGTACGAATCGACAATCACGTCTTTCTTCTCGACGGTCAGAAAACGCTGTGGCGGCGCGTCCAGTGTCTGGATCCGGCGATCGAAGATCTTGACATCCTGCACGATCGGGAGTTTGAAATGCAGCCCGGGCGCGTAGTCACTGCCGACGATGGAACCAAGCTGCAGCTTGATTGCCGTCTGCCACTCGTTGACAACGAAGGTCGACGCGTAGATCAGCAGGACCAGGACAGCGAGTAACGCCGGCAGGAAGGACTTGTACTTGCTCATTGACGCGCCCTCCGATCACGGTCCACCGGACGCGCCGTCCCTGGCCGCGCCTCGGTCTCGACCGGGGACACGATCAACGGCTGCTGAGGTTCGGCAACGGTCTGACGTTGCCGTACCAACTGATCCAGCGGCAGGTACATCATACTATTCGAGCCCTCCTGAGTGTCGAGCACGATCTTGTTGGTGCCGCTCAGCACCTTCTCCATGGTGTCGAGATAGAGCCGCTCACGCGTCACTTCCGGTGCTTTCTTGTACTCGGCCAGCACGGCGCTGAAGCGGGCAGCCTCACCTTCGGACTCGGCAACCACCTTATCACGATAGGCTTTGGCGTCGGCGATGATCCGGGCCGCTTCGCCGCGCGCCTGCGGGAGAACCTGGTTGGAGTAAGTCTCGGCCTGGTTTTCCGAGCGCTCCTTGTCCTCTCGCGCCTTGATGGCGTCGTCGAATGCCTCCTTGACCTGATCCGGCGGCTTAGCCGGCTGCATGTTGATCGAGGTGACCAGCAAACCTGTCTTGTACAGATTCATCAACTCCTGGACACGCTCCTGAATGGTGATCGCGATGGCCCCGCGACCCTCGGTCAGGATAAAGTCCAGTTTGCTGCCGCCGATCGTCTTGCGGACTACGGTCTCGGTTGCGTCTTTCAACGTGCCTTCGGGGTTCTGGTCCTGGAACAGAAACTGCGCGGCATCCTGAATGCGGGACTGAACGGTCAACTCCACGTCGACGATGTTCTCGTCCTTGGTCAGCATGGCGGCTTGGTGGCTGAACGAGGACACCTCGTCGACATTGACCTTTTCCACCGACTCAATTGGATAGGGGATGTGCCAGTTTAGCCCCGGATCCGTGGTATCCACATATTTACCAAAACGCAGCACCACCCCGCGCTCGGCGGGCGCAATGATGTACGTACCCGTGGCCAGCCAAACCAACAGCACGGCCCCGAGGACGATCGCCACGGCGGGCTTTCCCAGGTTGCCGGTCGGCAGGTTGAACCCGCCGCCCCCGCCGCCGGACTTGTTGCCGCCCGGCCGGTTGCCGCCGAAGAGGCCGCCAAGTTTTTCCTGAAGCTTGCGGACAACCTCGTCGAGGTCGGGCGGCCCTGATTCGCCGCCCCCGCCGCTCTTGCCGCTCCAGGGGTCTTTGTTGCCGCCACCTGGCTCATTCCAGGCCATAGCTACTCCGTCTATCTCTGCGCGTGAGACTGAATGGGATGGATCGACCGACTTGGGAGTCAGACGATTCCATAGTGATTGGGACTGGGCACGAAACACCGCTTGTCACTCAGTTTGTCAAGATGCAGCCGCCTGGCCGCTTAATCAACCCGCGCACCTGGTCGCCGGCACGGTCGGACAGCCAACAGGTGATTGTAGGCAGCCAGACGCGGCGGTGCAAACGCCACAGTAGGGAAATGGGAACCGGTTGCGCCGCCGCATGCGACCGGATGACGGGCTCGCTCACGCAACCTCAGTGCAGGAGCACCTGCGCGCGTTCGGGCTCGTGCGCCAGAAAACGTTGCAAGTCCGCGGGCGCGATCAGGATTTCCATAGTCCAACCGCCCTCCGCGTCGGGCGCATCGGCCAGGACGCGCGCGTGAGCATACACCCAGGCACGCAGCCGCCCGTCACCGGGGCCGAGACGCACCTGATGGCGGGTATTCGCGCCCCCGGTCAATTCCGCGATGGCGGTCAGCAGGAGGTCGATCCCCGCACCCGAACGGGCGGACAGCCAGACACGGGTCGGCTGACCGACACTGTCACGTTCCAGGCGCGGCGGTTCATCCGCCAGCAGATCGAGTTTGTTCCAGACCTCCAACCGCGGAATGTCCATGCTGCCGATCTCCGCGAGCACTGTTTCCACGTCGCTGATCAGCCGCGCCCGGTGGCCGGCGGACGCGTCGACCACATGCAGCAGCAGCGACGCATTGCGGGTCTCCTCCAAGGTGGCGCGGAAGGCCGCGACCAGCTCGTGCGGCAGTCGACTGACGAACCCGACCGTATCCGCCAACAGCGCCCGCCCGCCATTGGGCAGAGCGAGTCGCCGCAGGGTTGGATCCAGGGTGGCGAACAGTTGATCGGCCTCGAACACCCCAGCCTCGGTGAGCCGATTGAAGAGCGTGGATTTGCCGGCATTCGTGTAGCCGACCACGGAAATCACGGGCAGTTCGGCCTTCTCGCGCGCGCGCCGCCCCTGGGCCCGCTGGGACTCGATGCCCTCCAGTCGCCGCTTGAGCAGCGCGATGCGCTTGGCCAGCAACCGCCGATCGGTTTCGAGCTGAGTCTCACCCGGACCGCGCAGACCGATGCCGCCCTTCTGCCGCTCAAGGTGAGTCCAGCCGCGCACCAGGCGGGTCGACAGGTGGCGCAGTTGGGCCAACTCGACCTGGAGCTTGCCCTCGAACGAACGGGCACGCTGAGCAAAGATATCGAGAATCAGGCCCGTCCGGTCCACGACCCGACATTCGAGCAGACGCTCCAGGTTGCGCTCCTGCGCCGGGGACAGCGGATGATTGAAGACCACCAGATCTGCCCCTGCTGCCGCGACCAGATCCTTCAACTCATCGGCTTTACCGGAACCGATGAAGAGCCGCGCGTCCGGCCGGGCGCGCGTACCGCCCAGGGTTCCAACCACCTCGGCACCGGCCGCGCGGGCGAGTTGGTCGAACTCCTCACGCTCGTCGAGTGCCACCGCGCCGCCGAGGTCCAACTGTACCAGCACGGCACGCTCGCCGGATGCGGGCCGCTCGAACACCAGATCGCTAGGCATCGGGACATCCGCACGCTAACCCGTGAACCGCGCCGGTGATCCGTCTGGCCACAGAACGTCCGCGCAACTTAGCTATTGCCTGGCTCCTCGATCTCATCGCCAGCCGGCAATTTCACATTGCGCGCCGGCACCACGGTCGAGATCGCGTGCTTGTAAATCATCTGACTGACGTTGTTCTTCAGCAGCACGACGAACTGATCGAACGACTCGATCTGGCCTTGCAGCTTGATCCCGTTGACGAGAAAGATCGAGACGGGGATGCGTTCTTTCCGCAGGGCATTGAGGAAAGGGTCTTGCAGGCTTTGGCCCTTGGACATGTTTATTCTCCTTGTTGTAGTCGTTTCGCGAAGCTTGCCCGGCTCAAATGGATCGCCTGACGCTGATGGTCGGCTTGGCGCCGAACCGCCGCCCCGACGGTGCTTACATCGTGGCACACATCGTGACCGGTACGTTGACAAGGGCCAGGTCAGACGCTCCAACACGTGGGTTGCAGCCGGGACATGCTGTTCCACGCAATAGATTCCTGTAGTGTCACCCAGCGGGAACGAGAAAGCCATTACGATTTTCCAATACTTGCTGAGTGTTGTACCGGACAGCGACCGCGCGAGCACCGCGCACTCAGCGCAAGGGGTGCTCCGCCGCGATCAGTGCCAAGGCGCGCTCCAGCGCGGTCTGGTCGTCGGTGAGCCAATGGCCGTCAGTTTCGGCCCGCAGCCAGGTCATCTGACGCTTCGCCAACTGCCGGGTGGCGATCGTGCCGCGGTGCAGCATCTCGTCGAAATTGTATCCGCCAAGAATAAACTTCAAGACCTGTCGATAACCGACACAGCGCATGGCGGGCAAGTCCTCCCCCAAATCCCCGCGACGCCACAAGGCCTCCAGTTCCCCGACCAGCCCCTGCTCGACCATCCCGCAAAAGCGCCGCTCGATGCGCGCGTGCAGGGTCTGCCGATCCGCGGGAGCGCGCACCAGCTTGAGCAACCGGTAGGGCAGTTCGGCGCCCTGACCCTGGGTACGCCGGATCAGGACACTCATCGGCTCGCCACTGATGGCATGGACTTCCAGGGCGCGCTGGATGCGTTGCGGATCGTTCGGGTGGACCTGCGCCGCAGTTGCCGGATCCAGGCGCGCCAGCCGCTCATGCAACGCCGCCCAGCCCAGCCGCTGCGCGTCCTCCAGCAACGCCTGACGCACGCGCGGGTCGGCATCCGGCAGGGACGCCAAACCCTGCTGCAACCCGCGGAAATAGAGCATGGTCCCACCCACCAGGAGTGGAATGCGACCCGCGGCGGTGATCGCCGCCATGGCGGCCAGGGCATCGGCCCGGAAGCGCGCGGTCGAGTACGACTCACTGGGGTCCAGGATGTCGATCAGCCGGTGGGGCGCCTGCGCCAACACCTCCGGACCCGGCTTGGCCGTGCCGATATCCATGCCCCGGTAGATCATGGCCGAGTCCACACTGATGATGGAGCAGGGCAAGCGATGCACCAGTTCCACCGCGAGATCGGTCTTGCCCGCCGCAGTCGGACCCATCAGTAGAATGGCCAGCGGGCGCTGGTCGGACTCCGGCAGACAGTCAGAACCCATTCGCCAACCTCGCGTCGCGTTCCCACCGCCCCCGCGCCCTTACCGCCGCACCCATGGCCGCAGCGGGTCTGCCGAACGGTGGTCCGCGCATCACCTGAACGCGTCGAAAGGCGTCAGAACCGGGTCTGCACCCGCCAACTGAGCGTGGCGGCGCCATCAGCAGGAACCTGGACCTGCCAGGAAACGAGGTTGGACGCCTCTTTGGTGTGAGACTGACTCTGCTGGACCATTTTCCAGTCGCCGGGAATGTCCTCAACGACCTTGACCGTCACCGCGTCGGGCTTGGCGTTCTTGATCTCCAGCGCGAAAGCGGCCTCATAGGCGTAGTTGTAGGCGCTCGAGCCGCTGAGTTTTTTGAATTCGGTCTGCTTGCGCCGAACGGTCACGTCGAAGCTCTCGCCGAGCTTCAGAGTGACCGTCTCGTTTTTCGGAGTGTGATCGATGCGATCCTCGCCGATGAATTGGGCATTGCCGCGGCTGTCTTTGGAGTAGACCCGCACCACCCCTTCCGGCAAGGGAACGCCGAGGCTCCCGCCCTGATTCGTGAAGTTCAGGGTCGAGGCGACCGGCAGTTTGTTCCAACCATCCGCGGACTGGGACTGGTAACTGTAGGGCTGCCCGCGGACCACCAGTTCCCGCGTCACCGGGATCCGCGGGGCGGAGAGCAGCGCCACCTGCTTCGTCTGATTGTTGAGAACGTCCGTAGGGCGTGCCAGGGTGTACAGATGGTATTCGTCCAGGGCCTCCTCCTGCGGCATCGGGGCGGCAGCCGGCGCGGCCATCGTGCGCGCCATCATCGGCGGCGGCAGGTCCGGCCGGACCTGATTGACCTCACCCGCCACCAGTTGCAGCTTAGCCTGGCGATAGGCGACCCCGCTGCTGTTGGTCAGCGTCACCCAACCGTTCAGGTCCATCGATTTGCCGTCGGCGGCCAGATCGGCCACGTAATCGGCTTTCCAGGACAGCCCGCCGGTCAGATAGGACAACTCGAAAGTGCCGGTACCGGCCTGCGCGGCCTCCAGATGCAGGACCAAAGTCGGCTGATCCCGCAGGTCCGCCGGCAGGTCCGGGAACGCAAGATGACCGACGACATCCGTTTCAATCCGGTCGGCATAGCGCAGAACGACACCCTCATTGGTGGCAAGCACGGTGGCATCCTCGGTCGTCCGCACCCCGTCGTCCGCGGTGCGGATGGCCTGCACCTTGCGGCCGACGTATTTCTTGAGCAGGCTCTGCGGAGTCAGCAGATCGAAATCGAAATTCTGCTCCAACAGGGTGACCGCGGCGGTCCCCGAGGTCGCGGAGAGGAGCGCGGTCTCGGGCCTGATCTGACCGGAGCAGTTGCGCCAGGCAAGCCGGTTCTCGCCCTGGACCAGCGTGAGTTCACGCAGGTCCTTCACCAGCGCGAGATTGTCGTTGTAAATCGTGACGGCCAGTGCCTGCTGCGCGGTGTCATCAATCCGCTGTTCCTGGATGGTCGCGGCGGTGTCGGTGGTCTCCATGGCGGCTCCCGGATTGACGATAAACAGCGCGGCCAGGGCAGCGGCCGATCGCAATGGGCTGGTGCAGAGTGAAAAAGGCTGGGCGTGCTGCATGGGGCTCCTGGCGCTGGCAGTGATGGTGTTAGGCAATTCCCGGGCTTGCGCATCCGGACTGCGCATACCTGCAAAATCTGCAGGGATGTAGGGGCGACTGGCCTTGATCAAGATTCCGGCCACTTGGGCTCGCCGGGTGCGTAGTCAGGCCATCCTGGCCTGACACCGTCAGGGCTGGAAGCCCTGACTACGCACGCCGCCGGCCGGGATTACGATCAAGGCCGGGCGACTTTGGTCGCCCCCCACAGCACAGGTCCGTCGATCCTTACCCGGCAATCACCTCAAGATTGTGCCTCGATGAAGGCGCGCAGCGTGGCATCGTCATCCTTGGTCAAGGAGGTCTGGATCACCTTGCCCTTACCCTTGAACTGCTCCAGCCCTTCCAGGACCTTATCCGCCGTGGCCTTGCGCACCAGGATGAAGATTGCGGCGCAGCCCGGCTGGAAGCCCTCGGCCAGGTCTTTCATAAATTGATCGTTGATGCCCAAATCGGTGAAGCGTCCGGATAGCGCACCGGCGCCGGCGCCGACTGCCGCACCCAGCAGCGGATTAAGGAACAGCAGCCCGATCAGCAGGCCCCAGAAACTGCCGGTGGCCGCACCCGCGGCAGTCAGGTTCATCGCCTGATGCAGCTTGACCTTGTCTTTCGCGTCCTTGGTGACGATCACCACGTCTTCCATCTCGATCAGATATTCCTTTTGCAAATTGACGAGTGCGGCGCGCATCTCGAATGCAAGCTGCTCTTCCGGAAAGGAGATAACGATCAGATTGCTCACTGGTTCTTCCTCTTGATTGCTGTTTCGCGTGGGTGGATAAGGGAGCGGCGAGGCGTGACGATCGCGCCCTGGGAATCTTTCACTAACGACAACGACTGGACCCTTTACTTGACCGCCTCAACCTTGGCGACCGCATCGCGCAGGGCCTGCAGGATCAGGGCGCGGGCGGCCACTTCATCAAGCTCCGGCACATCCCATCCCATGATCCTGGAGTATTTATTCACCAGGTGCCGGACGTCGTCATCCAGTTCCGCCCGATAGCGATCCATTTCGATCTGCTCGATCGGCTGCATGTCAGTCTCCCGGTTACGGTGAACCGGCCCGCCGCCGGGCGCGCCGGTCAATCACCTTAGTTGAAAGTGACCTTGCCGGTGATGGTGCGCACATAGGTGGCAATGACCCCATCACCCGGCTTGAGCTGATCGAGGATGGCTTTGTCCTTCACGGACAGGGTGACCAGCTTTTCCGGCCCCCGAATAGTGACCTGGGACGCGGCCCGATCGACTGATTCCACCTTGCCGTAAAGCTTCAGCTTGGTGGTGATGGTCCCGGCCGGCTTGGTCCCCGCCTCCGGCTTCACCGTGGTCTTCTCGACCGAGCCCATGGAACCCGCGTCGCGGCCCTTTTCCACGTCGACCAGCACCGCCTCGGTTTCGGTGATCGCGACCTTGTTGCCGACTTCAATGTGGTCGATCCGCTTGACCTCGGCGGGGATATCCAGAACCTCGAACGAGCCGTCCGGGGTCCGGATCGTCATCTGGCGCGTCTCCTTGTTGATCGCCACGACCTCACCGGTCAGTTCGGAAACAGTGACCGCGCCGGCGAGCGGAGTCGTGGTATCGGCACTGGCCACGGGCATGAGGCCAACGGCACCGAGCGACAGACAGGCCGCCATAGCCAGGATCAACGATTGTTTTTTCATGGGGTATTTCCTTGAATCGGTTGGGTGGATCGGGGTGTCATCGGCAGTACGGTACACAGTTAAGCCGCGCGCTGCAACCGCCGTGTTCTGACCAAAATTTAACCCGCCGGAAAGGTCGAAGACGCCGCAATGTCCCACACTTCGGGACCAAGACGCGCGGCCAACTCGGCTCGCCGGCGTCGCTAACAACCCCGTGATGAGCCGATCGCTCGGCAGGAAAGAAATCATGTCCTCGCATACTCCGACAACGCATTCCCAGTCCAGCACCGGCAACACCCTGACCCGCACCGCCGTCGCCGCCGCGGTGGCCCTGGCCCTGGCCCTGGCGATCGGCGGCGGGGTCGCCGCCCAATCCCCCGCGCCCCAGGCCGCCGCGACCGGCGCGGCCGCCATCGTCGCGCCCGCCATGCCGAGCTTCGCCGATGTGGCCGAGCGGGTATCGCCGGCCGTGGTCAATGTCACGGTGATCGCCGAGGCCGCAACCACCAACCTGATGCCCCGGCAACACCCGGGCCTGCCCGAGGGGGCGCCGCTGGATGAGTTCTTCAAACACTTCTTCGACCAGCCCAACATGCCGGGACGCCAACGCGCGGAGGGGGCCGGCTCCGGCTTCGTGATCGACGCCTCCGGCCTGGTGGTCACCAACAATCACGTGGTCGAGGGCGCCAACGAGATCACCGTCACCCTCAACGACGGCAGCAAGCACCAGGCGCAAGTCGTGGGGCGTGACGATAAGACCGACCTGGCACTGCTCAAGATCGACGCCGGTCGCACCCTGCCCTTCGTCGATCTGGCCGATGCCAGCGCGACCCGCGTCGGGGACTGGGTGCTGGCGGTCGGCAATCCGTTTGGGTTGGGCGGTTCGGTCAGCGCCGGTATCGTCTCGGCGCGCGGTCGCGACATCAATGCCGGCCCCTATGATGATTATTTGCAGATCGACGCCCCGATCAACCGCGGCAACTCGGGCGGCCCCTTGTTCGATGTCTACGGCCGGGTGATCGGCGTCAACACCGCCATCTACTCGCCCACCGGCGGCAACGTCGGTATCGGCTTCGCCATCCCCGCGGAAACGGTAAAGAAGGTCGTCGCCGATCTGCGCCAGGACGGCCGGGTCTCCCGCGGGTGGCTCGGCGTGCAGATCCAGCCGGTGACCGAGGACATCGCGGGTGCGCTCGGTCTCACCGGGACGGATGGTGTGCTGATCGCCGATATCCTCCCTGACGGCCCCGCCGCCGGCACCGAGTTGCAGCCCGGCGACGTCATCCTCAAGGCCGGCGATCAGCCGATCAAAGATTACAAGGATCTGCCTAAGTTGATCGCCGACACCAAGGCAGGCACCCGCTTGAATCTGGAGTTGGTGCGCGGCGGCAAACCGCTGAGCGTTACGGTGACCATCGGCGCCATGCCCGGCAGCGAGACCTTGGCGAAGAATGAGGTACAACCCGCCGCGACTCAAGACGAAACTAAACTAGGACTCTATCTGGTTTCCGTTACGCCTGAACTACGGCAGGAAAAAGGGCTGCGTCCGGCGAGCAACGGCGTTTACGTGGCCCGGGTCCAGCCCGGCAGCCCCGCCGCGGAGGCCGGCGTCGAATCCGGCAGTCTGATCTCGATGGTCGGCGGACAGCCGGTCGACTCCCCGGCGCAAGTGTACGAGGCCGTGCGCGCCGCCGTGGCAGCCAAGCGCAGCGCGGTCATGCTGCGGATCGAGAAGGATGGGCGGCCGATGTTCATCGCGGTGCCGCTCGCTGCGTGAAGCCAGCCGGCGGCTGACGATCACTGTGGGAGCGGCCTCCGGCCGCGATGAGGCCTCGCGAGATCGCGCGGTATTCACCGTAGCACCGCATCGCGGCCGGAGGCCGCTCCCACGGGGTCGCCGGGTGATTTTCACGGTACCATGCCGAGCCTACGATGACGGCGGCTGGAAGATGGCCGCTTTTTTTTGGGATAACCCGCCCATGCGCGTGCTATTGATCGAAGACGATCGCCAACTGGCGGACTACCTGCGCAAAGCCCTGGGCGAGGTGGGTGTGCTCACCGACCATGCGGCGGACGGGCGCGAGGGGCTGTTGCAGGCCGCCGGCGGCGACTACGACGCGCTGATCCTCGACCGGATGCTGCCGGGACTGGACGGGGTCGCGATCCTGCGCACGCTGCGCGCCTCGGGCAACCACACACCGGTGCTGATCCTGTCCGCCCTCGGGGAGGTGGACGACCGCGTGGCGGGCCTGCGTGCCGGCGGCGACGACTACCTGGTCAAACCTTTCGCCTTCTCCGAGTTGCACGCGCGCCTGGAGGCCCTGTTGCGGCGAGGTCAGGCGGACGCCCCGCAGACCCGCCTGCGCGTCCTCGACCTGGAGATGGACCTGTTGAAGCGTGAGGTGACCCGCGCCGGCCATCCCATCCAACTCCAGCCGCGTGAATTCCGGCTGCTGGAATATCTGATGCGCCATGCCGGCCAGGTGGTCACCCGAACCATGCTGCTGGAACAGGTCTGGGACTATCACTTCGACCCGCAAACCAACATCATTGATGTGCACATCAGCCGCCTGCGCGGCAAGATCGATAAGGAATTCGATCCGCCCCTCCTGCAAACGGTACGGGGCGCCGGCTATCTGCTGCGCGCCCAATGACCGCCGTCGGCCGGCGCGCCGGCGACTTGCGGCTGCGCGCGACCCAGGTGCTGCGCAGTTCAAGCTTTCGGCTGGCCACCCTCTACGTCCTGCTGCTATCGGTGTCGGCGGCCATCCTGCTCGGCTTCATTTACTGGTCGACCGCGGGCTTCATGGATCAGCAGACCGACGCGACCATCGCGGCCGAGATCCAAGGTCTGGCCGAGCAATACCGGCAACGCGGATTGCCCGGACTGACCAACGTGATCCGCGAACGCATCGTCCGCGACCCCGGCGGGGCCGGCGTCTATCTGCTGGCGGACAAGGACTTCAAGCCGCTGATTGGCAACCTCGACCGCTGGCCCGCCGGAGTCCCCGACGCCGCGGGCTGGGTCCGCTTCCGATTGCTCGAACGCGGGCCGCGCCACAACGACGATCACGCCGCCCGCGCCCAGGTCTTCACGCTGCACGGCGATCTGCGCCTGTTGGTTGGACGTGACGTGCGCGACCTGGAGGCTACCCGAAAACTGATCCTTGAGGCCCTTACCTGGGGGCTCGCACTGACCGCGGCGCTGGCCCTGCTCGGCGGTTGGGTCATGAGCCACCGGGTGCTACGGCGTCTGGAGGCGATCAACCAGACCAGCCGCGAAATCATGGAGGGCGATCTGTCCCGGCGCATTCCGCTGGCCGGCAGCGGGGACGACTTCGACCAACTCGCCGCCGGGCTCAACCACATGCTGGCGCGCATCGAAACCCTGATAGCCGGCGTCCGCCAGGTGTCGGACAACATCGCCCACGACCTGCGGACCCCCCTGACCCGCCTGCGCACCAAGCTGGAACTCTTGCGGACCGACCTCGGGGAGGGCCACCCGGCCGCGGCTGCGGCTGAGGAGATCATCGCCGATGCCGACGAACTGCTCGGCACCTTCAACGCCCTGCTGCGCATCGCCCGCATCGAGTCCGGCGGACAGCGCGCGGCCTTTGCGCCACTGGACCTGACCCCGCTGGTCGCGGACCTGGCCGAACTCTACGAACCGGTCGCGGCGGACCGGGGACAGCAGTTGGCCCTGCACACCGCGGACACCGCCTGGGTGATCGGCGATCGGGATCTGCTGTTCCAGGCCCTGGGGAATCTGGTCGACAATGCCGTGAAATACACCCCGGAGGGCGGACTGATCGCGCTGTCGGTAACGACCACGGAGCAGGCCGTCGTCATCACGGTCGCGGACAACGGACCCGGCATCCCCAACGATCTCCATGACGAGGTCTTCCGGCGTTTCTTCCGCGCCGACGGCAGCCGCTCCACCCCCGGCAGCGGCCTGGGGCTCAGTCTGGTCCAGGCCGTCGTCGAACTCCACGGCGCCGCCATCGCGCTGCTGGACAACCACCCCGGGCTGCGCGTTCAGGTGCAGTTGCCACCGACCACGGCGGCGGCTTGACGCCGGAACCCGAACCTCCGCCGTGGGAGCGGCCTCCGGCCGCGATGGGGCCTCGCAGCCATCGCGGCATCAGCGTTCAGCGCGGCGCCGGCCTTGATCGTAATCCCGGCCACTTGGGCTCGCCGGGTGCGTAGTCAGGCCATCCTGGCCTGACACCGTCAGGG
>NZ_CAIZIZ010000291.1 GCF_903933125.1 uncultured Lamprocystis sp. | reverse complement strand
TGGGGCGTCGATCTGCACTAGAGTCAACGCAGGCAGGGGCATCGGACAACGGCATTTCCCTCGGTCAGTTTGCACTTCCAAGGGTACGCCTACCCGGCGCTCCTGCCACTCCTTCAGGGTGCTTGATCTCCTACCGAAACAACCCGTTTTGGACCAACCGATGATCAAGGCCGACTGATGGATCGCGGCCTTCGCGCGGCATTGCGCAGATACAAATGCTCGGCATACCAGAATATCTGCTCGTCACTCCAGCTGAAGCGACACCGCCGCGCCCGGATATCGGTCTGAATCATCCAGCCATCGCAGGTCATGGGTCCCACCGCCATCACGTCGGGATAGTGAAGCAGCGCTTGCACGCACGCCGACCAGGAATGCTGGGTCACCACGGTATCCGAGTTCAAGAGGCACAGCAGGGGTCGAGTCGCCAGCGCGGCCCCCGACATGCACGCCCCGCTGTGGAAACTGCTTTGCGCGTTGCGCCGACTCTTCCAGTTGTTTCTCGCAGCAAATTGCGTGACGATGCCGCTTGCCCGCAAGTCAGTGGACCCGTCGTCGACCACCACGATTTCGGCCTCGCCGGCGAAGCACTCCAGACTACACAGGCAGCGCCGCGTTTCATCCGCGGCATTGTGTACCGGCACAATGACCGATAGGTGTCGACTGGCGGCGATCTCATCATCCATCATGAGCGGCGTACTTAACTCCTCAACGCCGAATGACAGCAGCCCGACATAGGCCTGCTCGATCCTATGCTGCCAGTCTTGCGGCAGGTGTCGGAAGACGCTGGCCAGACGGCGCTCTAGGGGGACGAACATACCCTTGCCCCGACCTCGTAGAGACCGATTCCAGACCCTTGCTGATCGGCATCCGCAATCACTTCGACGCCACCCACTGCATGACGCAGCTCACACCAGTATCTTGGGACCTCAGTGACACCATCAGCGATGGGATGAATGTCATGGAGAGCGACCAACCCACCATGGCGAACCAAGGGGGAAAGCACCTCGTGATCGCTCCTGACTCCCGCATAGGTGTGATCGCCATCAATGAAGAGCAGGTCGATAGATCGGCCGTTCAGCAACTGCTTAAGCGCACTTATGATGGCCTGGCTATGGGAATCGCCGCGGAGCAAATAAAGGCTTTGTCGCGGCAATGCGAATCGCCGGTAGAGGGGTGCTCGCCAACGCGGATAGCCCCCACCAAAGGCGCCGCCCGGCAGATCGATGCTAATGAGCACGGCATCCTCGGCGGCCACCCGCGTAAACATAAACAAGGTTCCGCCATTCGCTGTCCCGATTTCCAATACAACTTTCGGTTGAAGAAATCGCACGCGATCCAGCAATGCGCAGATCTCAGTATCGAGTTGAAAGGGATCAAACCAGCCTGACGCCAAGGCGCGAGTGTACGCGACGAGTGCTGCCGAATGGTCGAAAGAGCGATGCGCGCCCAACTCGCGGTAGGCCCGGACCCAGCGACCGGGCCGCGCCAGCGTGGCGGTGACAACACCACGCAACCCCGCCCGAGCGAACTCACCACGGACCTTGTTCAGTGTGACCGATACCATCGCTTGAGGTTCTTTGCTTGGGCTTTTTCAATGCTTGGGGAGCCCGGGAGAAATGGAAATACCAAGTGCAACGCACCTAGCGCCTGGCGTCCCGTCCATAACGCCATTGCTCCGAACGAAACGGCAAACAGCATCCATCGCATCGCCGACGACGGCGCTAAGCTGGATACGAAGATGGTTGAAATGAGGATCATGCTCAGCGGTACCACCAAACGCAAATAGTCGCTGAACGTGGCGCCGCTGAGCAGTAGTAACAATAGCGCATCGACAGCCACGCGCGCCGTCCAAGCGACGGCCGCCCCAAAGATACCCCAAACCCACAGCAAAGCCCAGAGCAGAAGCGCATAAGGCACCAGTTCCGCCAGATGAACCACGGCAACAGCACGCGCATTCCCCTCCCCCTTGCAGGCGCGCGTAGGGCACGTACGCAAGCGAATTGAACCACAGACCAAGCAGCAGCACCTGCGCAACCGGCGCCGACCGGGAAGCAATGTCCGGCCCCAACCAGAAGCCAAAGAACGGATCTACGAACCAGATCGCCATGAAAACGACGGGCGTCATAACGACAGCAAGCGCCGCCAGCGCGCGGCTCATCAAGTCGTCGCGATCGGACCGGGTACAGGCGGCGAAACGCGGGAAGATCGCGGCGGAAAGGCTGCCTGCGAGCATCACCCCGCGCGAGACCAGACCGTGGGGGATGGTGTAAAAGGTAACCGCGCTCGCCCCAAGAACTTTTCCGATGATCAGACGATCAGCCACGGCGAGCAAGGGTCCCACCACCGCGGTGACGGTGATCCAACCGCCGTACCCCAGCAGCGAGCGCAAGAGCCCGGCATCGAACGCCGGTTGTCGGGTGAGCGGAACATGGCGGCGGCAGAGACCGAAGAGGAGCAGGATACCGAGAACACGCGGTGCCAGGGTCGCCGGGATGAGCCAGCCCAAACCGGTATATCCGGCTACCGCGACCGCCAGCGGCAGCACCAGGGCAAGGCTTGCCACCACGACCTGAACGACATTGAGCGAGAGGAACTGCTCTCTGCCTTGTAGCGCGCCCACCAGGGCGCTTGCGCTCATGGTGATGGGAAGCGCGAGCGCGATCCAGGGGAGGGCGGCATACAACTCGACCTGGAGGGCGTCAACCGGCGTCGGCTTGCTCAACACGAGATGGCCGACCGTCCACATCGAAAGCCCGCAGACCAACCCCATGGCGGTGATGGCGATCAGTGCCGTCCACACGACCGTCGACCGTTCAGCCGGTGAAGCCAGGTCCAACTGAGCGACTCGCTGGGCGGTCGCCCGTGACATGCCAAGATCGAACAGCCCCATATAGCCGAGCAATACCCATACAATCGCCAGCATACCGTATCGGCTCTCGCCAATCAGTGCCAGAAACGTCGGAAGCGTTATCAGCGTGATTGCCAGCGGGATCAACTGGCCCGATAGGTTATAGCAGGTATCGCGGCGGATCGACATGCGCTTGGCGATTGCGCATCAAGCCCACGCCGGCGGCCGGGGCGCCGACGCGACTGGGCACCCGGGCGCAATCATCCGGCTGCTTGCGGCGCCGATCACAACCGAATGATCCCAGTATCATCGTCGTCATCGACCAGCTTGATCCCCTCGATCGAACGATCCATCGCCGCGCGTTGCGCACTGCCGCCCTGAAGTTTGATCATGAGCCGGACCTCATTGGCTGAGTCGGCCAGGCGCAGGGCGTCTTCGAAGCTGATCTCGCCCTCCTGGTAAAGGTCGAACAACGCCTGATCGAAGGTGATCATCCCCTGCTCCGGCGACTTCTTCATCAGTTCCTTGAGCTTGTAGACCTCACCCTTGCGAATGATGTCGGCGGCCAGCGGCGTATTGATGAGAATCTCCACCACGGCGCGCCGTCCATGACCCGATTTGCGCGCGATCAACTGCTGGGCAACCACGGCCTTGAGATTCAGCGACAGATCCAGAAGGAGCTGGTTGCGCGCATCCTCCGGGAAGAAGTTGATGATGCGATCCAAGGCCTGGTTGGCGTTTTTGGCATGCAAGGTAGCCAGCACCAGGTGTCCGGTCTCGGAGAAGTTCATGGCATATTCCATGGTCTGGCGGGTGCGAATCTCGCCGATGAGGATCACGTCGGGAGCCTGTCGCAGCGTATTCTTCAACGCCACATCGAAGGATTGGGTGTCAACCCCCACCTCACGCTGGGTGATGATGCAGCCGTCATGATCGTGCACATACTCGATCGGGTCTTCGATCGTGATGATATGACCCGTGCTATGGCGGTTGCGATAGCCCACCAAAGCGGCCAGCGAGGTCGACTTGCCCGTCCCGGTACCGCCGACCAGGATCACCAGGCCGCGCTTGTACATGGCGAAATCACGCAGCGCGGAGGGCAGCTTGAGTTCCTCGATGGTGGGGATCTTGGTCTCGATCCGGCGCAGCACCATAGCGGCGGCATCCCGCTGAACCAGGGCGCTGACGCGGAATCGTCCGAGCTTGGGCCGATCGATCGCGAACTGACACTCGTTGGTCGCCTGAAACTCGGCGCGCTGACGCTCATTCATCAGCGAATGCACCATGTCGCGGGCCTGTTCGGCACTCAACGACTGCTTGCCGACAGGGGCAATCACCCCGTCGATCTTCACGCTCGGCGGCCATCCCGCGGTGATGAACAGGTCCGAGCCTTTCTTATCCACCAGCGCGACCAGCAATTGCTCCAGCGTCTGTCTCAGGTCCATGGACAAAATACCTCAATCGTGGGTTGGCAACCTTGCGGGATCCTGACCGCACGGGCCTTGATCGTAATCCCTGCCGGCGGCGTGCGTCGTCAGGGCTTCCAGCCCTGACGGTATCAGGCCAGGATGGCCTGACGACGCACCCGGCGAGCCCAAGTGGCGGGAATCGTGATCGGGGCCTCCGCACGCAACGGTCGCGATCACATAAAATCGTCCTTGTTCTGCGCCTTGCTGCGGGCATCCTTACGCGTAATCAGGCCTTTTTGCATCATGTCTTTCAGGTTCTGATCCAGGGTCTGCATCCCATGCGCCTGGCCGGTTTGAATGGCCGAGTACATTTGTGCGACCTTGGCCTCGCGGATCAGATTGCGGATTGCCGGCGTGCCGATCATGATCTCGTGGGCGGCAATCCGCCCGCCGCCGATCTTCTTCAGCAGCGTCTGGGCGATGACCGAGCGGAGCGACTCCGAGAGCATGGAGCGCACCATCTCCTTCTCCGCCGCCGGGAACACGTCGATGATCCGGTCGATGGTCTTGGCCGCGGAGGTGGTATGCAGGGTGCCGAAGACCAGATGACCGGTCTCGGCGGCGGTCATCGCCAGCCGGATCGTCTCCAGGTCGCGCATCTCACCCACCAGGATGATATCAGGGTCTTGACGCAGGGCGGAGCGCAGCGCCTCGCTGAAACCCAGGGTATCCTTATGCACCTCGCGCTGATTGACCAGGCACTTCTTGCTGGTGTGCACGAACTCGATCGGGTCCTCGATCGTCAGGATGTGGGCATACTCGTTGTCGTTCAGGTAGTCTACCATGGCCGCCAGGGTGGTCGACTTACCTGAACCCGTGGGCCCGGTCACCAGCACCAGACCGCGCGGGACATTGACGATATCCTTGAAAATCTTCGGGGCGTTCAGATCCTCCAGGCTCAAGACCTTGGACGGGATGGTACGAAACACCGCCCCGGCCCCGCGTTTCTGGTTGAAGGCGTTGACGCGGAAACGCGCCACGCCGGGAATCTCGAACGAAAAGTCAGTCTCCAGAAACTCCTCGTAATCCTTACGCTGCTTATCGTTCATGATGTCGTACACCAGCGAGTGCACGGTCCGGTGCTCCAGCGCCGCGACATTGATCCGGCGCATATCCCCGTCCACCCGGATCATCGGCGGCAGGCCGGCCGACAGATGCAGGTCGGAGGCGTTGTTCTTGACGCTGAAGGCAAGCAGTTCGGCGATGTCCAAGGCTTAACTCCCGTTGGATGCGAGGACCAGGAGCGCGCGGTCACCACCGTCTGGAACCCGCCGCGCGCGTCAGTGCGCCAAGCATAACGCGAAATGGCCGACAATTACGGACGAAGGCGATATCGAGCCATGGTCAGCCACCAGACCCCGGCCCGCGGCGGCCGGATGGCATGGTGTGCGCAGCCCAGCCCCCGCGCAACCCCTCCTGTATCTGTTGCGCGATGCTGCGCCCCCGCGACGTCTCGGCCGAATCGCCGATCCACAGGAACACCTCTTGTCCGTTCATTGCCCGCTGCCAGGCCAGGCCCATTTGTCGCTTGCGACTGTCGAAGGGCTCCAGATAGCCGCCCTTGTACTCCATCACCAACAGGCGCGTGTCCGTCAGGCGCCCCAGGAAGTCGGGATAGAACCAGTCCCCGTGCGCGGATGGGCACGGCAGCCGGAAACTGCGCGGATGCCGCTCCATGTTGCGCAGCCAGTAGACCAGCCAATCCCGATCCCATTGCTCGCCCAAGGCGCGTTGGGGCAACTGGCGAATCCTGGCGTCGGAAATCCCCAGATGTCCGGCCGCGTCCGCGTCGATCTCGCTCGTGGTGGCCCCAGTCGCAGTCATGGGGCGGGCAGTCGCGTGCTGAAAAGCGCCCGTGGTGGCGCAGTTCCTCGGCGGTCGCCTCGCCCAGGATCAATTCGCCCTGGCGCCAGGCAAGCAACGGCAGGGTCAAGGTCTCGCCCCGCTCGGCCGGGCAACGCAGGGCCACGGCCTGCCGGTAGGCATCACGCACGGGCTGGCGTTGATTGGCCGGCAGGCGCTCGCACAGGCGGTCGATGGCCGCGGGCGAAGCCTCGGGCTGGATGCACAAGGTCGTGCTCTGGGCGCTCTGTCGCGTGATGGCGATCCCGGCCAAGTCGCTGCCCGGTAGCCCGTCCAGATTGGGCGGAGCGCCGGGCAGGACCACGGATGTGCCGCGCCGCGCCGCCAACAGGTCGTCGTCCTCATCGAAATGAAACGGCGTTTGCACCGCCTCCTGCGCCTGCTCCCGGTCGAATCCCAGGGTCACCAGCGCATCGCGCAGTTGCTTGGCGGTCGTCTGAAAGGCGCCATGGGTCACATGGGCATAGGCCCGGTTGAGCGGGTCGAAGCGGCTGGCCTGGGCGTTGGGCATCCGCAGCACTCGCCCGAGTAGCTGTTCGATGTCCTTGGGCGAGCGGATATTGGCGACCGAGCAGAGCACATAGGCCCAAGCGCAATCCCACCCCTCCTTGAGTGCCTGCACCGTGATGATGTGGCGGATCTTGCACTCGGGCAGAAACAGATCCACCCCGTCGATGCCCCGTTCGGTGCCGGTGGCAATGGCAATCGCGTCCTCGGCAATGCCCTCGTGCTTGATCAGGTGGGTGCGGATCGCCTCCGGTGTCACGGTGCCGTCCTTACGCTCGGCCTGATACAGAGCGATGGGGCGGATGCCGCGCCCGTCCTGGCGAGCCAGATCCTCCAGCATGGCCCGCTCGCGCACCGGCCACCGTGGCGGTCCAGTCGCCGCCGTACTCCGTCACCACGACCGGCAACTTGATCATGGTCGCGTCGCGCAGTTCGCGGGCGGACACCCGCACCAGAACATTGCTGCCGCTCTTGGAGTCGGTGGCGGGGGTGGCGGTCAGTTCCAGGATGAAGGCCGGTGCAAAGCGCTTCAGGGTGTCGAATGACAGGGGCGTGCGGGCGTTGTGCGCCTCGTCTACGATCACCAGCGGGGGCCAGGCGCGGCAGAGGTTCACGAAGGATGCGAGCACCCGGCCCTGTTCGTCCGTGTCCATGTCCGGGACGGCGGTCAGGCGCTCGAAGGTGGCGTCCAAACCCTCATGGCCGGCGTAAACCTTGCGGGTGTCCATCTTGTCCACCCGCAACGCCTGGGTGGTGCTGACCACGATCAGGGCCTTTTGGCGCACCTCCTGAGGCAGGATGCCGGTCGCATCCTCCAGACTCAGGACCCGCACCCGGTCGATGCCGAATTGGGCATTGAGTCGTTCGCGGTACGGGTGTTGTGGATCGCGCAGGGTGGCGGCGGTCTGGTCCAGGATCGCCTTGCTGGGGACCAGCCACAAGGTCAATGGATAATCCTGGCCGGCGCACTGGCGCAGCACCGGGATGGCGTCGGCAGCCAGCACGGTCTTGCCGCCGCCGGTCGGCAGGCGCAGGCACAGATAAGGGGTCGCGCCGAAGCCTTGGTCCCGATAGGCCGGCTCGTGGGGCGCGATCTCCGCAAAGGCCCGATGGGGGCCGATCTCCGCGGCCCGTCGGGCGAAACGGGTCAGGCTGTCCAGGGCGGCGTTCTGGTAGGGCTTACGGTCCATCATGCGTTCGCCTGATAGGGGAGTTGGCGAAAGCGCAGGTTGAGTGCGGTCAGCCGGGATTCATGCAGGCGGCAGGCCTCGCCGAACACCACGCGAGGGCCGTCGTGGGGCGCCAGGACATCCAGCAACCGCGCGGTCAGGACGTTACCGCCCGCGGGCCGGCGATCACCCAAAATGCCGTTGAACAGCAGGTAATAGGCGGTGCCTTGGTGGACCCCCAGGAGCGGTGTCGCGGGCACCTCGGCCAAGGGTTGGCGGGTCTCCCGATACCAGACCCAGCGCGCCAGGTCGGCGAAACCGACGCCTGGCCTGATGCTGCCGTGTCCGTCGAAGACCGGCTCGCCCAGTCGACAATAGCGGAAACCGCCGCCGCCTTGCCAGTTCACGTCGGTGCTGATACCGCCCTGCTCGCCGTCGATGACCTTGCGCAGCCGGGCCGCGCAATGGGTTTCGGCGTGGTCGCCCATCTCGACGCCGATCCAGCGGCGGCCCATTTTGTGGGCGACGGCCGTTGTCGCGCCGGACCCCAGGAAGGAGTCTAGAACCAAATCATTTTCGTTCGTAGCAATGTCGAGAATGCGCTGAATCAATCCCTCCGGTTTTGGAGTCTCAAACGACGCTTTTTCGCCGAACAGAATCTCGATCTCGCGCGCTTGATCATTAATCCGGCCAGACCCAAGCCGGCCCGCGTCGCGGCCGTGGGCCCTACGGTAGGAGCGGCCCACGGCCGCGACGGGCTGCCCCAACGACGGGTGGCCGGAATGATGATCAAGGCCGATCTCGCGCGCCGCGTGCTGATTGAGTCCCACATCGTCCCAAATTGAGGGTGCGGTCATGCCGGCTTTTGCCTCAGACTTAAAGAGCTTGCGCATGGGAGTGCCCGCTTTTCCATCCTTTCCCCAAAAAAAGCGTTGATCGGCGACCATTTGCAACATTTCTTCTTTCCTGTAAACCCAGCAGCGTCCTTTTCTCGGAAACACCTCCTCGCCAGTAAAAGGATTGACAACGGGGTAAACAAGGCTCTCAACATATCTGCCGCCTTTCGCGTTTCCCGTGGAGTCAACTTTTCGGAAAGGTCCCCGTTTATCGAACCCGAAAGGCTCTTCGTATGCCCTGTACTGAGAGTCCGCCTTCTCCGTCCGCTTCATCAGATTGAATGACTCTTCCGCTCGCGTTTTTTTTGAGGCATTACCGGCATCCTTGGCAAACACCAGGACATGGTCATGGATTGACCCAATCTTTCTATCATTCGGCGCACCGTCACGTCGCTTCCAGGATATGTCTGCGATGAAAGTGCCTCTGCCAAACACCTCATCCATTACGACTCTTAAATAATGCCCTTCATTATCGTCGATCGTCACCCAAACCGAACCGTCCTCGCTCAACAGCTCGCGCAGCAACTCCAGCCGCGGATACATCATCGACAACCAGATGGAATGTTCGCGGTTGTCGTCGTAGTGCTCGAAGGCGGAGCGGGTGTTGTAGGGCGGGTCGATGAACACACACTTGACCCGCCCGGCGTAGACCGGCAGCAAGCTCTTGAGTGCTTCCAGGTTGTCGCCCTGGATCAGCAGGTTCTCGGTCTCGGGCTCGCCGTAGCTCAGGCGCGGTACCGCCACCAGGGGCCGGTAGGGTACGTCCCGGATGGCCACCACGGCGGCGTCTTTTCCTGTCCAGTGCAGAGAAGGCATGAAGGGCGGATGTCAGGTTGAAAAGGGGGCTTAGGATGGGTGAATCGGCGCAACCTGTAAACGCCGGTGCCGTGTCCCGTGATCACCGCGGACGCGGGCCTTTGTTCCGTCGAGTCAAGTCGCCAGATTTCCCGGCTATTTAACAACGCCTTAGACCGCCTGGCTATGCTATTCTTGGTGCCATGGTGCGCCCTGATGCGGCTCTTTCCGCTGACTCAAACCCAGGGAGAGCGGCACCCGTGCAACACGGCGCCCGGCGGATGGATACGGTCGGACTGACACCCCCGGCAGCGGTTACCGCGCTTCCGACCCGTGCCCGGACCGCCGCCACATGGCCCAACCCCCTTCACCCGGAGCCCGCACCCATGGCCAGCTTCATTCTTGACACCTTGGCCTATGCCGACACGCTCAAGGCCGGCGGATTCAGCCCCCAACAAGCCGAGACCCAAGCCCGTGCACTGGCCGAAATCCTTGATCGACAAATGGCGACCAAGGCCGAAGTCGCCGAACACGAGAACAACCTGCAACACGCCATCGAAGTCTTGCGGCTTGAAATGAAGCGCGACATTGCCGAGACGAAAGCCGACCTGACCCGCTGGGTGATTGGTGCGGGCGTCCTGCAAACAACCATCGTTGTGGGCGTTTTGTTGAAGGTCGCGAAACTGGTTTAGGCGATTGCCGAGGACGTCAGCGACTTGAAACACCGGATGACGCGCCTTGAGGTCGGCATGAGCCTGGTGAAGCGAGACGTCGCCTATGGCGATGAGACCGACGCCCGGCACTAAGCCACTCCACGGATCATTCTGGCCACCGACAGCCAGACCGGCGTCAACTGCCCGCCCGCTGTCGCCAGTTATAAATCGCCTGTTCAAGCCCCTCCGAGAATACCTTCATTTCGCCCTCGGTGGCTTCGGTCCTGCCGACCATCCGCGCGATCTCTTCCGGGTCGCGTTGCAGCGCATCGGCAAGGGTCTCAAAGCGGTGCTTGGAGATACTGAAGTTTCCTACTTTTAATTTGGTTGCCGAATAGGAAATACACAGTATGCAGCGCAAAAAAGCGTACACGAAATGATTCGTTTATTAGTGTTAGCTAATATACTTATCAGCCGCTCGACGGCCTCGCTGAGGGCGCGG
>NZ_CAIZIZ010000290.1 GCF_903933125.1 uncultured Lamprocystis sp. | reverse complement strand
GGCCGGAATGATGATCAAGGCCCCCGTTTCGTTCGCGGCGGCCTGGGTGACGATATCATGGTAAAGACTGACCGCGCGGGTGTAGAGGTCATGCAGGTCCGGGTGGCGGTCCAGGTAGGGCTTGGCCTGCTCGGCCTCGACCATCACGTTCTCCAGAAATTCAATGTCGAAATCATCGAACCGCCCACCGCTGTCCACTTTCGCCTTGATGTCCAGCGCCCGCGGTAATAAGAAATCCGCGAACCGCTCGATGGTGACGGTAAAGACACCCAGTTCCCGCTCGCTGTCGCTCATGGTGTTTCTCCTTTGCTGTGGTTGAGTGTGACGACCGCAGGCGCGGCCTTGATCATCGGCCGGAGAGCATAGCAACTCCAAGCCGAATGTTGGCGTCGGAGCATTGATCGTCGGCAATTCCAGATATCGGGGACATCGCGCGACCCCTGACCGCGGGTGTCGTGTCAGGGCTATAGAGTTTGGGCAAGTATTCCTTGTAGGTTAAGCTGAGGAACGAAGCCCAACGATCAGCCAAACGTAAGGCGCTGAAATGTTGGGGTTCGTTCCTCACCCCAACCTACAGCATTACGATGTTTTCGGGGTTCGGAGCGAATACTTTAACAATCGCTATACCCGCGTCCGCGGCAGCCAGTCGGCCAGGTGTTGTCGCAGTTCCGGCAGCCGGGCACCGGCGCAGACGCGAATGCGCAGATCCGCGGCACGACGCAGGGTGTAGGCCGACAGGTCGAGGTAACTCACCAGCATGGCGCGGGCCTGCAGGCCGCCGAGCAGGTCGGCCAGGGTGTCCAGCTTGTACAGTGCCTCGGCCCCCGGCCCGTCGCCGGGGCCGTCATCGCGCCACCCGCGGGTCTTGCATTCGATGAGATAGAGCCGGTTCTCCATCAGGGTGGTGACGTCCAGTTCATTGGGCACCAAGGCGCCGCGCGCATCGCGGCGGACAATCTGGACCGTACGCGCCAGGTCCTGGATGCGGCGGTCTTCACGCTTCAGGTCGGCGAAGACGGTGTAGACATGGCCCTCCAGCCAGCCGCCGTTGACGATGCCGCGGGCGGCCTCGTGCGGAAACCGCAGGCGGCCTTGCTCCAGACGCAGCAGGCCGGCGTCGGCGAACCGGTCGAGCAATTCGGCCAGATCGGGATCGCGCAGTTGGTGCGGCTCCAGTGCCGGGGACAGCAATTCGCGCTCGGCGCGGTTGGCCAGCCAGTTGAGGGTGCCCAGAGGACGCGCGAGGTGTTGGACGTTGGCCACCAGCCAGGTGTTCAGCGCCTGGTGCGGGGCGCTGACGGGTTGCGTGACGGACGCCTCCAGGCGGGCGCCATGGGCGAGCAGAAAGGCATCGAGACGCACCCGGTTGGCGATATCGACCGCGGGACGATCCGCCGGGTGCAGCCAGATCAGCCGGTCGTGCTCGGGGTGCACATAGAAGATGGGCAAGTCATAGGCGCGGAAGGCCTCGTAGGCGGCGATGCTCATGGGCTTGGTGCCGCCGGTGGCATTGAGCGCGATGGCGCGCGGCGCGATGAGCGCGGACTCCTGCTCCAGCAACTCCAGCACCCGCTGCTGGATGTGCTCCACGTCCCAGGCGTCCTGGATCGGCCAGCGCGCGACACTGATCCCGCGCGGCTTGAGCACCGCCTCCAGCGCCTCCGCCCGCCGGGTCATGTCGGGGCTGACCAGGAGGATGACCCGCCGCGGCGCAAGATCCGGGTCCAGCGCGGGCGTCAGGTTGGGGGTGGGCTGGTTGGAGACCAGGCAGAGGTGGGTGGATTCGGTCATGGCGGTCTCCGTAAGGGCATGCAGGTGGTTGACGCCGTGTCGGCGATTCGGCCTTGATCGCAAAGTCCTGATCCCGATCGGGTCCGCCGCGCGGACGAACGGCCGTGCAGAGCGCGGGCTGACCGGGCTGATGACCTTGACCTCACGGTCATACCAGCGTTTGCAACCGATAGGCCCCGAGCCCGAAGGCCGTGCCCTTGCCGACATGGACCCATTGACCGAACCAGAGCACCGGCCAGATTTCAGCCAGGGCGGGCCCCTGGATGGTCAGTTCGCCGATCAGCCCGCCCAGTTGCATCAGGCTGCCCTGGCGGGAGGAGTAGCGGGTCCAGTCGTGCCAGCGCAGGCGGCAGTCGCGCAGGGTCAGCGTGTCCACCAGGGCGGCGGCGCGCGACCACTCGCTGGCCTGGGGCTGGCCGCCATAGAGGGCGGCGAGGCGCTGCACGCGGATGTGGAGCGGTTGGAGCAAGGTGGTCAGCGTGAAGTCGCGCGGGGCGACAAAGTGACCGTCGCGCTTGATCCGCATGGGGGTGCGCAGATGCAGCCGGATCGCACCCGCGGGGGGCGGCGGCGGAAGTTCGAGCGGACTGGCCGGCAGTTGGCGGTATTCGCCGGTGCCGGCATCATAGACCGGCACCCAGGTGTCGGCACCCAGGGCGGATTGGCGCAGCACGGCGTCCACCGCGAAACGGCCATGGTCGCGGCCGATGCCAAGCTGGCCGGCATTGGCGAGGGCGTGGATGAGATAAGGAACTTGGGTACCGGCCGTGCCGATCAGGGTGACGCCGAGTTCAAGCGGGTCATCGACCGCATAGCGCCGCGGCGCCTGAGGGTCGAGGTCGAGCACATAGGGGTGCGGCAGGGCGGCGAATCCGGCCTGATCGTAACCGGGCGGCGGCGGGGTCTCGAACAGGAGCGAATAGCCGCAGGCATAAGTCAACAGACAACCGTGACAGGTCGGCTGCCGGGTCACGCAGACGGTGCGGCGCAGCCCGTGGCCCAGCAGTCCGCGCCAGGCGGAGCCGGCATAGTCCGGCAGTTCGATGGGGTCCAGCGAGCGCAGTTTGAAGCGCAAGCGCGCCACCGCCGGAAAACGGTCCGGTGTCACCGAACCTTGATGATCGTCCACACCCATCTCAGCCCCCGGTCCGTCTCATCCACGGTTACTTTCGCGCACCTTAGGCCCGCGCGCGGTCCTGCGGACACCCGCTGCGTCCCTTGTGTACTTTCAACGATACTAACCCGGAGTTCGCGGTGTTTGCCACTAGGTTATCGAGCCGGGAACGGCCCTTTTTCATCAGGTGTTGACGTCCTCGGCGCGTCTGTTCTTCCGTGACTTTCGTGGTTATAGCCTTCGTACCTGATATCAAGATAGACCCTTGGTGTAGGGGCGGGTTTGAAACCCGCCCCCAGCAGTTCCAAATTTGGGTGGCCTCCGCCGACCGCGCCCCATCGGCGAGGCGGATGGTGGATGCGCTACGCTTATCCACCCTACGAAACCGGCTCCGCTGTAGGGTGGATAAGGCGCGCCGCTCGGTGTCAGGGACCCG
>NZ_CAIZIZ010000289.1 GCF_903933125.1 uncultured Lamprocystis sp. | reverse complement strand
GACACCCGGCACCGGCTTTACTCCGCCCCTATTGAATAACTTGGCACTACATTGCGATTTTCAGAAGTGTGTACATACGGATCAAATGGTTAGGCGCAATCTGGGGGCGTTATCAATGGGGTCATGTTAAAGATGGGCTAGGACAAGGCGGGTTAGCGTCTGCTTCAGTATGACCATTGGCTGTCTCCTCTGTTCTGTTCTGTTGGTGACCCTCATCGCCGGTGCGTAGTCAGGCCATCCTGGCCTGACGGCGTCGGGACTGGAACCGTCAGGGCTGGAAGCCCTGACGACGCAGCCTCGCACGCCGGCAGGTGCGACAGTAGTCAAGGCCGCACGTGCCGGGCTATTCCCTGGCCGCCGCCGCCTTTGCTTCCCCTTCCTTCAGTTGTTGGATGTCGGCGGGTGAGAGTTCCGGCCGGTCGACCGCGATCGTCAGCTTATTCAGCTTGGCCGTGAGCGGGAACGGCGGCTGGTAGTCGGCGTCGTTCACGCCGGTGAGCGTATCCGAACCGATGTCGAAGCTCTCGTCCCACTGCAGGATGATCGGCAGCGTCTTCGGCATGGTCTTGGTGTCGACCACCTTGCCATCCACCTTGAGTGTGCCGGTGCCGGGGCGACCGAGCCCGCTGAAGCTGTTGAAGACCAAAGTACCGACGCCCAGCCCGTCGTACTTGAAGTCGAACTCCAGCGTATGCCGTCCCGGTGACAGTGCCTCGGTTCCCTCCCACTTGGGGCGCTCGAGATCGATCAGATTCCACACGAATACCGGCTTGCCCTCGAGCAGATAGAAGCCGTAACCGGCGAAGCGCCCACCCGAGGTCAGCATCATCCCTTCGGCGCCGCCCTCCGGCACCTCGATGTCGGCGGTGATGGTGTAGGAGGTGTTCAGCAGCAGCGGCGAGTCGCCCTGCGGCAGGCCGACCATCGGACGGGTGTATACGAACTCGGTGCGCCCGGCGGTGATGTTCGGCCGCGGTGCGATGACCCGCGCCGCCACCGATCCGTCGAGCGGGAGAACCTGGTATTTCTTGGCCTCGGCAAGGAACCGCGCGCGCAGCGCCTTGACCTTCTCCGGGTGCTTGGCGGCGATGTCATCGGACTGGGTGAAGTCCTTGGTGAGATCGTAGAGCTGGAACACCTGATTGTTCAGCGGGTCGGCGTTGGCCGCGCCGAAGGCCTCCCAGGGGGCGCGATCGACCTTGGTGCTGAGCAGCCAACCATCCTGGTACAGGGCCCACTGACCCATCATCTCAAAGTACTGGGTCTGGTGCCGCGACGGGGCCTTGGCGTTCGCCGCGTCGAAGGTGTAAAGGAAGCTGGTCCCCTCGATCGGCTTTTGCTTGATGCCGTCCACCAGCTCGGGGGCGCGGATGCCGGCGGCCTCGAGGATGGTCGGCACCACGTCGATCACATGCACGAACTGCTCACGCAGGGCGCCCTTGTCCTTGATGCGCGCCGGCCAGGACACGACCATGTTCTGGTTGGTGCCGCCCAGGCGCGAGGCGTTCTGCTTGAACCAGTCGAACGGCGTGTCGAAGGCCCAGGACCAGCCGGCGGACATGTGGTTGTAGGTCTGCTCGGTGCCCCAGACGTCGTACCACTTCATCTGCACGTCCACCGGTACGGTGACGCCGTTGAAGCAGGTGCATGGCACTGATCTTGTCCACCCATCCCTTAGGTGGGATGGTGCGGGGCGTGCGTGGCGCCGGGCGCGTATTTGATGAAGATCGGCTTGTACGGGTCGGACTGATGCATCCGCGTCGCCCAGTCGATGGCCTCGTCGGCCATCCCGGTGATCAGGTTCCAGGTGCCCGGTTCCGTGCCCAGGAAGGGGTAGATCTGGGTGGTGTTACGGAACAGGTTGGGCTCCCACTGATTGGCGTCGCCGCCGACGAAGCCGTAGAAGTACTCGAAGCCCATGCCGGTCGGCCACTGGGTGAAGGGGCCGGACTGGCTCGCCTGGAAGGCGGGCGTGTTGTGGTCCTTGCCGAACCAGGAGGTGTTGTAGCCGTTGTCGAGCAGGATGCGGCCGATGGTGGCGTTGTCCGCGCCGATGATGCTGTTGTAGCCGGGGAAGCCGGTCGACTGCTCGGAAATCACGCCGAACCCGACGGAGTGATGGTTGCGCCCGGTGATCAGGGCGGCGCGCGTCGGCGAGCACAGCGAGGTGGAGAACATCCGGTTGTAGCGCAGTCCTTCGTTGGCGATGCGGTCCATGGTCGGCGTCGGGATGACGCCGCCGAAGGTGCTCGGCACGCCGAAGCCGGCGTCGTCGGTCATGATCAGCAGCACGTTCGGCGCGCCCTTGGGCGGCACGACGGCCGGCGGCCACCAGGGCTTGGATTGCAGGGCACCGTCCTTGATCACCCCGCCGAACGTCGGTGCGGGCGGCGGGAGTTGATGGCCGGGGATGGTCGTGGTGGCGCTAGGCGAGCCCGGCACGCCGGTGACCTGCACCGCCGCGGACGCCGCCCGCCCCAGCCCCAGCCCGACCAATAGAATCAGGCCCAGCCAGCCGATTCGTCGCCGCGGAAAGATCATGCCGGACACACGCATCGAAGTTGCCTCTTGGTGAATGTTCATACGCCGGACCGGCTAACGGCCATGGCGCCCGCGCCACCCCGGACCATGAAAGTCCTCTCGACCGCTGCGTAGTCAGGGCTTCCAGCCCTGACCGTTCCAGTCCCGACGCCGTCAGGCCAGGATGGCCTGACTACGCACTTTCACGGTAAAGCCTCGGCCTTCAGTGGCCGGAACGATGACCAAGGCCCGAAAGCCGAAAGCCAATCCTGTCCTTTGAATTTAGCAAAGCGGCTGCTAGTCTACCTTGCAATTCCGGCCTCACCTGACCGAGCCAGACAGCAATGTCACAGGACTCCAGCACCATTGAGGCGAAAGTCCCGCCCGCCGGCGGCACCCCGGCCGGGGGCACCCCGCGTCGGTTCGGCGACCTGTGGGTGGGGCCGATCCGTACACTCCCGGCTGTCTTGACCGATCTGGGCGTCAGCCCGGCGCGTGCATTTGCCGAGGCTCAAGTCGATCCCGAGCTATTCGAGGACGCCGCGGCACGGATCGCGATCGAGTCGCTCGGGCGACTGTTGGACACCTGTGTCGCGCTCACGCGGTGTGACCACTTCGGGCTCCTGGTCGGCGAACGCTTCACCCTGGAGGCGCTGGGTCACCTCGGCTTACTGATGCGTCATTCAGCCACGGTCGGCGACGCCATCCGCAGCCTGCTGCTGCATCTGGACCTCACCGACCGGGGGGCGGTGCCGATCCTGCTGGCTCCGGACCCCTCCTGCGTGACGTTGGGGTATTCGATCTATCGCCATGGGACACCGGCCACGGCGCAGATCTACGACGGCGCGATCACCATCGCCCACCGGATCCTGAGCGAACTGTGCGGTCCCACATGGCAGCCGGTGGGCGTTCAGTTCGCCCACGGCCGCCCCGGCAACCTCGCCCCGTATCGCCGCTTGTTCGGAACAAGCCCGACCTTTGACGCCGAGGTCTCGGCGATCCTGTTTGCCTCCTCCTGGCTCGCGCAGCCCATTGCGGGTGCCGATCCGCTCCGCCATGCCGCCCTCACCCGGACCATTCGCGAGTCGGCGGCCAACGACCCGATGACTTTCGCCGAGCAGGTGCGCGGCGTCTTGCATCAGATGATCCGCGGCGGGACCGCGTCGGCCGCCGCGATTGCGCGACTTTTCGGAATCCGTGAGCGAACGTTGCGCAGACGCCTGGCGGATGAGGGAATGCACCTGCAGCAACTCATTGATGAAGAGCGCTTTGAGATCGCCAAGCAACTGCTCGACAACACCAGCCTGCCGATCGCGGAGATCGCGGCGGCCTTGCACTATGCCGATCCGAATGCCTTTTCGCGCGCCTTCCGGAACTGGGCCAAGTGCAGCCCGCGGGAATGGCGCGCCCGGCACAGCACATGACGACGGGGGGTTCGAGTCCGTCTCCGTTCGTTGTCGTTGTCGTTGTCGTTGTCGTAATCGTCGCGCCGTGGGACCGGCTCACGGCGTTCCCGACCGTCCAGAGTTTGGGCAAGTATTCCTTGTGGGTTGGGCTGAGGAACGAAGCCCAACGAACACCCAAACGTAAGCTGAAATGTTGGGGTTCGTTCCTGACACTGGTGGCGAATTCTCCTGGCTCCCGCGCGTCGCGTACTCGGCGGCAACCTGTTGACGCTCCGCGGTGTCAAAGGGATTGACTGCCTGTTGCCCCAGGAGGCTCCGATGTCACTCCAATCCGCCCCAGCGTTCGAGATTCCCGAAGAAACCCGCAGGGT
>NZ_CAIZIZ010000288.1 GCF_903933125.1 uncultured Lamprocystis sp. | reverse complement strand
GGCTGGTCAAGATAGCGTAACGCATCGGACTCTGGACTGTTTGGCGAGGCTGTCACGCATCGGTAAGCAGTCCGCTCGACCCGCGCAGCGCCCGCCGCTGCTGTTGATCATTGGTCAGGACCCGACACTCACGCTAGCTGCGCAATCCGCCAGATCGCCGTCGCTTGGTTGGCCATCCAGAGTTGCCGGGCCGCGATGCGCTCCGGTGTCCATTCCGCGAAGTCCTGAGCCAACTGACGGGTCATCGCAAAGCCGCTCCGGGCATAGGTGTCACGCTTGACGGCATAGGGGACATTGCCGAGATCCCGATTGGTGCCGGTCTGCATCAGGGTCATGTTGCCCAGACGGTAGACCAGTGCCTCGGCTTCTTCGTCGGTGAAGGCATCCCAGCCCACCTGGGGGTTCTGGGGCAACACATGCTCCAGAGTAAAGGCGTCGCTGGTGAAGTCGAGTCCGTGCTCGGGTGCCAGGTGTCGCTCCAGGGCGCAGAGGATATAGCGGGCCACGCGATTGTTACGGGATTGGGTGGTGCGAATGGTCTTGTCGGCGAACGCGGCGCGGAATGGCGGATCGTCCGGGTAGATGCCCGCCATCGCACCAAGGGCCGGGCCGAGGGCAGCGATGCCGCCGCCGGCGATCCGCGCGGCGACCTTGTTGTAGATGCGCTCCTGATCGGCGGGGCTATAGCCGCAGATGACATTGTAGCGTAGCGAAATGACGACGCAGGCGCGCACCAGACCCGCGAAGTCGGTGTCGGTGAAGGCGCGTCGACCCGCGAGCAGCAAAGGAAACGGCTGGCGCACATTGAAGGTGCGCAGGGTACCGGCCAGGCCCTTGAGTTCCCGTGGCCAGTCCGACACCTCCGGGGACGACAGCGCCAGGTAGGTATCGAGATCCTCGTCCATGTCGCGCAGGAGCTGGAACACGGCCTCGCGGGTTTTGACCTGTCCGCGAATGGTTTTGAACAGTTCGGCCTGACGGGCGAAATCGCGGCGGCTGTTCCAGTGCATGCGCAGAAAATCGGGGAAGCTCTCCGCGCCCAGGCGCCCGAGCATGGACTCCCAGCGCCCTTCGAGGCTGCGCAGTTCGTGGTCGTTCTGGCCGCCGCGATCCAGCACCGAGAACAGATAATTCTTGAGCAGATCGGTGGCGGAGAGCCGCACACCGCGGGCGTTGAGCGTCTCGAAAACCTTATACGCGTTGAGTTCGTCGGTGACGGTGATCACGGTGAAGAACAGCCGGTCACTCAAATCTTCCACCAGTTGGGCCAGGCGGCGGCCGGGGTCTCCGGTCTCTTGTTTGAGGATCTCACTGATCCGCTTGTCGAACCACTCGAACGCCTTGCGCAACAGATGCTCCGAGGCGCGAAAGCCGCGTCGCGGTAGGTGCCCCAACGGAACCAGATAATCCTGGAAATAGCTGTTGTTATTGCGGTTGAGGACCAGTTTTGGACGCGACACCAGGGTGACCGGGTCAAGATAGCCGATGTAGGTCTGCCTGATCTGGGTGAGTCGCTGGGCGTTGGCGGCCGGCTCCCGGCCTGTGTCCACCAGACGCTGCAGGTGCTTCAAAATGGTCAGAATGACGATGGTGACGGTGGTCAGGCGCTGCTGACCATCGATAACCTCGAAGGTTTTATCGTCCGGCGATTGCAGAACGAGATAGCCCATGTAGTGGGCCGGTTCGCCGCCGGGTTGCAGGGTGCCCAGCAGGTCGAGCCACAGATCCTCCCACTCCTCGTCCGTCCAACTGTAATCACGTTGAAACCGCGGGATGCGGTAGGTCAGACCGTTACCGATGAGCTTGCGAAAGGTGGTGTTCTCAGTTTTGAAGTTGGTAGCGGCCATGATGTCTCCGCGCGGCTTTTCAGCATAATCCACCCTACGAAAACGGGCTCCGTTGTAGGGTGGATAAGGCGCGCCGCTCGGTGTCAGGGACCCGGCACGGTGGTCGCGCGCGCCGCATCCACCAGGGGTCACGCGATGCCGCCCAAATTTGGAATTGCTGGTGATCTTGCAGGTATTGGTAGAACGCCGCGGCACGCGGTATTCTGGCACAGACCGAACTGCAACAGGAGAATAGACATGGCGGAGATCGAGCTCGCGGACGTGCTGGTGGGGTTGCGCAGAGAGCTGGCGCTGGCGCAGAAAGCGGCGGCGGCGGAGTCCTTACGGTTTCGTGTCGACGCCATCGACCTCGAAATCAAGGTCGGTGTCACCAGCAAAGGCGGCGTCAAGGCCGGCCTCAAATTCTGCGTGGGCGAATTCGGAGTGGATGCCGGGCGCGAACTGGAGAATGTCCAGACGTTGCGTCTCAAGCTCGCCCCGATCAACGCCGATGGCAGCGACACCCTGGTCTCGGATGGCGACACGAAATAGCGTCCAGCCTAAGCCTGCGCAGGTGTCGCGGTGATCCAGGATCTGGTGGTCGAGATCTTCGTGCCCGAGTGCGGAACCAATGGCAAGAAGGGCCAGATTGCGACCGGCTATCCGATCGCCCGCGACCGCATCCTCACGGCCCGCCATCCGTTGTTTCCCGCCCCCGGGCGCGACCCGGACCGCCCCATCGAAATCCGCTGGCGCTGCCGGGACATCGATCCGTGCTGGCGCCCGGTCGGGGATATCGTCTGGGAAGACCAGGGCTGGAACCTGGCGCTGCTCGCCTGCACCCTGCCTACGTCCATCGACCGTTGGGGCGCCTTCCTTAGCGAAGAGCGCCCGGTGCCCAATGCGCAGTGGTACAGCGTCGGCTTTCCGCGGGTCGGAGGTAAGCGCAATGGAGCGCGCAAGCCGTTCGGCATGGGCGGTTCGATCAAGGCCGCCATCGACAGCGCCGACCGGTTCGAGGTCGACGAGACCGCGGGTCCCGAGAATGCCGAGGCCTGGAAGGGCGCCTCCGGCAGTCCGGTGTTCGTCGACTCGCGCATCTTCGGGGTGATCGTCTCGGTGCCGAAGAATGTCAAGGCGCGGCGCCTGTCCGTGGTGCCGATCTGGCGGCTGCTGCGCGAAGTGCCGGACTTCTGCAAGCAGATTGGCTATCAGCAGCGTAAAGATCGTCGCGATGCCTTGGAGCAGGCAGTGTGTGCCGCGCTGAGCCCTGCCCGTGTGGTTGATGCGGTAAGTGCCCTCGCCGCGGAGATCCCCGGGCTCGCGGTCGAACTCGAAGGCCGCACCAATCCCGAGCGCGCTGCGGTCGTGGCCCGGCGTCTGCTCAATCTGGAGATGCCGACTGCGCCTATCGCAAGCTCACCTCAAGTCATCCGAAGGCGGCCCAGGCGATTGCGGGGGCGATGCGCGCCATCTTGCCCGCGGTCTATGATCACGGCGTGGTGGAGACCGTGCGCCATGCCTGCGGCGACGCCCAGGCCGGGCTGCTCACGCTCCCCGCGTATCACCACACCGTGGCTGAGATCGTCATGGCCGGCGCCGATCGGCGCCCCGTGGATCTATGCGTCCGCAACAAAGACAATGACTTTCCGAAGGGTCGGCTGTGCCTGCCCGAGCCACCGGAGTGCGGCTACGACGCGGAAGGGCGGCAAGCCGCCAAGGCGCTTGAGGAACACCTGGAGCGCAAGTTCTCTTTGGACCAGAATCAGGCGCACGGATTGGAGCGCGCCGTGGACAGCTTTTTGATCACCCATTTTGCCGGACGGTCAGAGAGGGATGTCAGGCACAGCGACGCCGAGCGCCAACTGCTGGCCGCCCGTGAGATTGCGCGCCAGGCCCGCACGGGCCGTACCCATTATTTGATCCTGCGCTCCCCGGAGGAGGCCGGGGACGCGGCGCGTTTGCGTGAGGTTGCCCGTATCCTGCGCGCCCGCTATCCGGGGCTCATGTGTATCGAACTGAGCACCAAATTCGATCACCGCCTCAAGGAATACGATCGTTTCCGGCCTTTCCTCGACCTGCTGCCCAAACGCTGACCGGAGCGCTTATGAGCTACCTCGACACCCAACCCGGAACCATCGTCCGCTTGTCCGGTTCGGCTACCGTGCCCGAGCAAGTCCATGTCCTGGCCGCGGAGGAGATCGACGCCATCAATGCCGCCCTGGCGGCCAGGCGCCCGCTTCTGGTGCGCGGCGAGCCTGGCATCGGCAAGAGCCAGTTGGCACGGGCGGCAGCCAAGGCACTGGGCCGCGTCTTCCTCTCTCAGGTGGTCGATTCGCGAACCGAATCGCGCGATTTGCTGTGGCATTTCGACGCCGTGGCCCGGTTGGCCGACGCCCAGCTCTTCGGTGCCCTGGGCGCCTTCGGTGTGCGCCGGGCGCCGCACCCGGACCCCGGCCAAGCGGCGGACGCCTGCACCGCGGATTGGGCGGCATTGGAGGCGGCGGCGCGCGTCCGGCTGGCGGTCTCCCGCTATGTCCAGCCCCGCGCACTCTGGTGGGCCTTCGACTGGAACAGCGCCCTGGCGCAGGCGCACGCACTGGGGATCGAGTCCCCGCCCCAGCCCGACGAGGGCGACCCCGAAAAGGGTGCCCTGGTTCTCATCGACGAGATCGACAAGGCCGAGAGCGACGTACCCAACGGGCTGCTCGAAGCACTGGGCGCCGGCAGCTTCACCCCGTTCGGCCGCCAGACTCCGGTGAGCGCGGTGGGCGAACCGCCGCTGGTGGTCATCACCACCAACGAGGAACGCACCTTGCCGGATGCCTTCCTGCGCCGCTGCCTCGTCCTGCACCTGCGTCTGCCGCGCGAGCGCGAGCGGCTCATCGATCAGCTCATGGGGCGCGCCGCCGCGCACTTCCCAGGGGCGGACCCGGAGATCCTGCGCCGCGCCGCGGGCCTCCTGGTCGAGGATCGCGAGACCGCCCGGCGCGAACACTGGCTGCCGCTGCCCGGCCAGGCCGAATATCTGGACCTGGTGCGCGCCGTGCTCGCGTTGGCCGGGGCGGGACCCGGCGCCGCCGGGCTCACCGCCGCGGACATCCTGGACCAGGTGGCGGGTTTCGTGCTCAGGAAACACCCCGAGTCCGTCGCCGGGGTCGACCCGGAGGAAACGTGACGCCACGGGCCGCCGGCGGGCGTGCCGACCTGGTGCGGGCGCTCGCCGCCGCGGACCCGCGGTTGCTCGACATCACCGCGGCGCTGCTCGGCTATGAGCCCCTGGTGCGTCCGCTGACGATTCAGGGCGATTGCGTCTCACCTATGACGGTTGCGGGCGGGGTCCCCACGGCGGCGCCGACGCCCCAGCCCAGCACGCTGCTCCCCGCGCTTTTCTGGCAGGCGACCGCGTACCGGCCCCTGGCCGATCCAACCGAGCCTGAAACGCCGCTGCCGATCGCCGAGGTGCGTTGGACCGGGCGTCCCGGCGAAGACCCGGCGCTCCGCCTGCTCTGCCCCTGGCGGCAGCTTCAACCGCGCCTGCGCGCCCGCGCCGCCGCCCGTGTCGCCACCCGCACGCCCGACGTGGCACGGATCGTCGCCCTGATCAGTCGCGGGCGCCAACTCGCCCGCGTGCCCTACGAGCGGCGTCCGCGCTGGGGTCCGCGCGTGCAGCTCATCGTCGACCGCAGCGAGCGACTGGTGCCCATTTGGACCGATCAGGATGTCGTCGCCCGGCGCCTGGCGTCATTGCTGCCGGTCCACGCGCTGGAGCGCGGCATCCTGTGGGAGGACCTGGACCGGCCGCGGCTGCTTGGGCGCGATGGCCGGACCCTGGCGTACCGGATGCCGCCGCCCGGGTCCCTGGTCCTAGTGCTCGGGGACCTGGGTGGTGCGCAACGGGGCGATCCGGCGGTGTCGCGACACTGGCTGCGCCTGGGTGCCGCACTGCGCGCGGCCGGTTGCCGTGCGGTCGCGCTGACCCCGCTGCCGTTGTCGCGCCACGGACCGGGGCTGCGCGAGGTCTGGGAGCTGATTGCTTGGGAGCGGGCGGGGGGGGAGTGGTCGGGGGGGAACGGTTCGGGGAGCGGTCGGGGGGGGACGGTACGGGGAGCGGTCCGCGCAGCGGACCCTACGCCCCGACAACAATGCGCCCGACAGCCTCGACGCCCGCGCCGAACGCTTGCTGCGCCTGGTCTCGCCCGCCGTGCGCATTGAGCCCGGATTGCTGCGCGCCGTGCGCCTGCTGCTGCCCGCCGCGCAGGCCGACGCCGGCACCGAGCTGGATGCCTGGCAGCACCCCGCGGTGATCGGTGCCGCGGCGGCCGGCGCGACGCTGGACCCCCAGTCCGCCGCGCGCCTGCGCGCCGACTTTGCCGACGAGCCGCCTGAACTCCAGCGGCAGGTGCTCGCCTTGCTGCGCGTCTGGCGCAAGCACGCCCCCCAGGAACTGTGGTTCGAGGAGATCCTGTCGCTCGCCCCGCGCTCGCGCGCCTTGCTGCCCGCGGCCGGCGATCTCGAACTGGCCGAACGCTTCTTTCGCCAGCTCAGCCAACAGGCGCGCGCCGTCCTGCCGGGTGGGGTGCCGGGTGCGGCGCTCGCCTGGTACCGCCGGTGCGAGCGGCGCCTGCCCGAGCACGCCTGGTCCGCGGGTGGCGTCGGGGAAGCGCTGCAACGCTTGTCCTGGGCGGTGCACGCGCAGGAACCCGGCTACCAGCCGCCGCCCGGGTTCGACCCCGCCTTTGCCCCCGCGGGTGCCGTCCGCCACCTGGAACTCTGCCAGTCCGCGGACTGCCTGGAGGTCACCCTGGTTGGCGGCATGACCGCGGGCCGCGCCGGGCGCAGCCTGCTTGGACGCATCGAGAGCGGCAGCGGACTGGTTCAGGTCTTGCCCCTGGATGACCTGCCCCCCTGGGCGGATCGCCGCGGCACCGACGCGTACGGCGACTGGATCGAATTTTCGGTACCGGACCCGACCGGCAGCCGTGTCGTGCAGCGCCTGCGCTGGATCGCGCCGGGCACCTTCCTGATGGGCTCGCCGGAGGACGAGCCGGGACGGTATTCCGACGAAGGCCCGCGGCACCAGGTGACGATCGGGGACGGCTTCTGGCTCTTCGACACCCCCTGCACTCAGGCCCTGTGGACGGCCGTGATGGGCGCCAACCCGAGCGGGTTTCAAAGCCCCGGTCGGCCGGTGGAGCAGGTGAGTTGGGAGGATGTTCAGGGATTCATTGCCCGCCTCAATGGGCTGGTCCCCGGACTGGATTTGACCCTGCCGACCGAGGCCCAGTGGGAATATGCCTGCCGGGCCGGGACCGACAGCGCACTCTATACCGGCCCTATCGAGATCCTGGGTGAGCGCAACGCCCCGGCCCTGGACCCGATCGCCTGGTATGGCGGCAACAGCGGGGTTGGTTTCGAGTTGGCCAACGGGTGGGACTCGTCCGAGTGGAAGGAGCAGCAGTATCCCAACCCCAAGTCCGGCACCCATCCGGTCGGCGAGAAGCAGCCGAACCCCTGGGGACTCTACGACATGTTGGGCAATGTTTACGAGTGGGTCGAAGACCATTGGCATGACGACTATTCCAGTGCGCCGACCGATGGCTCCGCGTGGCTTGATGCCGCTGGCGCGGCTCGGGTGGTCCGCGGCGGTTCCTGGCTCAACGTCGCGCGCTTCTGCCGTTGCGCCTCCCGCAGCAGGGTCGCGCCCGCTGTCCGTGTCGACGACCTGGGCTTCCGTTGCGCCCGAGTTCAGGTTCGTGAGCCCGGCGGGCAGGAGGGAGCCGGAGGCAGCGGAGCGGACTTCGGCGGGTCGGAGCCTTTGCGCCTGGACAGCGCCGCGCCCGCGGCGGTGACGCTGCCCGATGCCCCCGCGGTCGAGGTGCGCACCGAGCGCGCCATCCTCACCCTGCGCCGGACCCCGCGCCCCGCCTGGGCCAGCGCCATGGGTCGTGACCGCTTCGGCCTCTGGGCCGAGATCGCCATCGCGCCCGACGCGGGCGGCCAGCCGGTCATCCAGCGCCTGCGCTGGTGCCCGCCGGGGCGCTTTCTCATGGGGTCGCCGGACGACGAGCCGGGCCGTAGGCGCGCGGAAGGTCCGCGCCATCCGGTGACGCTGGGCGCCGGCTATTGGCTCTTCGATACGCCCTGTACCCAGGCCCTGTGGGAGGCGCTGATGGGCGAGAATCCAAGCACCTTCAAGACGCCGGACCGGCCGGTCGAAGGGGCGAGTTGGGAAGACGCGCAAAGCTTCGTCGCCGCCCTGAATCGGCGTCTTGCGCACCTTGGGGACGCCGACGAGCGCTTCGTGCTGCCGAGCGAGTCGCGATGGGAATATGCCTGCCGCGCCGGCAGCGACGCCGCGCTCTATACCGGCCCGATCGAGATCCTGGGCGATGCCAATGCCCCGGCGCTGGACCCGATCGCCTGGTACGGCGGCAACAGCAATGTCGATTTCGAATTGGACAATGGGCTTGAGCGGTCGTGGTTGAAGGATTTGCAATATCCCGGGGGCAAGGCCGGGATCCATCCGGTCAAGGGTAAGCGGCCCAATGACTGGGGTTTTTACGACATGCTCGGCAACGTCTGGGAATGGTTGGAAGATGCCTGGCATGACGGGTACGATGGCGCACCGCCAGATGGTTCTGCTTGGCCCTCCGATGACGCTGGCGCGGGTCGGGTTATCCGTGGCGGGTCCTGGGACGGCAACGCGAGGGACTGCCGTTGCGCGTGCCGCGGCCAGGACGCGCCCGGCAGCCGCTACGGTCTTCTTGGCTTCCGGTGCGCCCGAGTTCAGGTCAGTGAGCCGGTCGGGCCGGCCGCGGAGCGCGCCGGACCTGCCGCT
>NZ_CAIZIZ010000287.1 GCF_903933125.1 uncultured Lamprocystis sp. | reverse complement strand
CGAAGGTGTCGCGAATCTGTTTGATCATGACACCCGCCGTCAACAGCGGCAACTCGGCCGCAGCGGAAGTGACCATGGGACTCTCCAGTCAGATCTGAAAAGCCCTTCATAACATCATGGTCTTAAATTTGGAACTGCTGGTTGATCTGACCGCTGCTTGACACGGCCGTCCTTAAAACGTAATCTTATGCGTCCACCCGGGGCGTAGCGCAGCCTGGTAGCGCACCTGAATGGGGTTCAGGTGGTCGGAGGTTCAAATCCTCTCGCCCCGACCAAGTGACTGGGCGGCAGCAGATCACTCTGTTGCCGCCCTTTTCGTTTGTGGGCCGCAGACACGACGCGCCGTGAACGGCCCAGCGTGTCCCTGGTCCAAGCCTTGGTCTAAACAGTTAGTCCCTCCCATGTCGCTAAATAGCACCGAAGAAATCATCGCCGAACTGCGCGCGGGGCGCATGGTCGTCATCATGGACGACGAGGACCGCGAGAACGAGGGCGACCTTCTGATGGCCGCCGACCAGGTGACGCCGGAGGCGATCAACTTCATGGCCAAGTTCGGGCGGGGGCTGATCTGTCTGACCCTGTCCAAGGAGCGTTGCGAGCAACTGCGCCTGCCGTTGATGGTCACCGAGGGGCACGCCCCCCACGGCACCGCCTTCACCGTCTCGATCGAGGCCGCCGAGGGCGTGACGACGGGCATCTCGGCGGCTGACCGCGCGGCGACGGTTCTTGCCGCGGTCGCTCCGGACGCCCAACCGCGCGATCTGGTGCAGCCCGGTCACATCTTTCCGGTCATGGCGCAACCCGGCGGAGTGCTGGTACGTGCCGGCCACACCGAGGCGGGTTGTGACTTGGTCCGCCTGGCCGGCTTGGAGCCCGCCGCCGTGATCGTGGAGATCCTGAACGAGGACGGCAGTATGGCGCGCCGTGCCGATCTGGAAGCCTTCGCGCAGACCCATGGGCTGAAGATCGGCACCATCGCTGATCTGATCCATTACCGGGTGCGCCACGAGAAGGCCGTGGTCAAGGAGTGTGAGTGTGAAATGCCCACCGAGTATGGGGATTTCCGCGTCCTGGCCTATCGCGACAGCATCGACAACGATCTCCATCTGGCGCTCACCATGGGCGAGATCAGTCCGGAGCGGCCGACCCTGGTGCGCGTCCACTTGCAGAACACCCTGTGCGACCTGTTCACCCCGCGGCACCCGGCCTGCGGCTGGCCGCTGCAGGCTGTTATGCGCCAGATCGCGGAGGCGGGCGAGGGCGTCATCGTTGTCCTGCGCAACCGCGACAATGCCCCGGATCTGCTGGCGCGCCTGAAGGATCTCCAGTTGCATGACGGAGAAGACACGGTCCCGACGCGGCGTCACAAGGAACGTAGCGAACTGCGCACCTACGGCATTGGCGCCCAGATTCTGGCCGACCTGGGCGTGCGCAAAATGCGCGTGATGAGCGCCCCGAAAGCCATGCACGCCATCTCGGGGTTCGACCTGGAGGTCGTGGAGTATGTCAGCGGCGGGCGCTGAGTAACCCGTTAATCATAAGCGAAACAAACCCATTAGGGAACACCTTTGGCGTCTCGGTCGTTGTCGTAATCGAGGTGTGCTACCCGCGAGGATGCGCTCTCACCGCGTTGTTTCGCAATCCGAGTTTTCGGCCTCGATCAAGATTCCGACCACTTGGGCTCGCCGGGTGCGTAGTCAGGCCATCCTGGCCTGACACCGTCAGGGCTGGAAGCCCTGACTACGCATGCCGCTGGTCCGGATTGCGATCAAGGCCGAGTTTTCCAACCCAGATCATCAGGAGTACGCAGCATGAGCATCAAGACGATCGAGGGCGTCCTGCGCGCCGATCAGGCCCGTTTCTGTCTGGTGGTATCCCGTTGGAACGCCTTCATCGTGGAGAGCCTGGAGAAGGGCGCCGTCGATGCACTGCTGCGCCACGGTGCGGAGGAGGAGAATCTGACTATCGTCCGTGTCCCCGGTGCCTTCGAGATGCCCGTTGCCTGCGAGCGCATCGCCAAGCGGGGCGGTTTCGATGCCATCGTCGCCCTGGGCGCCGTGATCCGCGGCGGGACCCCGCATTTCGAGTACGTGGCCGGTGAATGCGTCAAGGGTATGGCTCAGGTGAGCCTGAAATACGGCATCCCGGTCGCCTTTGGCGTGCTGACCGTCGACAGCATCGAGCAGGCGATCGAGCGGGCCGGCACCAAGGCCGGCAACAAGGGCGCCGAGGCGGCCTTGTCCGCCCTGGAGATGGTCGATCTGCTGCGGCGGCTGGAGTGACCCGGATGGCCAAGTCGACCGACCGCGGCGGGGTCAGCCCGCGCAGCCAGGCGCGGCGCTATGCCGCACTCGCGCTCTACCAATGGCATCTGACGCGGGAGGAACCGGCCACCATCCGGCAGCACATGCTCGACGATCCGGAATGGCTGGACGCCCTGGTGAACTCACTCAACGGCGCCGAGGATGACACCCCGGTCGATCCCAAGGACCGCTTCAACTTCAACCTGGAGTTGTTTGATGCCCTGGTGAAAGGCGTCCCCGCCGAGGTCACCGCGATCGATGCGGCACTCGACGGGGTCCTCGACCGGCCGATCAGTCAGGTCGACCCGGTGGAGCTCGCCATCCTGCGAATCGGCGCCTACGAGATCCTCTTCTCCCCCGCCATCCCCGCCGGGGTGGCCATCAACGAGGCGGTCGAGCTCACCAAGCTCCTGGGCGCCCATGAGGGTCACCGTTACGTCAACGGCGTCCTGGACAAGGTGGCCCGCCGCGCCGCGGCAGCCAGTCGTTAAAGCGATTGGTGACTCTATGCGCGTTTTGAGTCGTCTGGCAAAACGTATTGTGTGAGATCAATTGATTTCACGCCTTTTCTGAGGCGCATCGTATACTTTTCGCCTTTACGATAAATGGCTACATGCCAATAGGTACGATCATCTTTTGCTGTGGTCCATGACGATTCAAGCCACGGCTCAAACACGTCGAACGGTATCAGTATTAGGCGCTTGCTGCTACCGCAGCCATACGCGACATAAGACTTCGGATAAGTACGAAGAAATTCTTGCTGGTGTGGGTGGAACGCAAACCAATCAAAGGTCGATGAGTGACATGCGTGGTTTCCTGATAGTCGTCAACACGTAGCGTATTTTACAGCATCAGTTCGTTAAGGCCAGCACCTCGTCCAAAGGAACCTCGTCCAAGCGTCCAGCCCAAGCGGCTCCGAACCTTCCGAGCCAGGACCGCTGCGCCTGCGCGTCGTCCAAGGGCAGAAACAGATCTGTGCCGCGGGCTCCGTCCGCAACCCGCCAGCCAAGCCTCGAACCAGTGGGTGCGGTCAGCCGTAGTGCTGGATTGTACTGCGTGGGGAATGTGTCAATAAAAATGAGACAATCGATAGCCACCGGCGCCGTCTGAGCACGAACTGGACTCGGTGCGCGGTCCAAAGATCAAGCGGCGCACCTGTTCCAGGGAGGTGGTCTTGGTTTTCAATTCCGCGGTCAGGCGCGCCAAGGTGTCCACCGCCGTCTTGTCACGCCCCTGCGTGGGGCAGCGCCCGCCATACCGGTGCCCCCCGTGGAGGCGCGCCAATCGCCACCGGCCAACAACACCCTCAGCCTCTGACCCGACGGTCCGCTGCGCCAGTGCTGAAAACGGCCTTGGGACCAGCGCTTCTGACACAGCCATAAGTCCTGACCGTCGTAGAACAGCACTTTGACCGCAGTTCCTCGGCGGCTGCGTAAAATGAACAGGACACCGTTCATGGGGTCGTCCGTCAACACCTGGCGCATCCGCCCGTCGGTGCGGCAGCGAAAGGCGGCCAGGACGTTCGCGACCAAGACCCGCAACTGCGGGGTCAGGGCGATCACGGCGCCTCCCACAGGCGCCATGTCACCGTCGCGACCGCGGTAGCGCCGATCGCCCCGCAACGACCGGCCGCGGACGTGGGACGCGACCAGAACGCAGCCCGGTCCTGACGCCGGTGGTTCACCCAAAATATTAGTCCCACAAAGGCCGTGGTGCCGCAGTGGACACGGGCGGCGGCGCCGTCGCCGGGGTTAGGTGCCGCTTTAAACCAGAGTAGTCCACCCGTAGGGTCGCGATGACCTTGGACACCCCATTGCGGGCTGCCAGCGCTACCGCCCGTGACCACAGGTCATCGGGAATGCGTGCGCCCACGGGGGTGCTGGCGCGCCAGGCGGCAGGCGTTTGCGTCAGATCGGCTGCGGCGGCGGGTAGGAACAGTGACATGATGGAGGCTCCGGACGACGCAATACGGGGCTCAAAGCCTACTGGGCTAGCGACGGGATTCCATGCAGGCTTACCGTGAAAGTGCGTCGTCAGGCCATCCTGGCCTGACGGAGTCGGGACTGGAACGGTCAGGGCTGGAAGCCCTGACTACGCAGCGGTCGAGAGGACTTTCATGGTCCGGGGTGGCGCGGGCGCCATGGCCGTTAGCCGG
>NZ_CAIZIZ010000286.1 GCF_903933125.1 uncultured Lamprocystis sp. | reverse complement strand
TGAGCTTGCGAACCCCAACGATTGGTGGCCGGGGATGTTGGGGTTCGTTCCTCACCCCAACCTACACCGGCCGGGCTCCACAGGTCCGTAGGACCGTAGGTTGGGGTGAGCTTGCGAACCCCAACGATTGGTGGCCGGGGATGTTGGGGTTCGTTCCTCACCCCAACCTACACCGGCCGGGCTCCACAGGTCCGTAGGTCCGTAGGTTGGGGTGACGAAGGAACCCCAACCCTCGGTGGCCGGGAATGTTGGGGTTCGTTCCTCACCCCAACCTGCTCTGGCTTCCACGCTCCAGAGTGGAAGCAAACCGTGACGCTCTGGCGTCGCGTCGCCAGATCGGGTGTTGTAGCGGCCGAGACGGCATTCCCGCGCAGGGCCTCGAAACGAGATGCGAGTGAACGAGTGATGTGAATGGTCAATCCCACGCAGGCAACAAGCAGATGATCAACCGAACCCTGAAGATGCTGGCCGCGTGCTGCGCCGTCGTCGCGTCATGCCCCGCCGCGGCGGATACCGCGAACCCCCTCACCGGCTTCTACTACGGCACCGCCAACATCGCCCAACCGGCCAGCATCGGGACCGTCGATCTGGCCTTCTACCTGGATGTGACGGGCACCGCCATCCAGAAGGCGACGAGCTTTGTCGACCTGGACAAGACGCTGCTCTTCCCCGCGGTTCCTCCGACGATCCCGGCGGTCAACGGCAAAGCGGTGGGGCCGCGGGTGTCGGGCTATCTGAGCCAAACCGACTTCACCTTGACGTCCCATGATCCCTTCCAGACCCAGGTGAGTGGCAAGACGGTGACCCGCAGGCTGTCCCTGGGCACGGCGACGGTGCGCGACGGCGGGGCCTCCCTGTCCGGAACCTACACCGAGACGGTCACCGGCCTGACCGCGAACACGCTGACCATCACCGGGCCTTTCCTGCTGGTCAAACCGATGCCGGTGACGACGGCGAGCGGGGCGGACCGCAACAGCGACGGTTGCCTGGACTTGAACGAGATCCGCGCCGGGGGCAGCGACCCGACAGCCATCGAGTTCAGCGATCTCAGTGCCGCGCTCAACCTGTTCCACGGGTCCAATCCGAACCTGCGGGTTGGCGACCCACCAGGGCCGAACTGCACCAACGCGGAGCAGCGCCTGCAAGAGGCCCTGCGCGCATACCAGGCGGGGCAACCCTAGCGGCCGGGACGCGCGTGCGACCCCCATCGAGTGCGTTAGATCGGACTGAAGGCCCAAGGCGACAACGAGGCAAGTATCATGAACGGCAAGCGGATCAAACAGCTTCTCCTCGGGGGTCTCTGGCTCTTGGGTGCGACCTGCGCCACCCAGGCCCGGGCGGTGGGCGAGGCCCTGTCGCTCACGGTGAGCCCGGCCTTGGCCAATGGCGTGACGACGGCGGTGGTCAAGATCCGCAACCCCGCGGACGTGCAGGCCTTCAGCCTGGAACTAAGCTTCGCCAGCGGGCGAACCTTGGCCTTGCCGGCCAACGCCGCGCCGCCCCTGCCGCCGACCCCTTGGTTCACCCGCGGCGGCTACTTCCCTGCCACGCCATTTGGACCGCTCGTCCCCGCCGCCGACTTGAACCGCGTCGATGACAGCGGTGCCCGAACCCGGGTCTATCTGGATGGCTTCAAGCCCAGGGCCGGCTCCGGCGCCGTGGGCGGGGTGACCTTCAAGGTTGCCGCGGGAGCCGTAGCTGCCGATTCCCAGGTGATCGCCCTCTCCGGCAAGTATTGGTCCCGCGCCCAGCAACGCGAGGTCACCTTTCTTCCCGTCACGGCCGAATTCACCGTGGGCGCCGCTCAGGACCCTGACGGCGATGGCGTCGCCGGCAGCGCGGACAACTGCCCTGCGATCAAGAACCCCGACCAGACCGATTCCGACGGCGATGGCCTGGGCGATCGCTGCGACGGCCCACCGCCGGTGGATACCGACAACGATGGCATCCCCGATGCGACCGACGTGGACGACGACAATGACGGTGTACTCGACACCACGGACAACTGCCCGCTGGTCGCCAACCCCGACCAGGCCGATACCGACCACGACCGGATCGGCAACGCCTGCGACAACGAGGACTTCTGCTGGCAGTGTTTGCCAAGCCGTGGTGGGTGGCGGGCCATCCTGCGCTGAGGGAACCTGGGTTTGCCCAGCCGGCCAAGCCGCGGGTGATGGAGCCGTCCGAGACCTGCCGTGTCATGGCCAGTCGAGAGAACCCCACGACAGATCAGACACCTATTGATTATGAAGATGATTATGAAGAGCCGTTCTCACCGATGCGCCAAGGGCGGGGCGCGTGACTCCGCCGCCGGCGTTCGTGTTTGTCCACTATACTAACGCATCCAGGACAAGCCATCGTATCGAACCATGTTGACCGACCGACTTCCCCGCGATGCCGCGACGCGCCTGACGCACTGCGTCCACGAGGCCCAGGCCCGCCTGGGTTCCCAACCGGAGGCCGCGGCACTGTTCGCCCGCGCCACCACGGCCTTCATGCGGGAACTGCTCGGCATGTCCGAGGCGCTGGGCGCGGCCGGTCGGGATCTGGACCTGCTCGCCCAGGACGACCAGACCTTGCTGGCCGAACTCATGATGCGGGCGTTGCGCACCGACCCGCTGGCGTCCAAGGAGACCCGGCTGCGCCTGCGTGGGCAATTGGCCTTGCACCAACTGCTGGAGCGTGCGGGGGGCGTCTACACCGCCACCGAGGTCGCGGCGCTGCTTGGCATCACGCCGGACGCGGTGCGCAAGCGCGCCGCCCGGGGCAAATTGCTGGTGTTGCCGCAGGGCGAGCACGGGGTCTATCCAGCCTTTCAGTTCGATGCCGACGCCAACCGCACCGTCGCCGGGCTCGACGCCGTGCTGGCGCTGCTAGAAACCGCAAGCGCACCGGCCAAGGTCCGTTTCTTCCTGACTCCGGATCGGGACCTGGACGCGGTGACGGGAGCGACCCCGATCGCCGCTCTGCGTGCCGGCGACCCGGCGTTCGGCGCCCTGGTGGCGCGCAAAGCGCGCCAGTTCGGTATCCAGGTGGCGCGATGAGCCAGCCGGTGGCGGCAACCGCGGACCCCGCGGTCGCGGCCCCGGTCTGCGCGCCGTCTGGGGTGCGATGAACGTTGGCCCGCCGCCCGTTGACGGTCATGGGAAGCTGAAGTCGCGCCGCCTGGCGGCCGGCACCGTCTGGTACCGCATCGGCCATCGCCGTTATGGGACGGCCCTCCACTTCTCCACCGGTGCCGCTGCCCGCTGGAACGATCCGCTCGACAGTTACGGCGTGCTCTACCTCGCCGACGCCCCCGCGACCGCCTTCGCCGAGACCTTCGGCCACGACGTGTCGGAACAATATCCGCCGGCCACGGATAAATTTGTGACCGTGACTGAGTTGACCGAGCGCCATCTCTATCGCATCAAGACCGGCGCGGCGCTCCACCTGGGCCTGTTGCAGGGGGCCGGGCTGGCGGCGCTCAATCTGGATGTCAGGCTCTTGGCGACCGTCGATTATGCGCTCCCCCAGCGCTGGTCGCGCTGGGTCTATGATGCGCCGGCCGCGCTCGACGGCATCCTCTACCCCTCCCGATTGCTGCCGGACCGCGAAAACACCGCGCTCTTTGATCGCTGCCGGGACCGCCTGGAGGAGGAGGACCTTGGCACCTTGGCGCAGTGGCGGTGCAGCGCGACCGGCCAAGACATCCTGGACATCCTCGACGCGCAGGGTTGGGGCCTCGTTTGAGCGAATGCCGATGTATCCCATCCACAACCACCCCGCCCGGCCATCGTGCGGCCGCGATGCGGTGCCGCGGTATAATCCGACGTTCGCTATCCCGCGAGACCCCGTCGCGGCCGGAGGCCGCTCCCACGGGCAACCGCTACCTGCCTACCAGGAGACAAGAAGTTGCTTGAGGCACTGACCCTGATTCTGTCCTGCCAACTCGCCGGGGAGGTCCTGGTGTTGGTCTCCGGGCTCCCCGTACCGGGGCCCGTGCTTGGGATGTTGCTGCTGCTCGCCTGGCTGGTGCTGCGCGGCGGCGTCTCCGAGCGTGTCGCGCAGACCGCGGACACCCTGCTCGGCCACCTCTCGCTGTTGTTCGTTCCGGCCGGGGTCGGGGTCCTGGTTCACTGGGAACGGGTGCGCGACCAATGGCCGGCCATCGCCGCCGCCCTGGTCCTCGGCACACTCATCACGCTCGCGGTGACCGCGGTCACCATGGCGGGTATGCAGCGCTTGCTGGCCTGGCGCCGCGGCGGCAGCCATGACTGACGCCCCCTTGACCCAGATTTGGGTCTATCTGGCAGCCTCGCCGCTGCTGTGGTTGACCGCCACCCTGGTCTGCTACCTGATCGCGCTCAAAATCTACCGGCTGGGCCGGGAGAACGCCCTGCTCAACCCGGTCGCCATTGCCGTCGGCCTGCTGATTGCCCTGCTCCAACTCACCGGGACGCCTTACCAGACCTATTTCGACGGCGCCCAGTTCGTGCACTTTTTGCTCGGACCCGCGACCGTGGCACTCGCCATCCCGCTCTATCGCCAGCGCGAGCGGCTCAAGACCCTGGCCCTGCCGATCCTGGCGGCCCTGCTGGCCGGGGTGACCACCGCCGCGTTGAGCGCGGTCGCCCTCGGCGCGCTCTTTGGCGCGGACACCAAGACCCTGATCTCGCTGGCCCCCAAGTCGGTCACGGCGCCGGTCGCCATGGGCATCAGTGAAAAGCTCGGCGGACTGCCATCACTCACGGCCGTGCTGGTGGTCAGCACCGGCATCGTCGGTGCCGTGCTCGGCACCGGGCTCCTGCGACTGTTGCGAATTCGCGATGACGCGGTCAAGGGGTTCGCCATGGGTCTGACCTCCCACGGCATCGGCACCGCCCGCGCGTTCCAAGTCAGCCCCGTCATGGGCGCCTTCTCCGGTCTGGCGATGGCGCTGTCGGCCTTTGTCACCGCGCTGTTACTGCCGCCGTTGCTGCGGTGGATCGGGTTGGTGGGTGACTGACGGCACGCACCGGCCGGATGGGCATCGCTATCGAGATTGTGAACGTATTCGCTCCGAACCCGAAAACATCGCAATGCCGTAGGTTGGGGTGAGGAACGAACCCCAACATTTCCGCGCCTTACGTTTGGCTGCTCGTTGGGCTTCGTTCCTCAGCCCAACCTACAAGGAATTCTTGCCCAAACTCGCTCTGCCCATCCTACCGCTATGGCACATTGACGGCCCGCAACGCGCTGCGAATGATCTCCTCGGAAGTCTTGGCGCCGTCGTCGGCAGCGCGGCCCATCCGGTTGGCATCCGCCGGCTTGTAGCCCAGGGCGATCAGGGCGCTCACGGCATCGGCCAACGCGCTCGGGGCGCCGCCCGGCACGGCAGCCGCGCCGCCGCCGGCCGCACCGGGCAGCGCGGCGGCAACCGCGAACCCGGCACCGATGCCGTCCAGTCGATCCCGCATTTCGACCACCAGCCGCTGCGCGGTCTTGGTGCCGATGCCGGGGATGCGGGTCAGGGCGGTGATGTCCTCCTGTTCGACGCACCGCACAAAGCGGTCCGCGTCCATGCCGGAGAGGATGGCCAAGCCGATCTTGGCCCCCACCCCCGACACCTTGAGCAGCGCCCGAAAGAGGTCGCGATCCCGTTCCCGCCCGAAGCCGTACAGGCAATGCGCATCCTCGCGCACCGCCAGATGCGTCACCAGGGTCACGGTCCCGCCCACCGGCGGCAGGTCGTAGAAGGTGGACATGGGGGCCTCCAGCTCGTAGCCGACCCCGTTCACATCCAGCAGCAGATGCGGCGGGCGCTTGCCGATGATTTCCCCTTTGAGCCTGCCGATCATCGTTGCCATCCTGTTCTGTTAATCATGATTGCCAATCTTTGAAATTTCGGGGCTCAGGGACCCATCAACTGATCTCTTGCGGTCGTTTCCAGACCCCCAAGTCTCAAGTAGTTATCAGCGTCAGTCCGAGAGGCGCTAGAATGGGCAGAGACCCAATCACGTTTGCCTGCGGATCCCCCCTTATGGCTCGGCTCGGCGACCAAACAGACGGCATTCTGCGTGAGTTGCTCGACGTGTTGCGCCGGGAGGCACGCGATTCTACCGACTCCGGCCGGGTGGTCCAGGATCTCCAGATCCATCAGATCGAATTGGAACTCCAGAACCGCGAACTGCGGGAGGCTCAGCAGGCACTGGAGGAATCCCGTGATCGCTACGCCGACCTCTACGACTTTGCCCCCGTGGCCTATGCGACCGTCAACCGCCTGGGCGAAATCATTCAGATGAACCTGACCGCCGCCCAGTTGTTGGGGGTGGAGCGGGCGCGGGGCGAGGGCGGGTTCCTGGGGACACGACTGAGTCCAGGGGACGGCCGCGCCGTGCTCAACAGCCTCGAACGGGTGTTGTCGACGGGTGAGGATGAGTCCATTGAGGTCAGTCTGGGACGCGCGCCGGCCAACCGGCGCGACCTGCGTCTGACGATCCGCCGCGATAATCCGCGTCTGACGGGGGCGCCCCCGCTCTCCTGCCGCGTGATCCTCTCCGACATCACCGATCAACTCCGCTCCGAGCGGGCCTTGCGCGATGCCAACCGGCACAAGGACGAATTCCTGGCGATGCTGGGGCATGAACTGCGCAATCCGCTCTCCCCCATTTGTCATGTGGCGGCTGTCCTGGCGCTGGCGCCCACGCCGGTCCAGGTCGCCTGGGCAGCCGAACTCCTGGGGCGGCAGGTCAAGCACCTCGTCCGGCTCGTAGACGACCTGCTCGATGTCGCCCAGATCAACCGGGGAACATTTGCGCTTCACCGGCACTGCTTCGATCTTCGCGAAGCGGTGGAACGGGCCATGGAGCAGGCGCTCCCGCTGTTTGAAGCCCATCGTCAGCACTTGAATTCCGCGCTCCCGCCGGTGCCCGTTCCAGTGGACGGTGACCCGGAGCGCCTGACCCAGGTGATCGTCAATCTGCTGGGCAATGCCGCCAAGTTCAGTGCGCCAAACGGCACCGTCTTCCTGAGCCTGGACACGGCGAACGGTGCGGCGCGGCTTCAGGTGCGCGACCACGGCAGCGGCATCGACGCATCCCTGCTGCCGCAGGTTTTTGCCGCTTTCCTCCAGGGTGAACAGTCATTGGACCGCCCCCGCGGCGGTCTGGGTTTGGGGCTCGCGCTCGTCAAAGGCCTGGTGGAGCTGCACGGCGGACAGGTGCAGGCGATCAGCCCCGGCCTCGGTGCCGGCAGTACCTTCACCGTCCAGTTGCCGCTCGCGCAAACCGTCGCGGCCATACCGGCGCCTGGCCCTGATCGGCGCATCAAACCGCACGTCATTCTGGTCGTTGACGACGATCGGGATGTGGCGACGGCCTGCGCCACACTGCTGCGTCGCCTGGATCAACAGGTGGAAACCGTGCATGACGGCCTGGCCGCGCTGGAGGTCGTCGAGCGACTTAAACCCGATCTGGTTCTGTTGGATATCGGGCTACCGGGCATGAACGGCTATGAGGTCGCGCGCCGGTTGCGCACCACCGAGACCGGGCGAGCCGCGCGACTGGTCGCACTCACCGGCTACGGTCAGGACGAGGATCGACAGCGTGCCTTGGCGGCCGGCTGCGACGCGTTTGTGTGTAAGCCAATGGATCTAACGACGCTGATCGGCGTGCTGGAGCGTTGACCGTTATAGCCTTGGGACGTGATAACCGGACGTAGGGGCGGGTTTCAAACCCGCCCCTACACGAAGGTCTGTCTGGATATCAGGTGCGAACGCTATCCTCTTCAAAACTTATTTTAAACCGCGCCAGCTCCAGCCATTGTCGGGTCTGCCCAGGCCGACCCCATCCAAAAACATTGCATACCGCGCCGGGCGCGGTTTAGTTAGGGCCGCCAATCCCGCCAGGACGCGGCCGCACGTTTACGCGCCGGGATGCCCATGGAGTGGGCGTGACACAGGGCGATGGCCAGCGCATCGGCCTCATCCTCCCCCGGCTCGTCCGGCAAGGCGAGCAGGATACGCACCATGTGCTGGACCTGCGCTTTCTCCGCGCCGCCGGTGCCGACCACCGCGAGCTTGACGGTCTTGGGGCTGTACTCATGGACGGTGACTCCGCCCTTCAACCCGGCGCACAGAACAGCCCCGCGCGCCTGGCCGATCTTGAGCGCTGCCGTCGGATCGCGGGCGAAAATCAGTTGCTCCACCGCCATCTCATGCGGGTGATGTAGGGCCACGATCTCAGCCACGCGATCGAAGATCAGCCCCAGACGGTCGGGCCAGGGGTGCTCACCGACCCGGATGCAGCCGCTGGCCACCCGCACGCTGCGCTGACCATCGGTGTCGATGACCGCGTACCCGGTGATGCGGGAACCGGGGTCGATCCCCAGGATGCGGTGGCGCAGGTTTCCCGCGGCGGGAATCGGCGGTGGCAGGCTTTGGGGGTTCACCGGACGCGCGCTTCAGTCATCGATCGCCGCCATGATCTCATCGGCGATATCGGCGTTATGGTAGACCGCCTGCACGTCGTCCAACTCCTCCAGCGCGTCGACCATCTTCAGCAGACGCACCGCGGTGTCCAGATCCAGTTCGGCACTGGTCGAGGCATTGAAGGTGACCTCGCCGACCTCGGTGTCGAGCCCGGCCTTAGTCAGTGCATCTTTGACCGCGCTGTATTCGTCCGGATCGGTGATGACGTCCAGTGAGGTGTCATCGTTGACCAGGACATCGAGTGCGCCGGCCTCCAGGGCCGCCTCCATCACCTGATCCTCGTCGGTGCCGGGCTGGAAGCTGATCACCCCCTGCTTGGTGAACAGATAGCCCACCGAGCCGTCGGTGCCCAGGTTACCGCCGTACTTGGTGAAGGCGTGGCGCACCTCGCCGGCGGTGCGGTTGCGGTTGTCGGTCATACAGTCGACCATGACCGCCACCCCGCCGGGGCCATAGCCCTCATAGCGCAGCTCCTCGTAGTCCTCGCCCTCGGTGCCGCCGGTGCCGCGTTTGATGGCGCGCTCCACCGTGTCGCGCGGCATGTTGGCCTGGAACGCCTTGTCCACGGCCAGACGCAGGCGCGGATTGAAGGCCGGGTCACCGCTGCCGCCGGCACGGGCCGCCACCGTGACCTCGCGGATCAGCTTGGTCCAGACCTTGCCGCGGGTCTTATCCTGGGCGGCCTTGCGGTGTTTGATATTGGCCCATTTGCTGTGACCGGCCATCGGTGTGATCTCCTGGAATGCTGACGCGACCGGTGCGCGGGGGCCGCAGTGGCCTCAAGGGTTGCGTCGCGCCGGTCGCGGATGGAAAAACCTTGTATTCTACCGGCAGCGCGTCACAGCGGTGTCGGGTTTGTGCAGATCGCGCGCATCCGGCAAATGGCCCACCATCGGCGCGCACCCGGCTCAAACCGCTTCGCGCAGGTGCATGTCCACATGGATATCACCGTACGGACAACAGACGGCCCCGCTCACCGTGCGCTCCACCAACCCCAAGTCCATCTTCTGGCTCCCACGCTCCAGCGTGGGAGCAAGTCCGGACGCTCCAGCGTCCGGTCGGCCGACGCGCCGCTGGAGCGGCCGAATGGCATTCCCACGCTGGAGCGTGGGAACGAAAATAGCAAATTCAGGTAGTCCCATAGTAACTTCCGCTGCGGCCGAGTTGCCGCTTTTGACGGCGAGTGTCATGATCAAACCGATTCGCGACATCTTCGACGGCCGGCGCGACGTACGCAAGGGCGGCAATTGCTGGCCAGTGGCGGGTGATTGCCCGCAATCTCAGGCCACGGTTACGATGAACCTCTGTCCGGCGTCGTCAGGCGCCCGGACTCGGAGCGCCGCATCCGCGTGCGACCCCGCGACCGGTGAACACCACCCAATCGGAGGCGTTCGATGTCCTCACCCGCGCCCGCGCAGCCCGCGGATCGTTTCACCTGGACCGACTACCGATCCTGGCCCGACGACGAGCGTTGGGAACTGATCGATGGGCTGGCATACGCCATGTCGGCCGCACCCTCGATCAAACACCAGGACGTCGTTGGTCGGTTGTTCAGCCGGATGGAACAGCAACTCCGGGGGCGACCTTGTCGACCCTTGGTCGCCCCCACCGATGTCAAGCTCTCGGAGTCCGACGTGGTCCAGCCGGACATCCTGGTGGTCTGCAACCCCTGCAAGATCACTCCGAGCCATATCGAAGGTGCCCCGGACCTGATCGTCGAGGTCCTCTCACCGGGAACCTCGGCGAAGGACCTGCGCGATAAGAAGGCACTCTACGAACGGGCCGGGGTGCGTGAGTATCTGGTCGTCGACCCGTTGGAGCAGTACGCCATACGGTTCCTCCTGGGCGCGGACGGATACGACAAGGGCGCCGTCTTCGCCGCCGATGAAACCCTTAGTCTGACCCTGTTGGAAGGGGTCGAGATCCCGCTATGGGAGGTGTTCGAGGTGCCGGGGCCGGCGGCGGTCGAACCCACCGACAGTTGAAGGCCGCTCGCAAGGTTCAACAGGGTCGCGCGATGCAACCCAAATTTGGAATTGCTGTTGCTGACCTGTGCCCCAGTCCTCGCCTTCGATATCTGGTATACTTAAAATGTAACGGTTTGCGGCGACCTCGGGACGTGAGCCACCAGTCGCAAGCCCGGACGGTAGAGACGCCCCTCTATCGCTCCCACCTCCAATACCGCAATTGCCGGTCGCTCAGTCGCTTGCTGTCAATGTAGCCATCGTCGCGGGTCGTAGCGTAGTTCGTTCTCCCCGCCCAGACCCCCTGCAGTTCCGGACCGCGCTCAAAAACGGCGACGCAGGCCAGTCGTCCGCCGCGACCAACTTCGAACCGGCTTAGGTAATGCAGTTTGTCCAGCCCACCATACCGTCCAGGCTCCAACCAGATTTCATCCGGCCACTTGATGTTGGCGGCGGTATAGAGCAGCCATTGAGCCCGCTCACCCTTCATGATCTTCCATTGTCCTTTAAGGTTCAGGAAAAGATTCCGGTCGATCTCCAGGCGATTGCCGATGACATCGGTGAACTCGACGCGCGCCTGCGTCTCTATACCAAACTCGCGCATGAAGCGGGCAAACAGCGCCATTTCGTCAAGCGACGGGGACAACTTTTCCAATCCCGACAGTTGCCGCGGCGTCGGCATTTGTCCATTAGCACTACGAAACCCGTCCCGGCTCCGCACATCAAGGCCTGCATAGCACGTCACACGCCGTCGCCGCTCAGGTCTCACCCTCGTCAAACACCCGCTCCGTCGTCCCCAAACCATAGGGCTTGCCATCAGCCCCGAGCAGCGCCGTGGGCACCAGCCAGACCGCGAGTTCCCGCCCGGCGCGGGTGCGGCGACGGGTGCGGTAGGGCTCCATCGGCTGACCGGCGCGCAGCACTTCCAACATCCGCTCATGCTCCGGCCAGGCGTCCGCGGGGATCAGCTCACGGATGTTGAGCGCCAGCGCCGCGGCCTCCGGATACCCATAGAACCGCTCCGCGGCCGGGTTCCAGGCCAGAATACCGCCGTCGAACCCTTGCGCGGTGATGGCGTCCGCCGCATCGCGCACCAGGGCCGCCAGCCGCCGCTCATCCGCCAGGGTCACGCGCAGGCGCCGCGCCTCCTTGATCTCGTCGATCTCCATGAAGGTGATCACCGCCCCGTCGATGCGGTGATCCAGCGTCTTGTAGGGCCGCAGCCGCACCGCGTACCAGTGACCGGCGTTGTCCTGCAACTCGAGTGACTCGACCTCCAGGCTGTTGATCACCCGCCGTACCAGTTCCTCCAGGCGCGGCACCTCGATGTTTGGTTTGATATTGCTGATCGGCCGGCCCAGGTCGGTGCCGATCAGGTTCAGCAGCCGTTCCGCCTGGGGGGTGAACTGGCGGATGCGCAACTCATTGTCCAGCATCAGGATCGGCAGATTGATACTGGCCAGCATGTTGTTGATGTCGTTGTTGGCGGCGGCCAGCTCGGCGTTACGGCTCTCCAGTTCCTCATTGACCGTGGCCAGTTCCTCGTTGGTGGACTGGAGTTCCTCCTTGGCGGTCTCCAGTTCCTCGTTGGTGCTCTGCAATTCCTCGTTGGCGGACTGGATCTCCTCGTTCATGGAGCGCAGTTCCTCGTTGGTTCCCTCCTGCTCGGCAATCGCCGACTGCATGTAATCGCGGGTGCTCGTCAGTTCATGCTCCAGGGTCGCAAGATAGTCGTCCCGCTCCGCATTGGCCGCGCCCTCGGCGACACCGGGTGCCGGCCGGGCCGGTTCAGGAGCGGCCGGTGCCACGGGTTCCTCGAACAGCACCAGAAAGCACGGCGTCCCGCCGGCCACCGCGTGCAACGGCAACACCTGGAGATCGACCTGCGCTTCGCTGCCGTTGCTGCGATAGCGGACCCCGGCCTTGCGGACCGGGACGCCGGAGTCACGCGCCTGCAGGAGCGCGGCACGCAACGCAACGAACAGCCCGCGGCGGACCATTTTGAGCAGGTTGAGACTCGCCGCCCCCGGTGCCGGTTCCAGGTAGCGCCCGGTCTGACCGCGAAAGTGCAGAATCTCCCAGTCGGCGGTGAGGATCACCCCGGCCGGGCTGAAACGGGCCAGGATCAACTCCTCGGCTTCCTGTTGCGGACTGCGGCCCGGCGTTCCCAACCGCGGCGGGGGCAGCTCCACCAGAGCGTCCTGGTAGGGGGTCCGCGGCTTGAAGTTGTAACCCTCGCGCGACGCCACGGACTTTTTGGTGTAGAGCTTGGCCGGCTGATCCACCAGGGCGAACAGATCGGCCTGAGTCCCGATGCTCTCGGAGGGTCCGAGCATCAGGTAACCCTCCGGCTCCAGGGCATAGTGGAACATTTGCAAGACCCGCTTCTGCAGCATCGGACCAAGATAAATCAATACATTGCGACAACACACCAGATCCAGTCGGGAGAACGGCGGATCTTTCACAACATTCTGCACGGCAAACACACAGCGATCGCGCAGGGCCTTGCTGACCTGCCAGCCGCCGGTGACCTTCAAAAAGAAGCGCCGCAACCGCTCCGGGGAGACCTCCGCCTGGATCCGTTCCGGATAGACGCCGCGACGCGCCACGCTGATCGCCTGTTCATCGATGTCGGTGGCAAAGATTTGGAACGTGCCAATCAGCCCCGCGTCGCACTCCCGCTCATCGGCGCTCTCGATCAGGGTCATGGCCAGCGAATACGCCTCCTCCCCGGTCGAGCAGCCGGCGACCCAGATACGCACCTGGGGCAGGCGCCCAGCCCCCCCCCCGCCGGTCGCCAGGGCCGCGCTCGCCGCGCACGCGTCGAAGATGCGCGGCAGCGCTATGTCGCGCAGCACTTCGAAGGTCTTCGGATCGCGAAAAAAGCCGGTGACGTTGATCAGCAGGTCATGAAAGAGCGCGTCCAGCTCCGCCGGTGTGTTCTGGAGGTAACGCACATAGTCGCCCAGTCGCTCCAGCTTGTGAACCAGCATCCGGCGGCGGATGCGCCGCCGGATGGTGGACTGCTTGTAGTACGCGAAATCATTGCCGGTACGCGCGCGCAGCAGCATAAAGACTTTGGCGAGCGCCTGAGAGGCATCCTCCCCGAGGTCGGGCTCCGGTATCGCGCGTTGACGCAACAGCGGATGGGCGGCAAGGCGCACCAACTCCCGCGCGATCTCCCGCGGCGGCAGTACCAGATCGGCGCAGCCGGCCGCCACCGCGCTCCCCGGCATGCCCCAGTAGGCGGCGCTCGCCTGATCCTGCGCGAAGGTGAGACCGCCGGACGCCTTGATGGCGGCAAGCCCGGCGGTGCCGTCCGACGCCGTCCCGGAGAGCACCACGCCGATCGCCTGGCTGCCGCGGTCCTGCGCCAGACTGCGCAGGAACTCATCCACCGGCAGGTGACGCCCGCGCTCGATCACCCGCTCCAGCACCTGCAGGCGCCCGTGTAGCATCCCCAGCGTCACGTTGGGCGGGATGGTGTAGACCCGATTCGGCGCCACGGCCAGGCCATCGGTGGCCTCCACCACCGGCATGCGGGTGGCGCGCCCGATCAGTTCAGCCAGCAGGCTCGGGTGCTGCGGGTCCAGGTGCTGAACCAGGACGAAGGCCATGCCGGTGTTCGACGGCAGCTCCTCGAACAGCAGCCGATAGGCCTCCAGACCGCCGGCGGAGGCGCCGATGCCGACCACCGGGTAGTTCACCGCGGGCGCGGCGCTGACCTCATCGACGAGAGCGGGCGCCGGGGTTTCAGGGGCCGCCTGGGGCGCCGCGTTCGGTGCCGACTCGTCCGTCTTTATTTTTTTAGGCATATACTGGCTCCTGGGCGTCCGGTATTGGGGAAAGCCTGACAGCTCAGGACTCCAGCGTATATAATACAGGGAGTCGCTCCTTGGCTGGTACAGGCAATGTCGGCAGTTCCAAATTTGGGTGGCCGCAGGCGGCAACGTGCCGGCGGCGAGGCTGATGGTGGATGCGCTGCGCTTATCCACCCTACAAAACTGACACAAAAAAACATCGGTCACTAGGGCGTTAGGAATCATCGTTCACCATGAGCCAACCGCC
>NZ_CAIZIZ010000285.1 GCF_903933125.1 uncultured Lamprocystis sp. | reverse complement strand
TCGGGTGTCGATGTCTGATGATCGTTAGAACAATGACTTAGTGGGTTTCGACCCCAGAGCCTTCGGGATTCGGCGAAGGCGGCGATCAAAGCTGAACGCTTCGGCGCAGGGGAACGCCGGACATCGCGGCACACCACCCATAGGTGTCTTCCTGAGTCAACCGGATAGGCATGTCCCGGGAATCGCCTAAAGCGGTCAGCGTCCCGCTTCGTAAGCCCGGCAGGTTGCCGTGAAACGCCGCGGCCCGCCGGAACCGGTGACCCATCAAAACGCCGCGATGAATCGTTCCACAAAGCGATCATAATCCGCTTCAGGCAACTGATTAATGCCCGCCGCGGCCTTGCGGCCGCCACCGGTCGCGAATTGACGGCAGAGCACGTCAGCACCCTCCGGACGCGTCACCGGCGCCCGCACGCTGACCACAAAACCGCCCTCCGGTAACCGCGTCAGCAGCGCCTGGGCGCACTCCGGCGACGCTTGCGCGAGCTCATTGGCAAGGACGCCGCTGGCACGACGCGCCCAGGGATCGGCGGGGAGAATGTAGAGCCGATGACGCTCGCCCGCCACGGTCGGCACGGTCCCCCGTGCCCGCGCCATATCGTCGGCGTAACCGTCACTCAAGGCGCGGAAGGCGGAGTCTTCATTGATGAAATCCAGCGGATTGGCGTAAGGATGGAGCCGGCGGTAAAGGTCGTCAGGAGCGAAATGCAGGTCGGCAACCTGAGCCCCGTAACCATTGTAATTGATGTAAATCCCGAGCTCACGCAGTTGGGCCAGCGTGGGCGGGGCGAGTTCGAGCGGCAGCGCCGCCCGGTAGGCAGCGGCATCGAAGTTGTCGCCGAAGGTGCCGACGACCGCCCAGGCACGGAAACGTCCGTCGAGAAACTCGTCGACCAGCAGACAGGTACCCTTATCGGGCAGGGTCTCGATGTGGCAGTCGAATCCGGGGTGACTGGGAATCTCGCCGGGGAAATGGTGATCGAAATAGCGCACCCGAACGTCGGCGGCCAGCAGGCGATCGAGTGCCGCACGATTGGTATCGAGTGAGATATCGAGCACCGTCACCCGGTCGCCAGGGCCGGCAGTCACCCGTTCCAGCAGCGCAATCTCACGCTTGACCCCGGTCACCAGGGTGCTGTCGAGCGGCTCGGCGAGCCGCAGTTGCTGGAGGGCACAGATGCCGTCCGCGTCGCCGTTGAAGACATCGAATTCAGTCATAGATCGCCTCTGAGGGATGCTGTTTGGACCGTCCGGGGTTCACCACGCACCGGTTCGCTGCCCCCCCGGAGACGGGACCCCGATCCGCCGGGCAACGCCTGGCATTGCCGGACACTCCCCCTTGCCGTTAAACTTCACGGCTACCCTCAAGCTGGTCCGCCGGGGCGTCGGTCGTCGCCAGGTCGCGTCGCGCCGCTGCGACAGACCGCTATTATCATCCGAGATGCGCACCGCCGCACCCCATCCTGGAGCCTCTATGTCCATCGAACGCACACTCTCGATCATCAAACCCAATGCCGTTGCCAAAGATGCCATCGGCGCCATCCTCGGCCGCTTCGAGGCCGCCGGACTGCGCATCGTCGCCGCCCGGATGCTGCACCTGAGCAAGGAACAGGCGTCCGCGTTTTACGCAATCCATCAAGGCAAACCGTTTTTCGACGAACTCGTGGGGTTCATGACCTCCGGTCCGGTCATGGTCCAAGCCCTGGAGGGCGAGGACGCGGTCGCCAGGAATCGCGAAATCATGGGCGCAACCAACCCGGCCAACGCGGCCCCCGGCACCATCCGCGCCGACTTTGCCGACTCCTTCACGGAGAACGCGGTCCATGGCTCGGACGCCCCGGACACCGCGGCCGTGGAGATCGCGTTCTTTTTCCCGGAAGGCATCTGCCCGCGGACCCGCTGACACCAGCCGGAACCACGCGGTGACACCGATGACCACGCCGATGGATGCCGGTCCTTCCAAACCGAACCTGCTGGACTTGGACGCCGCGGACTGCGCCGCCCTGGTCGCGACACTCGGTTTCAAGCCGTTCCATGGACGCAATTTGTTCAAATGGCTGCATAAGCACGGCGTCCTCGACTACGATGGCATGACCGATCTGCCGAAAGCGCTGCGGACGGCACTCGCGGACGCGGTCAGCATCCAGCTGCCGCGCATCAGCCACACCCAGCCCAGTGCGGACGGCACGGTGAAGTGGGTCCTGGAACTCGCGGACGGCCAACGGGTGGAGGCGGTGCACATTCCCGAGGATGGCCGCAGGACCCTCTGCGTCTCGTCGCAGGTCGGCTGCGCCCTGAACTGCGCCTTCTGCGCGACGGCGCGCCAGGGATTCAACCGCAACCTGCAGGTCGGGGAGATCATCGGCCAGGTCTGGCACGCGGCGCGACAACTCGGAGCGGCGCCGACCAACGTAGTGATGATGGGCATGGGTGAACCGCTCGCCAATTTTGAGGCGGTGGTCAAGGCGATGGCGATCATGCAGGATGACTTGGCCTACATGATCGCCAAGTCGCGGGTGACCCTGAGCACCTCCGGCATTGTCCCCAACATCTACCGGTTGCGCGAGGTCAGCGACGTGTCACTCGCCGTCTCACTGCATGCCCCGAACAATGCACTGCGCGACCAGTTGGTACCAATCAACCGTAAATATCCGCTCGAAGAACTGCTGCCCGCCTGCCGCGCCTATCTGGGCGGCGACAAACGCCGCAAGATCACCTGGGAGTATGTCATGCTCGACGGCATCAATGACAGCCTCCAGCATGCCAGGCAGTTGATCCGGTTGCTGGAAGGAACCCCTTCCAAACTCAACCTGATTCCCTTCAATCCCTTCCCCGGCAGCGGCTACACCACCTCGTCGCCGGACCGGCTGGAAGCCTTTCGGCAGCGCCTGATGGGCTCGGGTCTGCTCACCTTCACGCGCAAGACGCGCGGCGACGCGATTGCCGCCGCCTGCGGACAACTGGTGGGCCGGGTCGAGGACCGCACCCGCAGACAGGCCGCGGTGACTCCTGTCCCCATTGCGCTACCCGCGCTCGGGGCCGGCGTATTCTACGACCACTCATGAGTATGGTTACGATCGCTCGCCTCACCGCCGTGAGCGGAATCTGCCTGAGTCTTGCCGCGTGCGGCTATTTCGCGCCCCGCAAGGCCAACGACTCCATGTCCCTGGACGCCGAGAACAGCCCGGGCGACCTTTATGTAGCGATGGCCGCGGAGTACTACCGGCTCGGACAGATGGACGAGGCGTTACGCCGCGCCGAGCGTGCGATTGGCGAGGACAAGAAAAACCCTCGCGCCTATTTTGTGATCGCCATGATCTATCAGCGGATCGGGGAGACGGCCCGCGCGGAAGAGAACTTCAAGCGGGCATTGGAACTCTCCCCCAAGAATCCGGACATTTTAAATGCATACGGAGCCTTTTTCTGCGCGCAACGTCGTTATCCCGAAGCCCAGCAACAGTTCACCAAAGCGACCGAGAATCCGCTCTATGCCACCCCCTGGATGTCGCTGACCAACGCCGGCACCTGCGCCGGCAGCGCCGGCAATCTCGCCCAGGCCGAGGCCAATTACCGGCGCGCCCTGGCCGCCAACGCAGGCTACGGACCGGCCCTGTTCCAAATGGCCGACCTCGAGTTCAAACGCGGCAATGCCAAGGCCGCCAAGGAATTCCTGGATCGCTACTTTCAGGCCAACGCCCCGGCACCGCAGGTCCTGATCCTGGCGATCAGAGTCGAGCGCAAAATGGGTAATACCAAATCCGCGGCCACCTACGAACAGGTCCTGCGCAAAAGTTTTCCGGACGCCCCCGAAACCAAGGCGCTTTAGGGAGCCGCTGTCGATGAATCCAGCACCAGCCATGAGTACCGATGAGCAGAACGTCGTCGAATTCGCCGAGAGCCCGGGACGCCGTCTGCGCGTCCAACGTCAGGCGCGCGGACTGGAGGTGGAGCGGGTCGCCGCCCAACTCCATCTGCGCGTGCCGATGGTCGAGGCCCTGGAGCAAGACCGCTATCATGACCTTCCCGGCCCGGTCTTCATCGCCGGCTATCTGCGCAATTACGCACGCCTGCTCGGGCTTGACCCGGAGCCACTCATCATGGCCTACCGCACGTCCAATCCGGACCCGGAACCGGTCGCGCTGGGCTTCAAACCTGTTCCGCAACAAATCATCGGCCATGAGATCACCAGCGCGCACGTCCTGATGCGGCTGATCAGTGGCGGGCTGCTGGCCGCCGTGATCGCGATGGTCGTCTTGTGGTGGCAGAACCGGGCCGAATTGGTACCCGCACCAACCGCCGCCGACACGGCTGACCTCCCCTTGGCAGCGACGACGAACCAGAGCGTTGAACGGCCAGCAGCAGGCGTCTCGCTGGAGCCGGCGCCGCGACCTGATCCGACGGCGGATACCACGATGGCGACGGCCGAGTCCGAACCTCTATCCGCATCAGGACAGACCGCGGAACTCGCCCTGCCAACACTGCCCCGCGCGAGCGAACCCGAGCGTCTCGCCCCAACGCTCACCGACACCACCGCGGCGACGGATGCGCCAGGCGCCGCGGCGAGCCCGCCGGCCAAGCCGACCGAAGTCGCCCTGACCTTCATCGGCCCGACCTGGGTCAAGGTCCTCGACGCCTCGGGCACCGCTGTACTCAGCGGCACGATGCGCAAGGGCGACACCCGCGTCCTCACCGGCAAGCCGCCCTACACGTTCAACATCGGCATGGCGCGCGCCGCCCGAGTCACTGTCGGCGCCCGCCCCATCGACCTTGAACGCCACACCAAAGGCGGTCGGGCCAAATTTACGCTCGACCCGACTAACCCCGAATGACCCGGTGGCCGGGGACGCACCCCGCACACCCCATGCGATGAGACCGACACGACATGACGACGACTCTATGACCACGACGATAGCGGCGATTCGCGGGATGCATGACATCCTGCCGGAACGGATCAGTACCTGGCAGCGAATCGAAGACGCGGCCCGGCAAGTCCTTGCCGGTTATGGCTATGCGGAGATTCGGACCCCGCTCGTCGAGGTCACCGACCTGTTCAAACGCTCCATCGGCGAGGTCACCGATATCGTCGAGAAGGAGATGTACAGCTTCACGGACCGTAACGGTGACTCCCTGAGCCTCCGTCCGGAGGGCACAGCGAGCTGTGTACGCTCCGTCATCGAAAACGGCTTGCTGAATCAGCCCCTGCGACTCTGGTACCGCGGTCCCATGTTCCGCCACGAACGCCCTCAGCGCGGTCGCTACCGGCAGTTCCACCAGATCGGCGTTGAGGTCTTCGGCCTCAATGGTCCGGATATCGACCTGGAGGTCATCCTGCTCACGGCCCGACTGTGGCGTACCCTGGGACTGACCGGACTGCGACTGGAGGTCAACAGCCTGGGCGACACCGAGGAGCGCGCGGCCTACCGCGAGGAACTCGTGGAGTATCTGGAGCGCCATCGGACGCACCTCGACGCCGATAGTCAGCGACGCCTCACGACCAATCCATTACGGGTGCTCGACTCCAAGAGCCCCGAGACGCAGGCCATCACCGCCGCCGCGCCGCGCCTCATGGACAGCCTGGGTGAGGCCACGCGCGCTCATTTCGCGGCAATTCTGGCCGGACTGGATGCCGTCGGCATCGCCTATCAGATCAACCCACGCCTGGTGCGCGGACTGGACTATTATAACCGGACCGTCTTTGAGTGGATTACCGACGATCTGGGCGCCCAAGGCACGGTCTGTGCCGGTGGCCGCTATGACGGACTCGTCGCGCAACTGGGCGGGCGCGACACCCCGGCCGTCGGGTTCGCACTCGGGATCGAACGTCTGGTCGAACTCGTGGAGGCCGCGGGCACGGTCGCCGCGCCGCCGCTGGACGCCTACCTGGTCGCGGTCGGCGAGCAGGCGCAGCGTGAGGCACCGGTGCTCGCCGAGCGCCTGCGCGACGCGGCGCCCGGACTGCGACTCATGACCCACTGCGGCGGCGGCAGTTTCAAGAGCCAGTTCAAACGCGCCGACAAGAGCGGGGCACGTTACGCCCTGGTCATCGGCGACACCGAACTGGTGCGTGGCGTGATCGGCATCAAGCCCCTGCGCGAGGAGACCGGACAACGGGAACTGACCCTGGCGGAGGCGGCCGCGTTTCTCACGGCGGCCAGCCCGCTCGCTTAGGAACGGTTCACTGACAATCCAATAATGAGACCCAAAAGGATACGAGCGTGAGTGACTACGAAACCGACGACGAGAAAGTCGAGGCCATCAAAAAGTGGTGGAAGGAAAACGGCATGTCCGTGGTCATCGGGTTAGCCGTCGGCCTCGCGGCAGTCTATGGTTGGCGCGCCTGGACCGACTACCGCAATAGTGTCGGGTCCCAAGCGTCCGCCGCCTTTGAGCAGTTGGCGGCCAGCGCCGAGGCCGGGCAGTTGGACTCCGCCGCCAAACAGGAGGAGATCCTCAGCAGCCGTTTCGGCTCCACCCCCTACCCCAGCTTCGGTGCGCTGGTCATCGCCAAAGCCCGGTATGACCAAGGTGACGCCGCGGGCGCCATGACGACCCTGCAACAGGTGATCGAAAAAGCTCCGGACCCGGCGCTGGCGCGGTTGGCCGCCTTACGGCTCGCGCGAATTCAACTCGCGGAGGGCCAACTGGACGCCGCCGCGGCCACCGTCGCCGCGCATGACAACAGCCCGGCCTTCGTCGGCGATTTCGCCGCCGTGCGCGGCGACATTGCCGCCGCGCGCGGTGATCACGCGGGGGCACGTCGCGAATACGAGCGGGCCATCGCTGCCGGGACCAGCCTGCCCCAGTTGATCCGGCTCAAACTCGACAACCTGCCCGCGGCCGGGTGAGTCACACGCTATGCCCACTCGGCACCTGACCCGCACCCGGACCCTGCTGCGCCTGGCCGGCCGCGCGGCCCGCCACGGCTGCACCGCGCTCCTGATCGTCGGCACCCTCACCGGTTGCAGTTATATTCCCTGGTTCGGCGGCGACAAGGACCCGACCCCCCCCACCAAGCTCAGCAAGATCGTCCCCGAGGTCACGACGCATACCCTGTGGTCGAAGCGTCTGACCAAGGGCAGCGCGGGCCGTCGCCTTTACCTGGTTCCGGCAGTCGGCGGCGGCCGGGTCTACGTGGCGGATTCCCGCGGCCTGGTGGTCGCGGCGGATGCGGACAGCGGGCGCGTCATCTGGGAACGGAAGACCGGCCTCCCCTTCAGTGCCGGACCCGAGCTCGCCGGCGACCAACTGATCCTGGGCACCAGCAGCGGCTTGGCGGTCGCCTTGGCAACTACCGATGGACGCGAACAATGGCGCGCCGTCGCCAGCGGGGAGATCCTCTCGGTACCGCGCCACACCGCCGACGGAAAGGTCATCGTGCACACCCTGGACGACACCGTCATCGCGCTCGACAGCATCAAGGGCACCGAATTGTGGCGCGTCAGTTACCCCGCGCCAATCCTCACCCTGCGCGGCAGCAGCACCCCGACCATCACCCCGAAAGGCGTCATTGCCGGGCTGGCCGGCGGCAAACTGGTCAAACTCGACACCACGGACGGAACACCCCTGTGGGAAGTCACGGTCACCCCACCCAGCGGCCGCTCGGAACTGGCCCGCATCGCCGACATCGATGCCGACCCGATCCTGGTCGGTAATCTGGTCTTCGTTGGCACCTACAACGGCGATCTGGCCGCGGTCGATCAGGAGGGGGGAACCGTCCGGTGGCGCCGTCAGTTGTCCTCTCATGCCGGGATCGCCGCCAACGACTCCCACCTGTTCGTCACCGACTCGCAGGATCAGGTCTGGGGAGCGGACCCGGTCAGCGGTGCCGGGCGCTGGAAACAAGAGCGACTCCACAACCGTCAATTGACCGCGCCCGCGCTGATCGGCAACCTGATCGTGGTGGGCGACATGGAGGGCTGGCTGCACCTCATTGCCCAGTCCGACGGCCGCTTGCTGGGCCGCACCCGGGTCGCCAAAAAGCCGATCACCGCCCGTCCGGTGGTCGCCGGCGGACGCATCTATGTCTACGCCATCGACGGCACCCTGGCGGCACTCACGACCGGCACGGCGCCCGCGAGCAGCAACCGCGGCGCCAACAACCAATCGGCCGCGGCGGCCGATCAGACACCCCCTGACGCGTCGAGCACGGCACCGGTCGCCCCGAGCACCGGACCGCGCGAACAACCCCAATAGATCACCCAATCGCAACCCCAGAAGACACCCTTAGAGGCACACCCGACATGCTGCCCGTCATTACCCTGGTGGGCCGTCCCAATGTCGGCAAATCCACCCTGTTCAACCGGCTGACCCACAGCCGTGACGCCCTGGTCGCCAACTACCCAGGGCTCACCCGTGATCGCCAATACGGCATCGGCCGCATGGGACCCGGCCCTTACGTCGTCGTCGATACCGGCGGCATCAGCAACGACAGCGACGGTGTCGCGTTCCTGATGCAGCGCCAGGTCCAACTCGCCATCGACGAGGCGGACCACGTCCTCTTCCTGGTGGACGCGAAAGACGGCTGCACCACCGGCGACTACGAAATCGGCGAGCGCCTGCGCCGCCTGGGCAAACCCATGACCCTGGTGGTCAACAAGGCCGACCACGCCGACCCCGACGTGCTGGCCGCCGAGTTTCATCTGCTCGGACTGGGCGACCCTGTGCCCACCTCGGCCACCCAGGGACGCGGGGTACGCGGCCTCATGGACGGGGTGTTCGCGCGGCTGGAGGCCGCGGCCCCGCAGCCCGATCCGGACGCGGAGCCCACCGGCGCGGATGAAGGCACCAAGGTCGCCGTGGTCGGCCGCCCGAACGCCGGCAAGTCCACCCTCATCAATCGCCTGTTGGGCGAAGAGCGGCTGGTCACCTGCGATCTGCCCGGCACCACCCGCGACAGCATCTTCATCCCCATGGAGCGCCGCGGCCGCCGCTACACCCTGATCGACACCGCCGGCGTGCGGCGTCGCGGCAAGGTCACGGACGTCATTGAAAAATTCAGCATCATCAAGACGCTTCAGGCAATCGAGGCCTGCCATGTCATCATCCTGGTGCTGGATGGGCATGAAGGGATCGGCGAGCAGGACGCCAACCTGGCCGGTCACATCATCGAAAGCGGCCGGGCGCTGGTGATCGCCATCAACAAGTGGGACGGCCTGGATGCGGAGGCCCGCACGCACATCCGGACCCAATTCGAGCGTAAGCTCGGCTTTCTCGACTTCGCCACCCAGCATCGCATCTCGGCCCTGCACGGCAGCGGTGTCGGGCTCCTGCTCGACGAGGTCGACAAGGCCTATGCCAACGCCATGCGCGACATTCCCACGCCGGCGATGACGCGCCTGCTGGAGGCCGCCGTCCAGGAGCATCAGCCGCCGCTGGTCCACGGCCGCCGCATCAAAATGCGCTATGCCCACCAGGGCGGACGCAACCCGCCGCTCATCATCATCCACGGCAACCAGATGGAGGCGGTGCCGGAGACCTATAAGCGTTATCTCATCAACCGCTTCCGCAAGGAGTTGGATCTGACCGGCACCCCGCTGCGCATCGAATTCAAGGGCGGCGACAACCCCTTCAAGGGCCAGCGCAACAACCTGACCGAACGGCAAATCAAACACCGGGCGCGGCTCAAGGCGTACGTCAGACGCAAATAGCGACAGCATTGCCGGGTTGAGCATGGCCTCCATCGCACGCCAAACCGCGAACCCCTTGGCGAACCACAACGCGACGGGCTATCGTTGTCAGTGACAGACGCGACCCACCCCTGAGGTGATTCAGAGGTGCTCCCGCGTACTGCGCCGCAGGAGACGAATCCATGTTCGAGCGGTTAACGGGTCACGCAGACCCGACTGGTTGGGGTAGCCGCCGGCTGGCAGCGGTCGTCCTGTTTGGGTGGCTGAGCCTGGCCTGGGCCTCAGGCACCGCGGACCCGGCGCTGCGATGGGATGCGCCGGGGGGAATCGATGCCTCGGCCGCCGCCACGCACTGGCTGCGCGCATTGACGCTTGAAGTCAGCGCCGCCAAGACCCGGTGTCCGGATGCCGCGCTGCCGACCCTGGACCCTGATGTTCCATCCAAAGCCTTCCGTGTCGCGATTGCGCCGACGCAGCCCGTAATCTATTCGAAAGATACCCTGGTCGACCACCTGCTGGTGATGGCGACAGATCGCCGCGGTTGCCCCTGGCACGCCACCTCCGGGCGTAGCCGACCCTTCCAAGAGCGCTGGTTGCTGAGTCCGCTGGTGAACATTCATCTGCCGGCAGGAATGCCGCCGCAAGAGGCAACAGTCGTGATCCAGGATCGAAAAACGATCCGCCCCTGGATACGCGACAGCCCCGAGCCGGACTTCGTCCGCGACACGATGCGCTTGTGGGTCCTGCTCGGCATCTATACCGGGGTCCTCACGGTGCTGTTGTTTGTCGGCTTGGGCCTGCGGCGCTCCTACCCGAGCCCGGTGACGGACGCCTATTGCTTTTCCGCTGGGGAATCTGGTCGATTCCGTGTGCTGGCTGATCGCGCTGTTGGTGCGGTTGCGCACCGAGCGCGCCCAGGCTCAGGAACAGCTGGTTTACGACGCCACCCATGATGCCCTGACCGGTCTGCCCAACCGGGTCGCCCTCAGCACCCGTATGGCGTCCGATCTCACCGGCAAGCGGATCGCGCTGACGTTCAAAGTCTTCTTCCAGCCAATCGTGGCGCTGGCGGACCGGCGGGCGGTCGGCATGGAGGCACTGATCCGCTGGCAGCAGCCGCAACAGGGGTGGCTGCCGCCGGCGGACTTCATCCCGGTGGCTGAGGAAACCGGACTGATCATCCCGATCGGTGCCTGGGTCCTGGAACACACCGCCCGACAGATTCAGGAATGGAAGCTCGAGGGGCGTTGGCGTCCGGGCTTTTATGTCAGCGTCAACCTGTCCGGCCACCAGTTGCTGGACGGCGAGCTGCTCGCCCAGATCGACAGCGTCATCGCGCGCTGTGGTCTGCTCGCCGGGGAGTTACGGCTGGAACTGACCGAAACGGCCGTCATCACCAACATCGACGCCGCCAGCAGCGTACTGCCCGCCCTGCGCGAACGGCACATTCCCTTATACATGGACGACTTCGGCACCGGTTATTCGTCGTTAGGCTACTCCGTCACTTGCGCACGCGTTCAAATGCTCCCATAGTTGCACAATGACATCCGTTGTTGCCCTTTACGACGCACTCACCACGGCTCCCGACGAGCGCACCCGCGCCCGACTGATCGCCGAGGCGTTCGAGCGCCTGGAAGAGCGGTATCCGCACCTGGCGGACCTGGCCACCAAGGGCCATCTGCGCGAAACCGAGTTACGCCTGCAAAAGGAGATCGAGCTGGTGCGAGCCGATCTGGAGACCAAGGTCGAGTTGGTGCGGGCCGGGCTGGAAACCAAGATCGAGCAGGTCCGCGCCGACCTGCGCGCGACCGAACTGCGTCTGCAGAAGGAGATTCAAGAGGTGCGGGCCGAACTCAAACTCGATATCGAGCGGGTGCGCAGCGAGGTGGTACGGACCAAGATCGACCTCCTGAAATGGATCGTTCCACTGATGTTCGCCCAGGTCGCGGCCATCGCGGCCTTGGTCAAACTCCTCTGAGTGCGGCTAGGCGTCAACGGGGTCGTCCCCGCGCGTGTCGACCAGCCGATTCCGCACCGCAGGGCGCGCGGGCACCTCGGCAGCCGGCTCCGGCGCTTCCACCCGCGCGTGCAGCGTGCCCGCCGCCAATCGCGCCGCGATCCGGGTGCCGGGCGGTGCCTGATCCGGATCACGCAGGATGGCCCCGTCCGGCAGCCGGGTGACGATGGCATAGCCGCGCGCCAGGGTGGCCAGCGGACTGCGGGCATCCAGGCCGGTGATCGCCCGACCCAAACGCTCCTGCCGCGTAGCCAAAGCGCGCGACTGCACCCAGTGCAGGCGGCGCATCAGGTCATTCAGGCCCGCGGCGGCACGATCCAACCGGCGCTCGGGTGAGGCCGCCAGCAAGGCGATCCGCCGCGGTTCCAACCGCGACCAGGCGGCACCCAGGCGGCGGCTGATGGTCTCGGCCAGCCGCCGCTCCAACTCGTCCAGCCGCTGCGCCCGACGTTCCAGACGCGCGGCCGGGTGCAGCAGAGCCAACTGGCGCAGCACCGCCGCCAAACGCTGGTTGGCGCCATCGAGCACGCGGCCTTCCAGATGCAGCAGACGCGCCTGCAGGGCGGCGACCCGCTGGGCGAGATGCACGGCCGCAGGCGCCACCAACTCGGCCGCCGCCGAGGGCGTCGCGCCGCGCCGGTCCGCGGCCAGATCGGCGATGGTCACATCGATCTCATGCCCGACGCCGGTCACCACCGGAATCGCGGAGGCGCGGATCGCGCGGGCCAGGGCTTCATCATTGAAAGCGGCCAGATCCTCGATCGACCCGCCGCCGCGGGCAAGGATCAGCACGTCGCACTCGGCCCGCCGGTTGGCGGCGGCCAGCGCCTGGATCAGCGTCGCAGCCGCTCCGGCACCCTGGACCTGGGCCGGGTAGATCAACACCGACAGCGCCGGACAGCGCCGCCCGAGCACCGTTAGCAGATCGTGCACCGCCGCGCCGGAGGGCGAGGTGATGAGCCCCACCTGACGCGGGAAGGCCGGCAGCGGGCGCTTGACCGCCTCGGCAAAGAGCCCCTCGGCGGCCAGCCGACGCTTGAGCCGCTCCAGTTCCAGCCGCAAGGCGCCCTCCCCGCCCGGCTCCAGGTGCTCCACCACGAGTTGAAAGTCGCCGCGCGGCTCGTAGAGCGTCACCCGCACCCGCGCCAGCACCTGCTGGCCGTTCTCAGGCCGGAAACCGAGCAACAGACGCTTGGCGCGGAACATGGCGCAGCGCACCTGGCTGGCCTCATCTTTGAGACTGAAATAGATATGACCCGAGGCCGGTTGGGCGAGGTTTGACATCTCGCCGCGGACCCACAGCAGCGGAAAACTGCCGTCGAGCACCGCTCGCACCTCGCTGGTCAGGCGCGAGATGCTGTAGATGTCGCGGGTGAAGTCCAACACTGTGCCGAGTGTAGGCTCCGGCAGTTGCTTGAGATGCTCGTACACTAGTTCCGCAGTCGTCATGGTTTACACTCCGGATCAATCCAGAATCACTACATCCAGGCTTCGTCAGGTGTCACTGACGGCCTGCCGGGTAGCCGGCGAGGGCGACACAGCAGTTCCAAATTTGAGGGTCTCCTGCGGCCCATGGTGGATGCGGCGCGCACAATCGATGTGCTGAATCCCGAACATCGTGCGGCGCACCTTATCCACCCTACAAAATCGCCGGTTTTGTAGGGTGGATAAGCGTAGCG
>NZ_CAIZIZ010000284.1 GCF_903933125.1 uncultured Lamprocystis sp. | reverse complement strand
GTGGCTATCAGCGTGCAGACATCCTGGAGCTACTTCGGTTTATCGACTGGGTTCTCACGTTACCGGAAGGACTCGAACACCAGCTATGGACGGAAGTTCAACAATTCGACGAGGAAAAGCGGATGCGCTATGTCAGCAGTTGGATGCTTGGCGGCTCCCGCGGTGGCCGGATGAGGATCGTCGATCTCGTCGGGCGCAATCGGGCGCCTTGCGCGAAGGATCGGACCGGCGCCGAATCCCACGGCGCCCGGCGGGCCGCTCGGTATCAGGGACCCGGCCCAGCGGTCGCGTGCCGCATCCACCAGGGGTCGCGCGATGCCGCCCAATTTTGGAACTGCTGGGTGCGGCTACGGGCCGGTCGGCCGATCGTCTGTGATCTTAGCAGCGCCCCGTGTCCGCACTTCGTCCTGCGCCTCGCTCAGCCGGCTGGCAACCTCCTGAAACCGCGGCTCCAAGTCCAATCGTCCCGGCGCCCCGATCGCCCGCGCACGATCATAAAGCGCACGAGCCATGTCGACCTCGCCATCATCCAGCCGCCAAGTCGCCGCCAGGAGCAAAGGCAGCGGATTCACCGGAAACGCGGAGAAGGCAGCTTCCAGCGCGCCGATCGCACCCGCGTTGTCGCCCTGGGCATGACGCAGATGCCCGACATACATCAGGAGTTTCTGACGGCTGGACGGCAAACATGGCCGGCACCGCCGCCGCGTCTTGCGTCAGCGCCAGCAGTGCAGGCTCCGGCACGCGACAGCCCTGGTCCAGGGCCAGATCGGTGGGCTTCAGCAAGTCGGTCGTACCGGATCAGTGGCGGCTGCTATACTCTCTGAATGCCGTCGTCGGAGTCATCGACGGCTTCCGCTGGGCGATCCTCGGCGGCGAGTCCACGCGCTATATACCCGGTTTTTTCCTCAGTTGGTGTGTGAGCGTCTTCTTTCTGTGGCTCGGCATCCGTCGGTTCCGCGGTATGGAAAAGCGCTTTGCCGACCTGATCCGAGCTGAGGGTGAAATGGCATGGTGAATAGCAGGCTCGGTATCAACCGACAGGATTAGCAACAATGCTCCAGGATCCCGTCATCACAACCCTCGCCGACGAGCTCAATCGCCGCCTCGGCACCCACCTGCGTGGGCTGTGGTTGTACGGATCCAGGGCTCGCGGCGATGCGCGTGTGACCTCTGACTATGATGTCTTGATCATCGTCGATGAAAAGACGCAAGCCATGCGTGACCGCATCTTAGACCTTCAAGTAGAGATTCTTGACCGCCACGAAGCCTTGGTGGCTACTTTGCTGCGGACCGAGAACGAGTGGCTGGGCAGTCAAGGCTCTCCACTGGCGCGAAACATCGCTCGCGAAGCCGTGCGACTGTGATACCCGCGATTGCGCAACTGCTCCGTGCCGCAGAGGACAAAGTCGAAGCCTCGGAATTACTGCTCCGGGAGGGGCTGAATGGCGACGCCGCTTCGCGCGCGTATTACGCCGCCTTTCATGCGATCAGCGCGCTCCACCTCGCGCGCGGCCAGACCTTCTCCAGCCACGCGCAGTTGATTGGACGATTTAATAAGGACTTTGTTCGATCAGGGGTTTTCCCCCCGGAGTACACGCGGATTCTAACCCGGCTGTTTGAAGATCGACAACTCGGTGATTATGACGCCACCGCCGAAATCGACCGCGACCAAGCCAGCCAAGACGTAACCGATGCCCGCCGGATCGTCGCAGAAATTCATGCCCACCTGTGTCAACCGGAATAGACTCAATCCGAATGCAATCGGCCAACCTTGCCCACATGCCCGCCATCATCCTCCCCTGTCGAAACGAGGCGGTGTCGCTTGGCTGGTGTTGACATGGATACCTCAGGATGATCGCGGATTGTGCCCATACTGCTTGAATACCGGTGTTATCCCCAAGGCCGGAATGCAGGCCGCCGTCAAAGGTCGGTGGCCCTTGGCCAGCCAGTCCTGTACCGACAATGGCAGGAGCAAGGCAGTCTCACGGTCGATTGGGTGGAAGCGGCGCATTGGCCGTGGCACTCCCGGCCATCGGAGCTTATCACGACAGTGTACCGGACCATCAGCCCCGATGGCGCGCCGAAGTCCGACAGGCAGTACCCCGTTCCAACTTAAGTTGGACCGTCATTCCGGCAGGATGCCGGAATCCAGTGCCATGGATGCTAGCTTGCAGCGAGCACGGACTGGCAAGACTAAGACCGAACGCCCTACCAGTCTTTCGCAGTGAGCCTTCCACGCGGCGCACTATGGTGCACCGTCGACCTCCGCGTTGCTCCTCTCGATCTCCGACAGGCGCCCTATTGGGCTTTGATCGTAATCCCGGCCAGCGGCGTGCGTCGTCAGGGTTTCCAGCCCTGAGGGTGTCAGGCCAGGATGGCCTGACAACGCACCCGGCGAGCCCAAGTGGCCGGAATCTTGATCGAGGCCCGCGATTGCGCCCTACGGGAGAGCGTCATCGGACCGTGAGCCCTGTCCGACGCCCCCTGCACGCGACCAAAACCACCAGGAGTCCGAGGCTTCAGCCTTGGCGCCCCCAGACCAAGGCGGAAGTCTTGGATTCCCTTCCCGGTCACGCCAGCGATGGAGCAAGCGGAGGCCGCTTAGGTGATTTCCGGAACACCGGAGACCACCCACTGTAGGCTCAGATGTCGATGAGACTTCAGTCGCACCGACTCGGACGCAGGTGCGACTGAAGTC
>NZ_CAIZIZ010000283.1 GCF_903933125.1 uncultured Lamprocystis sp. | reverse complement strand
GGCCGCTCCTACCGTAGGGCCCACGGCCGCGACGCGGGCCGGCTTGGGTCTGGCCGGATTAATGATCAAGCCCCCTTTTCCGGGGACCTGCTCGCGCTTGATGACGCGAGACCATGACCAGATGGCGCTGATCGTGCCGACTTTGGTCATCGTTCCGGCCACTGGAGGTCGAGGCTTTAGCCGGTCCAGCGTGCAGGCACCACGGATTTTCTTTAGGATCTCGGGAATCGCCACCGGCTAAAGCCTCGGCCTCCAGTTGCGGACAGGCCGTCGCTGGCCGGAACGTTGATCAAGGCCGTTTCTATGGTCCGGGAATTCGGTAAACTGCCCCGAACCCCGAACCCCGAACCCCGAACCCCGCGGCTGCGCCCCGATCACTCGGCCACAATCTCCTAGTCAGCGCCCTCATCTGCCGCGACATAGATGAACGTCTGCCCGCGATGCAACACCCCATCGAAGGCGTATGGCGTATCCCCGTTGCCATCCGGCTGCGGCAGGTCATCGGAGACCAGTGTCATCTCATCGCCGAATACCCCCTTGATCCGAATCGCGCAGCCGCGTAACAGTCGCAGAAACGCCTGACCGTCATCGTATTCCATATCAAAGAGATCGCGGTCGTCGGCTGGGTTCTCGGCCACCATGTCGACGGACAGCGACTGGGTAATGTTCACGCGACTGCTCGTGATATTGATGCCATCCTCGGTCGGCGCTACGACGGTCAGTCGCTTGAGGGTGAAGTCGGAATTCTCGATATCGATCCCGTCGTCGCCGCTGAACTCCGAGCGGACCTCCGCGATCTGCCATTCGCTGGCGGTTACACCGATCACGCTCAGGGCATCGACGTCATCGGCCTGCTCCCCGCCGATCTCGGATGCCGTGCGGATCCCGTCATCTGCGGCGACGGTACCTGCGGACCCATCACGGGTCGTCGCGTCGTCGCCTGCCCCGGAGCCCCCTTCCGCGGACGCCTCCCCCGCAGGCATCGGGGGATCGCGGTGACCGAGATAGGAGACCAGAATACGCGTCGCCCGGAATTGGGAGGCCCGGGTCGCATAGTCGCTCGACACCCGATCCTTCTCCGCAATCGACGCGGAGCCCAGAAAGAACACACCCGCGTTGTCGGCACGCGCCGCGACTCTGATGCGCTCATCACAGGCACGCACGGTCAGGGTCTGCGCATTGAGTCGTGACCCCGTATCGAAGATCAGCGCCGACTTGCCCGTGATGTTTCCCGCCGGCGTGTGGAAATCGCCGTTGTGGATCAAGAGTGTCGTGCCGTTGCCAATGCTCAGCCGGACTCCGGTACGGACATGGATCTCACCCCGGACCACATAGACGTTGTCACTCGACAGATAGGTATCTCGGGTAATGTGTTCAGTGATTGCGACCATCGGCCCCGCATGAGTCGTCGGGGTAGTTGCAGCGGCGAGCGCCATGACACAGCAGGGAAAGAGTAGCGACTTGCACATGAGGATCTCCAGGATTGCGGAAGGGTTGGGGACGCCGCGGACCGAAGCCGCGGGTCCAAAAAGAGCTTAGGTGATCACACCCCGCACCTCTTTCTCAGTGGCCCACCCTGCGCAGCATGTCGGGACTGCCTGACCGGGCGGGCGGAGCCTTCCGAGTGATCTATCTCGCCGCGCGAGCCGAGGGCGTCTATGTACTGCACTGCTTCCAGAAAAAGACACGGAAGACCGCGTCACACGACATCGAGCTAGCGCGCCAACGTTACAAACAAGTCGGATCATGAGCGATGACCGAAATCGTCAAAGGCGATGAAAACCTGTTTCTGGCGCTCGGATTTCCGCCCCACGAAGCGGAAATCCTCCAATTGCGCGCCGACCTGATGGGACAGTTGCGTCTTTGGATTCAAGACAGCGGGCTGACTCAGGCCGATGCCGCAGAGCGGCTTGGCGTGACCCAGGCGCGGGTCTCCGACCTGGTGCGCGGAAAATGGAAGAAGTTCAGCCTGGATATGCTGCTCACTTTGGCGGCCAAGGTGGGAATGCATTTCCGGCTGGAATTGAGCCGGGCGGCTTGAGTCAGGCATGTCCGGCGGCCTGAACTGACCCGATGCCTCAAGGTGCTGGGGGAGGGCGACACGCTCACGGTCTGGAAACGCGACCGGCTGGGCCGGTCGCTGCGTGACCTGATCGGCCTCCTGGACGATCTGAAGGCGCGGGCGTGGCCTTCCGGTCCTTCACTGAGGCTATCGACGCCACAACGGGCCGGGCAATGTGGCAGTTAGACAACGCCCGATAGGAGGCCGAATGAGCGCGCACCCGAAAAGTTACGATAACGACGTGATCGCTTGGGCTAACGAACAGGCTCGACTGCTCCGGGCCGGGCGTTTCGATGCCCTGGATATCGAACATATCGCAGATGAGATCGAAGACGTGGGAAAAAGTGAACAACGCGAACTCCAAAGCCGCATGTCCGTACTTCTAGCCCATCTTCTTCAATGGCAGTATCAGCCTGACCCTAGGGGCAGCAGTTGGGAGGTCACCATCCGCCACCAACGAGAAGCGATTTCGCGTCGTCTGAAACGAACTCCTAGCCTTAAGGCATCCCTGAATGATCCTGAATGGTGGGCGGATGCCTGGGGTGATGCCAGATCGGACGCTTTGAAAGAAACGGGCTTGCCCGCGAATCAGTTTCCAGAACTTTGTCCATGGGCCTTTGAGCAAGTCATGAATTCGGCGTTCTGGCCGGCGCCGCTCTTGCTCAAGTAGGGCCGCAGGCCCTGCCCGTGCGAGCCTACCGCCCTCACCGCCGGGCGTCCTATCGACCAGGCCGCAACGCCGGTGCCGACACCATGACCGTCGACGGCATGACGGCCGTGATCGTCTACGATCCCGACATCAACCAATTTTGCGGGAAGTTTTCTCTGCTATAGCCATCGGACGTGATAAGCGGACGTAGGGGCGGGTTTCAAACCCGCCCCTACACCAGGATCTGTCCGGATATCAGCTACGAAGGCTATATCACCCCAACAGGTCGCCCATGCCCGGACCCTGCTGGAGTAGGGAGAACGCCCCGACACGGTGGCCCGATCGCTCAACGTGTCGCGCCGGACGCTTTACCGGGCGTTGCAGTGATAGCAGACGCTTCTATCGCTTAGCGATGATCAAGGCCATCGGTTCGATGCGCGGCTGGAACTGGATGACGCGTTCAAGGTCCAGTTGCAGCGAACGGCTGCGCCGGAGGCTGGTTAGAGCTGACGATCTGGATGCCGAAAGCCCGCGGGTGACCGCCTCCCTGGCCTATACTCACCGCAGCAACGAAACCGGGCGGATGACACCATGGCAACCACGGCCGACGACCTTTGGGCGCTGCTGCGCGAACTGATCGAGGCGCAAAAGGAAACCGCGCGCGAGACGCAGGAAACCAAACGGATGTTTCAGGAGACTGATCGCAAGATGCGCCGGACCGATCGTCAGATCAAGGAACTGGGCAAGCAGATCGGCGGCCTGGGCGAAAAATTCGGGAGCTTTACCGAGGGCCTGGCCCTGCCTTCCATGGAGAAAATCCTGCGTCTGCGCTTCGGCATGGAGGTGGTCAGCCCGAGCGTGCGGGCCACCAAGGATGGCCGACACCTGGAACTCGATGTTCTGTCATACGCCAACGGTCCGGTCAACGCGGCCTATCTGGTCGAGGTTAAAAGCCATCTGCGCGAGGAGGCCATCGGTCAACTGAAGGATATCCTGCACCAGTTTCGCGAGTTCTTCCCTGAGCATCGCGACAAGCGGCTGTTTGGTATCCTCGCCGCGGTCGACCTGACCGCGGCGATGCGCGAGCGAGTCCTGCGAGAGGGTTTCTATGCCGCACGGATTCACGATCAAGTTTTCGACCTGGATGTCCCCGACGGGTTTCAGCCGCGGGTCTATTGAACCTGGACGCACTGTTCTTGAATGAGTATAGCCGTCGAACGTGATAATCGGATGTAGGAGTGGGTTTAACAGCAGACGCTTCTATCCCTTTCAGGGATCAATTCCGACAGCGCATCTTATGGTACACATCCATTATGGCAAACGCGAACCCACTTGTTCTGTCCAAGTTCCGCGCCGCGCTTGATACGTTGTATGGCAAACGCATTGAGCGCGTTGTGTTGTACGGATCACGGGCGCGGGGGGATGCGCGGCCGGATTCAGATTATGACGTAGCCGTGTTTTTGGAAGACCTTGATAACCGATGGGCGGAAGCTGACCGGATCGCGCTTGCCGCCTCGAACATTGCAACAGAAACAGGGGCAGTGATTCATGCCATGCCCTATCGGGCAGGGTCCTATAAAGAACGCACACCCCTCATGCACGAGTTGCGGCGCGAAGGGATTGACCTATGACCCCGGAAGCAAGTGGGTACCTGGCAAAGGCGCGTCAATGCCTAGCGAATGCCCGCGCAAGCTTGGGCTTTGGTCTTAGCAATGACGCGGGGCGCGGTGCCTATCTCGCAACCTTTCATGCCTCTCAGGCGCTCATTTTCGAGCAAACGGGAAAATACGCAAAAACGCACCAGGGGGTTCAACGCGAGTTTCACCGTCTCGCACGAAACGAACCGCGCATTGATAAAATGTTTCCGCCGTTTCTTACCCAAGCCTACAATTTGAAAGCCGTTGCCGATTACGAAACAGGGCCGGAAGCCGACATTCCTCCCGAACACTCGGCGGCGGCTCTTGAAACTGCCGCCCGTTTTGTAGATTGCATCGCCGGACTGCTTGGTGATGACGCATAACTTGGCAGCGTGAATTAGGTAAACTGTCCCCGCAGATCTAAGTGGAGGGTAAGGGGGGGCAGGCTCAATTAAATCTGCCCGGCGGCGAAAAATCAATTAAACCGGCCCCTCTTCCAGTTTTGTCCTTCTTGGGTTTCATAATTGAATCTGGCCCTGAAGTATCCCCTGGAAAAAATCAATAAAAACAAAGGTCAAGAAAAGATTCTGCGATCTGCCGCAGCGTGTACGAGGTTTTACTGCCACACTGGTATAAGGAAAACCGCTGAGGACGCCCTTCATGCACGTGCCCACATTATTACGCTCTTGGCTCGGTCAGTCACTGGAATTTGTCCATGCCACCCGCCTAGCCGCACTCTTTGACATGGTGGAGGCCTGCGTCACCGGAGCGGGTTTGTCCATCACCGCGGTGGGACGACGCCTGGTCGGCCCGACGACGTTGAAGCACAAGATCAAGCGCGCCGACCGCCTGATCGGCAATCCCCACCTGTATCGCGAGCGTACGGCGATCTACGACGCCCTCTGCCGCGTGACCCTGGCCCGGATCGCCGAGCCCCTGATCCTCGTCGACTGGTCGGATCT
>NZ_CAIZIZ010000282.1 GCF_903933125.1 uncultured Lamprocystis sp. | reverse complement strand
TGACCACCAGCAGGGCAAGGCCCAGGGTCAGTACGCTGGCCAGGACCAGGCCGAGGGCGGCCAGACTAAAGACGAGGAAGGGCAGGACATTGCGCCAGCAGCCGCGCAGGCTCAGGTTGAGGGCGCGCAGCACCGGGACCTTATTGAGAACCACCAGTGCCGGGGCGAACAGCATGGCCATGGCCAGGGGGACGACCAGGAGCAGGCCGACGAGGAATGGCACGGCCATGAGTGGGCTCAATTGCGCCGGGTCGAACCGGCTGAGATCGACCCCGGCCGACCATCCTGGACCAGTAAGGGCGAAGACCGCGACGAGACCCAGCAGAACGACCAGCCCGATCAGGATGCCAAATCCCAGGTAGGCTATGCCGACCAAGGCCAGCGGACCTGACTGGTGTGAGAAGCCCGCGAACAGGTGCTTGAGTTCAAAACGGCCGCCGGCGTGCTGGTGATGGGCACCGATGATCAGGCCGCCGGTGAACATCGGACCAAGGATGGTCGTGGCGAGCCCGCCGATGAAGGGGACTGATCCCAGTACGATGGTGATCAGGAGATAGAGCACGATGGCGCCGACCCAGGCCAAGGGGCTGTCCTTGAACAGTTGCCAAGCCGCGGTGATCCAGCCCCAGCCGCGTCCGGCCGCGACCGATCGCGGTGGATACAGGTGCTCGCCGCGGTTGTCCGGGGCGGGTGGTGTGAGGTCCGCCGCGGGCGGCGCATAGGGATCGTCCTGTCCGTTCCCGGTTGGCCGGCCGTTCTGACGTGCAATGAAGCGCTCCACGACCACACCGCAGGCCTGGCAGACCCCCGTGAGTGGAGCCACGGACTTGGCTCCGCACTTGGGACAGGGGGTTGCCCCGGCTGGCCGCGCGTTGGCGAGGGGAAACTCCGATACCAGATCGGATTGAGGGAACATCGATTCGGTGTGGCGCAGGTCGATGCTCGGCGCCTGCTCCACCCGGAACTCCGAACTTGGGTCAACCCCTTGCGGCTCCAGGACAACCAGGAGGCCGACCTCTTTGAGCGCTTTGCTGTAGCGTTGCGCGCGCGATTCGTTCAGGTTGCGCTTGAGCACGGTACGCTTGCCGCCGAGGATGATGTCGCTGGCGGTTTCCTCGCGGACTCGAAAACGCGTCGCAAAGGCCTCGATGATCTTGCGCGCGGGTTCTCCTGGGAACAGTTCCCCGGAGAAAACGATACGGTAGCGGGTGTCCATCGGGTGCTCCCGGTCGATGTGCATCGAGATCTCGCTTAGGAGATCTCACTTAGGAACTGTTCACGAATAAGCCAAACGACAACGATGGTATTCGTTGTTTAGCTTATTTCCGACTCGTGATTCAGGCAGTGACCCGCTTCATCCACCGCAGGATGCCCGGCTCGGCTTCCCACACGTCGCGCATCGCCTCCCGATACATCCACGCCTGGTCCTCGCCGCCTGGGGTCACGCCCAGGGGACTCGGGCGCGGTCGCTTGATGCGCTTGCGGGTCAGATAACGCGGGATGCGCGGGAGGCGATCCACCGCCGTGCGCAGTACCGCGCGGGCGCGCTCTTGTTCACCCAGTCGATACAGGGCCAGCACCTCGCCATAGGCCAGATCGGCGAGCAGATCATCCGGAAACCGGCGCGCCAGGGTCAGCGCGCGCGCGTCTTCGCCGCCGCGCAGGTAGTGATTCATGAGTTCGGCCCGCACCCCGTGGTGATCCTGAGGGTTGAGCCGCAGCAAGGTCTCAAGGGTGACGGCCGCGGCCTGGGGTTGGCCCTCGTCGATCTGACACAGGTAGCGGCGGAACAGCAGCCGCAACGCGGGCCGATTCGCGTCCCGTGTCCAGGGGCAATGATAGGCCGCCGCGGCGGGCGCCGCCTGGTTGAGGATGCCCCAGGCGCGGTCCACCAGTGGGCGCAACAGTGCGTGGGAGATCCAGGGCAGCGTGCTCTCGGGGTGTTCGTAGAGCGCGGTGGCCAGATCGTCCAGGATGTCGAGGCTGTCGGCCGCCTCCGGGGTCGCAAGCAGATACTCGATCCACTCCACGGACAGCCAGACCTGTCCGGCATCACCCAGGGTCAGGTCGGTGGCGCTGGGCTTGCCGCCGGGGAAGAGCGTGCGCCACACCAACTCCAGGCGCCGCACCCGCGCGGGTGCGCGCAGGTCGGCGGGGTTGCCGCGGACCATGAGTGAGCGCCGTGGGCTGCTCGCAGCGCCGACCCCCGCGCGGGTGCGCGCTGGGGCATCGCGCTGGGGTGGTTTCAGCGGGACGACGCCATAGTCCGGGAGCGGCCGGTCGGCGGCCGTGGTGATCCAGTCCTGCAGGTCGACCAGCAGTGGGTCGAGGGCGTCCGCATGGCTATCGACCAAGGCCTGTTGCGGGTTCTTGACGGCTTGGGCCAGGAAATCCAGGAACCCCTGTTCCTGGGCGCCGATCTTACGCAGTCGATGCAGCCAGAACCGCGCCCGCGCGCTGGCCAGGTCGTCCTGGTGCTGGGCGGCCAGCAGCGTGATTTCCAGGAGTGCGTTGCTGGGGTTGTCCGGGTCGCTGCGCAGCGCGGCAGCGAAGGCGTCGCGCGCCTGTTCGAAGTCACCCTCGTCGATGTGGATCGTGCTGATCCGCTGCCAGGCGGCAGCCTGGAGCGCCCGGCTGCCCCCGGTGCACAGACGCTCCAGAAAGGCTTGCTTCTTGCGCCAGTGATCGAGTCGATCATAGGCATCGCAGAGGACGTCGAAGGCCGGCTCATAGGCCCCATCCAAGGCCGCGAGCGGACCGGCGAAGACTGGCTCCAACAGGGCCACGGCCCGGCCGGGGCGGTCTTGTTCCAGCCAGCGGTCCGCCACGCGCGCGAGCAGCGGACGGGGCACGGCATCCACTTCAAGGGCGTCCTTGAGGGCGCGTTCAGGGAGTTCGTCGAGCAGCAATTCCCAGATCAGTTCGGCCGAGAGTTCCGGCACATCGTCGAGGTCGCCGCAGCACGCGTCGTAACGCTCCCCCGAGCCGCAGGGGCAGGGTGCATGAGGGGATGGGGGTTCCAGCGGTTGGGCGCGGTATCCCAGATCCGGTTGCGGGGTGGCGTTCCAGATGGCCGTGGCAAGCATGTTCGTCAGACGCCGGATCTCCACGTCTTCGAGCCCATAGTCGTAAAGGCCCAAAATGCGTGGGACCTCGTTCTTGGCCCAGGCGAGAAAGCGCACCGGGTCCGGGTCTTGGATGATCTGCCGCACCGCGAGCAGGATGACCTGCTCGAAGCGTTCGGTATCTGCGGTTTCATGGTGGAACATGATGCGTTCCTCCTGCTCAAACGGCGATCGGGTATCGCTTTGGTCGGACCGGACTTGTCGTCCGCCCAGCTCTACTGGATTCTACCCCGGTTTCGGGATTCTTGGTCGACCCAGTTCTCAGGTCGAGGGTCCCGGTCGATCGCCAGCCCCGTTATAGTGTGGGCGTTTGCTTCCGATTACTCCCCGTTCAATCCCTCCAGGCGTACGCGATGGCAGAATCACGGGTCAGAATTTTCGTCTCGTCGCCCGCGGACTTGGATCATGAGCGCGCCCTGGTCAAGGATCTGATCACGCAGCTTGCCGCCGAGTATCTCCCCTATTTCAAACTCCAGTCGGTGCTGTGGGAGGAAGAGGTCCTGACCGCGGCGCAGAGCTTCCAGGCCGGTCTGTCGCGTCCGTCGGAATGCGAGATTGTTCTGGTGATGTTGTGGACCCGGCTGGGTACGCCGCTCGCCGATGATCCTTACGGCGGCATGACCGGAACCGAATGGGAGTTCGTCGACGCGGTGGCGGCGTCGGCGCGCGCTAACCCGCCCGAGGTCTTGGTCTATAAGAAGACGACGCCGCGCCTGATCGATATTACCGATGCCGAGGCGGCCCGCGTGGCGATTGCCGACCGGGAGCGGCTGGACGTGTTCTTCCGCACCCATTTTTTCAATCCGGACGGCAGCTTCAGTCGCGCCTTCCGCCAGTTCGAAAATGACCGGGTGCTGCGCGAACTGGTCCAGGTGCAGTTGCGTAAATTGTTGAATCGGCGCATCAGCGCGGAGCGTGGCCGGCGTCCGGGGGCCGGCGAGTGGCGCGACAGCCCCTTCCGTGCTCAGGCCCGGTATGAGCTGCGCGATGAGCCGGTCTTCGTCGGGCGCGAGACCGAGACCCGTGAGTTGGTGGCGTGCCTGGATCGTGTGCGTGGTGCGGGCCGCGGTCTGGTGTTGATCAGCGGGCCATCCGGTGTGGGGAAGAGTTCGCTGGTGCGGGCCGGGTTGCTGCCGCGGTTGGTGCGGCCCTTCCTGTTCGCCGGGATTACGAGGACATGGACGGCGGACCGGGTCATGGCCTGGCGGACCTGCTCGAGGCGGAGGTCAGTGATCTGACCCACTGGCCGGTGCTGCTGCAACCGGTCCTGGAAGATCTTTAAACGCGGGCCCGTGCGACCGCGGTCGACGGGGGCGAGACGGGGCTCCTGCTGCGGATCGCGGACTACCGTGCCGGGGGCGGTGTGGCCGGTAGTGCGTTGCGGCGGGCACAGGTCTGCTGGGAGGGGCTCGACGGTGCGGCGCGGGCGGCCCTGCCGATGCTGTGCCGGGCTTTGATCGCCCTGGAGGGCGGTCCCACGTCCCGTCCGGCACCGCGCGCCGGTGACCTGCGTGCCCTGTTCCGGGATCCTGGCTGTGTCTGTCTGGTGCAGGCACTGGTCGCGGCGCGCCTGGTGGTGACTGAGGGGATTTTCGACCCCGCGGAGCATCTGCCCTGCGCCCAGACGGATGACGCGCTCTTCGGGGCCGTCGCGCGCATCGCCCGGGAGACCGCGGAGGAGTGGCGCGCCCGCCTGTTGCCAGGCCGTTCCATCAAGGCGCTGACAGAAGGAGCGGCAGCGGTGCCCGCCGCTCCATCCGCCGAGTCCGACCCGCAGCGCCGCGACTGGCATGATTACCGCCCGGCGGTGAGCTTCGTTCACCCGATTCTGATTGAGACCTGGGTGCCGGTCCGGGACTGGCTGGCCGATCCAGCCAACCGGCGTGACCTGCAGTTACGTGTACAAATTACCCGCCAGGCGCGCCTCTGGAAGCGTACCGACTGCAATCGTGAGTACCTGCTGGGTGAGGTCGGTCACGCCGGCGCCTGCCGTTTCGCTGACGCCTTCGCCCAGGAGTTGGAACCGGTCGAGCAGGAGTTTCTGGACCGTTCGTTGCTGAATCTGCGCAATCAGCGTCGTCGTAACCGTTCGATGCGTCTGATCGGACTGACCCTGGCGGTGCTTCTGGTCTTTGCGACCGCAACCGCCTGGTGGGCCTGGGATGCCTCGCGGGCGGCCACCTTGAACCTGCACCGCAGTCAACTCAACGCCGCGGACCTGGCGATCAATCAGGGCAACACGCCCGCGGCAATCCGCCTGGCGCTGGACGCGGGTCGGAACCTGCCGCAGGCCGCCACCGATACCCTGAGTCGCGCATTCAGCGCCAATCGGCTCATCGCAATGGCCCAGGCCAGCGGACCGACACCGGAGCGGGCGCTCTCACCCAGCTTTAGTGACGACGGTCAGCGATTGGTGACGCTCTCGCTCCAGGACGGGGCCAGCCTGTGGCGCCTGGAGGAAAATCGCTTCGTACTCGCCCGACGGCTGGCCACGCCCGCCGTGCCCATCCACGCGGTGCGCTTGACCGATGGGGCTGATCCGACCCTGATCCTGGGCATCGGTGAGACCGGCGTGTGGCGCTTGCCGGCCGCGGACGGGGCGGCGCCGGATTGGTCTTGCGGGGCGCGGCCCGGGGGTGCCATCGGTCTGGATGGCAGCCATCGCTATCTCGCGCTTTCCCATCCCGTCGCGGGCGGACGTTTCGGACTCTGTGTCATCGATACGCAACACCTTGGCCAACCCCGGTGGGACCGCGCACTCCACGACAAGGAGATCCGCGGGGTTGCTTTCTCCCCGGACGGCCAGCGTCTGGTCACCGCCTCCCGCGACGGCACCGCGCTGGTGGTCGAGTCCGCCACCGGTGACGCGCTCGTGAGCCTGCCGCCGGGCGGCCCCCTGGATCGCCCGGTGAACCGCGCCATCTTCGACAGCCGGGGTGAACGCATCGCGGTTGCCGCGGCGGACGAACGGGTGCGGCTCTACGATCGCGACGGGCGTGAACTCGCGGTCCTCGGCGAGGTGACTCGCCAGGGACGCAAGATCCAGATCCATAAGACCGCGGTGCGTGATATCGCGTTCGCGGCCGCGGATCGGTATCTGCTGGCCGGTGACGACGCCGGCCAATTAGTGCGCTGGGATCTCCGCACCGGCGACGCCGAGGTCTTGGGCCAGCATCGGCTCAGTGTGGAGCATGTGCGGGCGTCCCCGGTCAGCGATCCCCGTGAGGCGGAAGACCTGGTACTGACCGCCTCACTGGATAAGACCGCGCGGCTGTGGGGGCTTCAGGGCGGGCGCGAGGTGGCCGCGTTCAGTCACGATGCCGCCGTGACCAATGCCCGTTTCAGTACGGATGGCAGCCGGGTCCTGACCTATTCCGATGAGGACGGTTCGGCGCGGGTCTGGTCCGTAGACCCGGTCAGCGCCTTGTCCTTCCCGCTCCTCCATGCGGATCACGTCTGGCATCTGGACATGGCCCGGCCGCCGCCGGAACTGGACACCGATCCTGGGGCCGTGCTGATCGCCACAGGTTCTTTCGACGGCGCCGTGCGGGTGTGGCGCTATGACAGCCAAGCCGCCACGGCGGGGCCGGCGGAGATCTGGAACCTGCAGGGACACCGCGGCCGCGTGCGGCGTGTCGCCTTTTCGCCCAGCGCGCGGCGGCTTGCCAGCGCGGCGTTCGACGGCAGCGCGCGGGTCTGGAACCTGCTCACCGGCGGTGGGTGCGCGCTGGAAGCGGGGCCCGCCGCCGCGCCGGCGTCTGCCGCCGGTGTCAAACGGACGGCGCGTGTCGAGTTCTATCGCGTTCTCTTCACCCCGGACGAGCGTTGGCTGCTGACCACCTCCAATGAGGCCGCGCGACCGGTGCGTCTGTGGGACCCCGCCACCTGCGCCGAGCTGCCGCTGTCCCCGGTCCTGGAGCACGGGCCGGCCCGGGTCCAGGCCGCGGCCGTCGCTGTCGGTGTCGCCGGGTCGGGCGGCACCCAATGGTTCGCCACCGGCGACGATGCCGGGACCTTGCGGGTGCTGCGCTCCGAGCCCGGCGGGCTCTGGACCCTGGTGTGTCGACTCGACCCGCATGGGGCTCCCATCACCGATCTGGCATTTGCCCCGGATGGGCGTGCCATTGCAAGTGTCGGCGAGGATGGGCGGGGCGTCCTGGTCCCGTTGGCGGACGGCGTCTGCGGGGCGCCGCGGTTTCTCGATGCGCAGACCGATGCACTCTATAGTGTCCGTTTCTCGCCGGACGGCGCCGTGCTGGTCACGGCCTCCATGGATGCCCGCGCCCAGGTCTGGGAGAGCCACGGCGGCGCGCTGATTGCGGAACTCAAGGGTCACAAGGACCGTATCTACTCCGCCGAATTCAGCCCGGATGGCCGCTGGATCATCACCGCGTCCCGTGACGGCGCGCTACGCCTGTGGCAGCGTCCCGTGCCGCCGCGCCAGACGGACAGGCCGCCCCGCACCGACGGGTCCTATCTGGTGCTGGAGGCCGATCTGGGTGGTGTGGCTTACGCCCGGTTCAGCCCGGACGGCAACAGCGTCGCGGCGGCCTATTGGGAGAATACGGCCTTGCTGTGGCGGATCTGGACCAACGACAAGACCCCCGACCCGGCGATCGTGAAGGTCTGGGGCACGGATCGATCGCGTCTCGCGCTGATCCGCGAGGCGATGCGTTTTCGTCGGGACAATGGTTTGGATGCACGGGTGAATTGGGAAGGGGGGGATGGGTACCCTTAAGTAACGTGCCAAGAGCAAGCTCAACACGAACACTATCGCTGTCGTTTCCGGCCCCGGGACATTGTAGGGTGGACAAGCGCGGCGCAGTCCACCAGCGGCGGCGCGGGGTTCGGTGGACTGCGCTAGCGCTTGTCCACCCTACGGCCTAAACGATGTTCAAGGCCCCCACGCGGACCTCAGTGGTTCTCGATATCGCGATTGCCCGCCCTCGGTTCGTTGGGCATTCGCAGCAAGCGGCGGGAAAATACAAGAGCGAGCTTGCGCGGACTGATCCGAATGACTGCCAGCGCGGCCACGAGCCCGGCGGACTTGAGCGGGCTCGTTGATCCGGTCATCAGTGGTGCAAACACGACTTCCTTGAATGATGGACGGGGGTGCGAGGAGTCCATCAGGTTGACGACGTAAGCCGTAAGGTTGCTCTTCCATGACCGTTTCCACTTGCGCCAGCGTTCGATTGTTGCCGAGGTTGCTCCGAAGTGTCTCGCCCACGGTAAAAAGAAGTCATAAGTGTGCTGCATCCGCAGCAAACGATTGCTGAGCGACTCCAGCGTAAATACTTCTCCCACAGGACCGATATTCCGTCCATGGATTCGATAATAGGCCACTGGCTCGTCCAGCGAGATAATTGGCCCGAAGAGGGTCGCGACCGGATTGAGGCAGCCGTCCGCGTCGTTGCGCCGCTCTGAACCTTCCGGCAGCGGAAAGACCCGCTCCAGAAACCATCGCTGCCAGGCGATTCCGGACGTCCAGCTGTGTCGGCAGGTCCAGGGGCCGACTTCCAGCGTCAGTTTCTTGTAATCGCCTGACGGAGAGATGAACCCCGGAACCTTTCTCCCAAGGGACTTGCCGCTGCTGTCAACGGCAATCATAGCGCCCTGAACCTTGGTGGCTGCCGGATTGTCAACCAACGGCGCGACGAGCCGCTCGATCGCGTTGTCGACCAGATAGTCGTCGGCATCCAGAAAGAGAATGATGGCGCCGTGGCTGACCGCCAGGCCGGTATTCAGCGCTGCACACTGACCGCGATGCTGGTTGAAGATCACTGTAATCTGTTCTTCGAAGCAGTCGATGACCGCACGCGAATTGTCGGTGGAACCATCATCCACGACAATGATTTCCGTATTTCGGTACGTCTGTTGCTGTACGCTGCGGATGGCGTCGCCGAGGTAGGCGCCGTAGTTGTAGTTACTGATGATCACGCTGACCAGCGGATCTGTCGGTGTCGCACGTGCGGCCAGCGCGGCGTTGGGTGTCGTATGACGCATTTGGTTTATCGTCGCGTTTTCAGTTGTAAGGCGATCTTGCGATTGGGTTGGCATTAGTCAACTCCCGATGGTTCCAAGTGGGAAATCCGCACAACTTTGTGAAAAACTACAGTAAGATAGTCGACCGCGCAACTTGGGTGCGATCCAAACTGATGTGGTTGCCGGAACTGTCACGCGGCTTGCTTAACGAGCCCCTGCCAGTACGCTGACCACTTCCCGTTGGCCCGGGTCGTGCGCAATGCGAGCATGGCCTCAGCGTTGTCCGGCGTCCACCACGCGCCGGGGCGCTTGAGGCGCTGCTGAACCACATAGCGATGGGCACTTTCGATCTCGCCGGAGCCGATCGGCAAGCCCTGCGCCAGG
>NZ_CAIZIZ010000281.1 GCF_903933125.1 uncultured Lamprocystis sp. | reverse complement strand
GTCGGCGCCGTAAACAGGGGGGCAAAGGGCAGCAGAATCGTTACAATCGCGGGCGGTAGTGGGAGCATCGGCGGTGACGGCTGGTGTGTTGGTCGACTTCAGACGATACCGCCGGTCTCCCGCTGCCGCCACCTCCGCAGGAGCCGCCGGCCCTGGTCCAGCCCACCCGTGCACAGCGCCCGGCCTCAGGCAAAAATGGCCAAAGTCGAGGACAAGGCCGTCTCGCCGAAGAGATACCCCAGGTCGATAGCGACCGACTCGAAGGGCGGAATATAGTCGCCGGACGTGGTAACCGGACGTAGGGGCGGGTTTAAAACCCGCCCCTACACCAAGGGTCTGTCCGGATATCAGGTTGGAAGGCTATATCAGTCTCTGGTGTCGCTTGACAGTCGCTCGGCCGCGAACCATTCGGTCAGCGGCCGGGTCTCGCCCAGGGCGGCGAGTCGGTGATCGATGGCATCCTGGTTGCCCCAGACGACGTCCGCCAGAGAGCCGCTTGCGACGCGCGTTTCGAGGTCGTGACAATAGAGCCCCAGTTCGCGCTGGACATAGAAGCCGTAGGTGCGGCAGGCCGTTGGACGCTGTGCGTAGACCAGGCAGGTGCTGGACTGCTGGTCCAGGAGCGGGCAGACCAGGGGCCGTGCTTGCTGTTCGGCCAAGGCCGCGATGTCCCGCTGAATGTTCCGCAACTGGTCCGGCGCGAACAGGGCCAGACCCTCGCGCAGCAGGCCCCATTCGTCTGCCGTGAGTTGCGGTACCTCGGCGAGCGCCCGACAACAACCGCCGCAGCCCTTGCCGCACAGCCAGCCGGGATGCGCCTCAAGAATGGCCCGCACACGCGCATTGATGTCGGCATGAAGTTGTGTCAAAGGGTGCATGACGCGATCCTCCGGCGACAGGATCCAGTAGTAGGGAAGGGCGGCGCGTTGAAGCGGCCGCAGGTGATGGACCCTGTCCTTGCGCTCATGGCCCGATGAGAGAACCTCGCGGACCCAGTCCCGAGCCAGGGTCATGACGCCGCTGGGCCGTTCGGGCACGCGCTCCTTGCGCCAGCCGGCGAGGTCGTTTCCATCCTCGGGTCGCTTGTCGTGACGGCTTGACCTTGGCAGTTTAGCCGAATTCGCCGCGGGCGCCGGAGCTCACGGGTGCGACCAAAACCGATGTGGTAGCCGCTGCGCTGACTCTCGGTGTAGGGTACGCATCGCGTACCGAACCTCCGCAGTGCGTTAGGATGCGGTGAGCGTTCAAACCGCCTGAGGAGTTCCGGACCCCTTGACCAACCACCCCGATCCAGGCAGGGCTGACGCCCGCGTTGAGCCTCGCGGCTGGCGAGCCCGACTTGAACTCGGGTTTGCCGCGCGGGCCGATCGGACCGTGCTCGCCCGGAAGCACCAATTTGGCCCGCTTACGGTCCAGCGTCCCTTCTATCCGGAGGGCGGTTCCTGCCATTGCTATCTGTTGCATTCGCCCGGCGGCGTGGTGGGTGGGGACCGGCTGGAGGTCGCGGTGCAGGTGGGGGAGGGCGCCCATGCGCTCATCACCACCCCGGGGGCGGCCAAGTTTTACCGCAGCGCTGGCCCGCGGGCGGAGCAGACTCAGCGGTTGGTGGTGGCCGCGGGCGGGGTGCTGGAGTGGTTCCCGCAGGAGAACATCCTGTTTTCCGGTGCCAACCTGCGGCTGCACACGGCGGTCGAGTTGGCCGCGGGCGCCCGTTTTCTGGGCTGGGAAATCCAGTGTCTGGGGCGGCCCGTGGTGGCCGAGCGCTTCGCCGTCGGGCAGGCCGACCTGCGTCTCGACGTGCGGCGCGACGGCGTGCCGCTACTCCTGGAGCGGTTGTGGTTGGACCATGGGCAAGGGCTCGACGGCCCCACGGGTCTGCGCGGCTACCCGATCACCGGCACCTTGTTGGCGACCGGTGCCGCCGCCGGAGACCTGGCCGCGGTGCGTACCCACGCGGGTGTGGCGGAGACCCGGTGGGGCGCGACCCTGGTCGGCGACCTGCTCGTCGTTCGTGCCCTGGCCCAGGGCAGCGAGCCCGTGCAGCGGCTCTTCACCACGTTGTGGGGTTTGCTGCGGCCCCGGCTGCTCGGCCGACCGGCTTGTCTGCCGCGGATCTGGTCGACCTGAGCGTCGATGATGGGTTTCGCTCCGCTGAAAATGTTGCGACTGAGACATCTTCATTTCCGGTAGCTAAGGCGATTTCCGACAATTTGGATACCGGCCAATGTAGGTGCGACTTCAGTCGCACCTGCGTCCGAATCGGTGCGACTGAAGTCGCACCTACATCCGAGTCGGTGGTGGGTGTGGTATCCGGTGTTCCGGAAATCACCTAGCTTGTCTTGAATCGGATCTCCACTGTGGCTCCAAGTGCCGCGGCGGCTAGTTTCAGCGACTTCAAGGTCAGGTTAGAGCCCGTCTTCTCCATGCGTTGATACGCTTGGTAGGACTTGCCAAGCGTATTTGCTACCTGCACTAATGATTTCTGCTGTTGCATACGCAGGGTATGAAGCATAACTGGCGCAGCAACCTCAGGACTAACCGCAATACCGATTTCCCCTGTCTGCATTTTCGAGGGAAGGGTGACTTCCTGATCGTGAGCTGCCATGGCATTTAGAACGCCATCCAATGCCTCCCGAGCGTTAAAGATCGCTTCCTCTTCGGTTTCACCCCAACTAAAGACGTTATCCAAGTCGCGAAAGGTCACAACAATGCCGTCCACGTCATGCGACAAGGTTGCTCCGTAAATCAGTTCCAATGTATCGACCATGCTTGTAATGCCCTATGCCCTATGCCCTACCTCATATGTCATCTGCGCCCCGGCGCCGTTCCGGCGTACTTAGAGGATATCCGGAACAAAATATGCTTAAACTGAAAATATAAAATCTAACGATTGATAGTCTCTAATCTCCAGACACAGGGCCTTGATCATAAACCCGGCTACCGCGCGATCTGCAAGGTCGCCGGTCCGCACAGCGGACCCTACGCGCACAGCGGACCCCGCGCTCACGGCGGACCCAACGGGGTTCGCCTTGTCATAGTCGGCATACCAATCGGCACACCACTCCCAGCAGTTGCCGTGCAGGTCATGCAGGCCCCAAGCATTGGCGCGCTTGCCGCCAACCGGGCGGGTGCCGTCGCTGGACTTACGGCCGTACCAGGCATAGGCGCCGAGTTGCAGCGCGTCGTCACCGAAGCAGTAGAGCCCCTCACTGCCGGCGCGGCAGGCATACTCCCATTGGGCCTCGGTCGGCAGCCCGTAGCGCTGGCCCGTAGCCTCGCCGAGCCAGTCGCAATACGCCCTTGCATCGTTCCAACTGATGCAGACCACCGGGTGGTCATCCGTCTGTTTGAAATAGGGGTTGCGCCAACTGGCATCCTTCTTCTCAAGGTATTTGTTGTCATCCCAAACATAGGCACCCCCGCCCGTCTCGGCCTCGGTGCGGTACCCGCTGGACTCAACGAAGCGCCGGAACTCACCGACCGTGACCGGATATTGGCCGACCGCGTAGTGACTGAGCCGGACCGGATGGGCCGGGCGTTCGTTGTCGTTGCCGACGCCCTCCGGACTGCCCATGCGGAAGGTGCCGCCGGGGAGCCAAACCATAGCGGGGCCGGGGTCCGTGCTGTCCGCGATCGGGTCACGAAACGGCGTGGGCGCCGTGGGGGACTCCTCCACAACGTCCGACGGCGCGGGACGGTCGAGCAGAGCACCCTCACCGGACAGATCCGGCACCAGCACCCCTTCGACACGGCGCACCGCCCCCGGCGCACCCGCCGCGGTCAAGCGCTCCGTCAACGCGGCCGGGTCGCGCAGCAGGCGCGCGACCTCGGCCGCGTAGTCCAGCAATTCGCGATGGGCCGCGAGGTTCGCCCGCAGCGCCTCGGTGAGGCGCACCAGGCGGGCCAGTTCGGCCGCGGGGCAGCCGCCGGTGCCCGCGCCCGGGGCGGCGGCGGTCCAGGCCTGGCCGAGGGCGGCGGTGATCGCGCGCGCCGCGGTGCCGCGGTGCTCTTCCAGGTAGGCCATGGCCGACCACTCCTCGGCCTGAAGTTCGGCGGGGCTGAGCCCGGCGCCGCCGCGGCCCAGGTGCCGGCAATAGCGCAGCAGCAGACGGGCCGCCTCGCGCATCCGCTGCACGCCGTCCGGCACCGCCGCCAGTTCGGCGATCAGCACGGCGCGCACGTCCTGATCAATGGCGAACTGTTCATAGCCGATCGGCCGGCACAGATCGGACAGCAGCAGGTCCGCCTCGCTGATCCAGGGGGCGCCGCCGCAGTCCGACAAAAAGTGCACGCGCAGATAATTGACCAGCTCGGGGGTCAAGATCAGCGGCAGGGCGGCGAACCAGGCGAGCCGCCGATGGGGCTCGCCGAAACGTTGCGCAAAGCGCGCGATGCGCGCCGCCGCCAGGTCAGCGGGCGCCGCGGTCATCGCCCGGCCCGGCCGCCCAGCCCGCGCAGGGTATCGACGGCGTTGCCGAAACCGTCCGCGGTCATGGGGAACATGGGCACCAGCAGCGCGATCAACTGCGCGGTGGTCCCCGGCCAGCGTTCGGCGGGCACCGGGTTGAGCCAGGCGAGCGCACCGGTCAGCCGTTTGAGTTCGACCAGGACGCGCGCGGTGTCCTGAAAGCGCTGCTGCACGCGGCCCCCGCGGGCGGCGCCGGCGTCGCTCACCAGCAGCACACTGGAGCGCGGGGTGCAGTCGGCAAGCAGCCGCGCGAGCTCCAGCGGCCGGGTGCGGTGCGGGTCCGCGTAGACCAGCGGCGGCGGAACGTTCTGAAAATAGCCGAGATCGACCTGCCCGAGCCCGGCCGCGACGGCGGTCTGCACCAGGTCGCGGGTGAGCCGATGAAAGGGGACCATGGAGCCGCCCTGATCCACCAGCAGCACCAGATGCCCGTGATCGGTGCCGCGGCGCGTCAGGACCGGGCGGTCGTAATAGCCCTGACGGGCGGCCCGCTCCACCGTGGCCGTCAGGTCGAGGCGGTCGCAGGGACCATCCTTGACCGGCCGGCGCAGATAGCGCCAGGTATAGGCCATGGTGCGGCGCGACACCGGATCCTGGGTGACCAGCGCGGCGGTCTCGCGGGCCGGCGACGGGGTCGGCGGGGCGACCGGCGCGCGCACCGGCAGCGGTTCGTAGCCGGGCATCGCGATCAGGCGC
>NZ_CAIZIZ010000280.1 GCF_903933125.1 uncultured Lamprocystis sp. | reverse complement strand
GAGCGCAGCGGCCGCCCCGGCAGCCGCGCCGACGCCGGCGGCGCCTCAGGCGGGGACGGTCGACGCGGCCACGCCCCCGGTGCGCTCGGCCCTGGTCATGAGCGCCGCGGCGACGCCGGCGCAACCGCCGGAAGTGACGGGGCCCGCGGCGGCACTCCAGGTGACGCCCGCGGTATCCCGGAAGCCGGCGTCCGGGGCCGCACCCAAGACGGCGGGCAGCAAGAAAACAACGGTGAAGCCGACCTCAGCCAAGGCGACCCCAGCCAAGGCCGCCCCGTCGAAGCCCGATAATCAGACGCCGCAATCGGTGCAAAAAAAATCGCCTCGACGCGGCATCCGGTTGAAGATCGACGACGATCTCGATGGGGAAGGGCATTGACCCGCGGCGGATCGCGGGGGCATCCGTGAGATTCAGCCGCAGGGGCGATCGGCGTCGCCCCGCGAGGCAGGCGCTCAGTGTGCGTGCCGGTGTAAGCTCCAGGCCGCCGACCTGGATCCGGGTCTGGCCGCTCATGATCGCCGGGTTGGCGGTCCAATTGGGTGCCGCCGCGGGTAATCCGTGGGGCCTCGGGGATGATGATCCCCAGCTGGGCGCGGCGGGGGGATCGGGTGATGTGTCCTATCCCGGTGCGGTGGTCCGGCAGGCCCCGGATACCGATTGGAAAGACGATGCGGAAGGGGGTTGGGGGCAGCGTCAGCGGCTGGAGGACGGCCATGACCCCGGCTTTCAGTTTCGTTCGGACCCCGAGGACGGGCGCGTCGGCGCCGGGTACAGCGTCGGTCCGGACGATGCGGCGGACACCGGTTATCGATTCCGCGGGGATCCGCCGAACGCGGGCGGCGGTTGGAAGACCCAGGCTCCTGACGGCCGTTACCAGTTCCGCCCCTTGTCTGAGCAGGAACGGGGGCGTCAGGAGCAGTCTCAGGGTTGGCGTCCGGCCCCCGCGGGTCGGGGGCAAGGCCGCTCGCCCGGTCCCCCGCCGGACGGGTCAGCGGATACCGCCCCGGGGTGGGAGCCTCCATGGCAGTCCCGATAGGCGATTGGCAGAAATCGCCTTGGGCGCTTGACGGAACAGAATCGATCACTATCACGACAACGAGCGGGAGACGAGGCATGATGACATTGCACATGCGGATGATGGCGGCGGCATTGCTGGCTGTCGTGGCTGCCGGGTCGGTTTGGGCCGACGCGGCCGGCGTTCAGTTCTCGGCGGACATGGTGCGCCGGGGTCCGGACGGCCAGGTCACCTCGGGCAAGATGTTCGTGGGTGATGGCCGAACCCGGATGGAGATGACCCAACAGGGCCGCGAAGTCGTGCGGATCAGCGATCAGAAACGCGGTATGGAATGGATCCTGTTTCCGGCCGACAAGAATTATCTGGAGCGGAGCGCGCCTCCCGCCGGCGCCGAGGCCGTGAAGCCGCCGCCCCCGGCGGCACCCAGCGCGGAGACTGATCCCTGTGCCGGCGTGCCGGGTCTGACCTGTCGTCGCGTCGGCGTCGAGGATGTCAACGGTCGGGCCGCGGTGAAATGGGAGATGTCCGCGACCGATAAAGGTCAGACGCTGACCGGCGCCCAGTGGTTGGACGTGGAACGCGGCCTGCCGCTGAAACACCTGATGCCGAATGGCCAGATCGTGGAGTTGAAGCTGATCGGAATCGAGCAGATCGACGGACGATCGGCGGAGAAATGGGAGATGGTCACCACGGCACCCAAGCAACAGCCGATGGCGACCTTCCAATGGTACGACCCGGAATTGAAGCTCGCGGTGCGGGAGGAATTCCCCGGCGGCTATGTGAGTGAGCTGAAGAATATCCGCGTGGATCCGCAGCCGGATGACCTGTTCGCGGTCCCGGCGGGTTTTGTGCGCAAGACCGCGCCGGCGCCTGGTCCGGCACCCCAGCCGGGCGGCCAATGAAGTTCCACCGATCGTCGAACGCGGAAGCGGAGTAGCAGGCGCAGTATGATCACGCTGGTCGGCAGTTTGAAAGGGGGCTCGGGTAAGAGCACGGTGACCTTCAATCTCGGGGTCTGGCTGGCCATGGCGAATGTCAAGGTGCAACTGGTGGACATTGATCCCCAGGCGACCCTGACTGACGTGACCGAGGTGCGCCAGGAGGAGCGTTTCGATCCGCCGTTACGGGTGGGCGACCGGCAACTGTTGAGCCGCGAGCAATTGCGCGGCGCGGACGAGACCCTGATCGATGTCGGCACCGCTGACATGGAGAGTCTGCGGCTCGCCCTGTCGCTGTGCGATCGGGTCATTGTCCCGGTGCAGCCGTCGCAGGCGGACATCTGGTCGGTGCAGCGCTTCGTGCATCTGGTGTCTTCGGTGGAGCGGGCGCAGCCGCCGGAGGTGCTGGGCTTCATCAACCGCGGGGACACCCATCACGCGGTGCGTGAGACCAACGAAGCCGCTGCCGCGCTGGTATCCTTGCCCGGCATCCGTTTCATCAAGCCGCGCCTGTCCCAGCGGACGGTCTTCAGGCGTTCGTTCAGCGAGGGGCTCGCGGTCTTTGAACTCGAGTCGAAGGGGAAGGCGGCGCGGGAATTTTTGGCGCTGGCAGCCGTCCTCTATGCGAATCTGGTGAGCTGACAGCAGCCGCACCCGGGCCGCCTCCGGGGCGGGCGGGCGCGGCCGGAACGGTCGGCGGGATGCCGGGCGCAGCCAATCGAACGGCCTTGTCCAGCGGCCGTTTTCTGTTAAGCTCCAAGACTAAATCCGATCAATCCAGAGAGCTTTCGGTCATTCAAACATGGCGGCAACTGAGCAACCCCAGGGCGCATCCACCCCATCAGTCCAGCGAGCAAACGGACCTGCTGCCGGAGCCGGCATGGGTGGTGCGGAGTCCGATGTCACCGATGCGCAAACGAATGCCTTTGCCATCGATCGGCTTTCCCAAGCCTTTGAGACCAGTGCCAAGCGTTGGGAACTGATCGTCTATCCGAGTCTGTTCGCCTTCATCATCCTGGCGGCCTACGGATTCTATCTGGTGTTCAGTCTCGCCAAAGACGTTCACTATCTGGCGATCAGCGTCGATTCCAACATGACCGTGCTGGCCAGCAACATGCAGTCGATTTCAGACAATATGGGACAGATCAGCGCCAATGTCCGCAGTATGTCGGTGGGAGTGGACTCGATGGCGCGGGACGTGAGCACCCTGGAACCGATGCTCACCAGCATGCAGAACCTCGATCGGGCGGTGCAGCACATGACCTTCAATACGTCCACCATGCGTGAAGATATGTCGACCATGAACCGCAGCATCAGTCGGCCGATGCAGTTCATGAACGGATTCCTGCCCTGGTAGGCGCCGTGTGTCGGCAACCCCGACTGCCGCCATCGGGCGGTGGTCCGATCGCCAACTCATCCAGACAGCACCCATGACCGGCGCGCATCCTAAGGCCGTCCGCCTGATCGTCGCGATTTCCTCGCGTGCCCTCTTTGACCTGAGCGAGTCGCATCGGGTGTTCGAGACCGAAGGCGTCGACGCCTACCGTGCCTATCAGGTGGAGCACGAAAACGACATCCTGGAGCCCGGGGTCGCCTTCCCGCTGGTGCGCAAACTCATCAGCCTCAATACGGCACTTGGCGAGCGCGGACGGGTTGAGGTCATCCTGCTCTCGCGTAACAGTTCCGACACCGGGCTGCGGGTGCTGACTTCCGCCCATCGCCACGGTCTGGACATCACCCGTGCCGCTTTTACGGGCGGGGCCAGTCCATACCGTTACGTCGCGGCCTTCGGCGCGCATCTGTTCCTGTCCGCCGACCCCAACGACGTGCGTCTGGCGCTCAGCGCCGGGTGCGCCGCCGCCACCGTCCTGTCGGCCGCCGCGACTGCCGCGGCCGGGGGTGACCCGCAGGTGCGGATCGCCTTCGACGGGGATGCCGTGCTGTTCTCGGATGACGCCGAGCGGCTGTATCGGGAGGAGGGGCTCGCGGTGTTCAATGCCAGCGAGACGGCGTCCGCTTACGAGCCGCTGCCGGGCGGTCCCTTCAAAGGGTTCCTGGTCGCGATCCACCAACTGCAGAATCTCTTTCCCGCTGAGGCCGCGCCCTTGCGCACGGCGCTGGTGACCGCGCGCGGCGCCCCCTCCCACGAGCGGGTGGTGCGCACCCTGCGCGCTTGGGATATCCGGATCGACGAGGCGCTGTTCCTGGGCGGGCTTGCCAAGTCCAGCTTCCTCGAAGCCTTCGACGCCGACATCTTTTTCGATGATCAGGAGATCCACTGCGACGAGGCCAGGCGCCATGTCGCGACCGGTCATGTGCCGCATGGGGTCGCCAATCAGGCGGCGAAGTAGCCGCCGGCCGCCGGTGGATGCGCTGCGCTTATCCACCCTACAAAACCGGCTCCGCTGTAGGGTGGATAAGGCGCGCCGTTCGCTGTCAGGAACCCGGCACAGCGCTCGCGCGCGCCGCATCCACCAGGGGCCGCGCGCTGCCGCCGAAATTTGGAATTTCTGCGCCGCCATCGGGGATTCGGATATCGGGTCCGCAGTCCTTATACTGTTGGGCTGGTTCAGTCGCGATTTCCGGGTATCGCTGTACCTGTCTCAACCCCGGTTTCACACCCTGTCTCACACGAGGAGTACCCATGCATAACGGCACGACGATCACTCAGTTCATCATCGAAGAGCAGCGGCGCATTGCCGGGGCCACTGGTGATTTCACCTCTCTGCTCAATGACATCGTCACGGCCTGCAAGGTCATCAGCAACTATGTCAACCACGGTGCACTGGTCGGTGTGCTGGGCAGCGCGGGCAGCGAGAATGTGCAGGGTGAGACTCAGAAGAAGATGGACGTCCTCTCCAACGAGGTCTTCATCAAGTCCAACGAGTGGGCCGGACACCTGGCGGCCATGGCATCCGAGGAGATGGATGAGATCTACCCCATCCCGGCCGGCAAGCCGCGCGGCAAGTATCTGCTGACCTTCGATCCGCTGGACGGCTCATCCAATATCGACGTCAATGTCTCGGTCGGCACCATCTTTTCGATTCTGCGCTGTTCCGGCGGCTGCCAGGAACCGACCGAGCGCGACTTCCTGCAGGCCGGTGCCCAGCAGGTGGCGGCCGGCTATGCGCTCTACGGCCCCTCGACCATGATGGTCCTGACCACCGGCAACGGCGTCAATGGTTTCACGCTTGATCAGAACATCGGCGAGTTCATTCTCACCCATCCCAAGATGCAGATCCCGGTGGATACCCGCGAGTTCGCGATCAACATGTCGAACATGCGCTTCTGGGAGCCGCCGGTGCGCCGCTATGTGCAGGAGTGTCTGGACGGCAAGGAAGGCCCCCGCGGCGACGACTTCAACATGCGCTGGATCGCCTCCATGGTGGCCGAGGTACATCGCATCTTGACCCGCGGCGGCGTCTTCATGTATCCGATGGATTCCAAGATGAAGGCCAAGGCGGCGGGCGGGAAGCTGCGTCTGCTCTACGAAGCGAACCCGATGTCCTTCATCGTCGAGCAGGCCGGCGGCGGCTCCATCACCGGCACCCAACGGATCATGGAGTTGCAGCCCGAGAACCTGCACCAGCGGGTGCCGGTGATTCTGGGCTCGCGCAATGAGGTGGAACGCATCCTCGCCTATCATCGCGAAGGGTAATAGGGCCTTGAATAGGGCTTTGATCGTAATCCCGGCCAACGGCATGCGTAGTCAGGG
>NZ_CAIZIZ010000279.1 GCF_903933125.1 uncultured Lamprocystis sp. | reverse complement strand
TTGGGTGGAGGACTTATCGCATCACTGAATAGAGATGGCGATCTTCGCAAAATTGATCCAAGAAAGCTTCTTGGTGATTCCGTGGATGAACTTGGCGGTCCCTATTGTGATTATATAGATAGCGAGGCTGAACAGAACTCTTTTGATGCAACTTGCAAGAAATTACATAAATTTCTGATTTCACATTAGGGCCAGACTCGTCATGAGTGCCGCACGAAAGGAGAATGTTGGGGTTCGTTCCTCACCCCAACCTACGGCATTGCGATGTTTTCGGGTTCGGAGCGAATACTTTCACGATCTCTGGAGCGTGGGAACGAGAATTGCTTAGGGCTTTCGCAGTGCGACTCCGGTGCGGCGCAATACGGGCGCCGTCGGCTTTGGTGCGAATCTTCCGGATCCTGGCGGGCGCCCTATTGCGCCTTACGGACTCACGGCCGCCGCCGCAGCAAGTCCGCCCGATGCGGCTTCAGAAAATGGGCGCCGGTCGGGGTGAGGTGGCGCTCGAAGGCGGCGCGGATGACGGCCAGGCGCTCGGCATCCAGGTTGCGCTCGCTGTGCGTGATGTGGATGAAGCGCGCCTCGAAAGTAGGCCAGTCCGGGTAGGTGCCTGCCGATTCAAAGAAGACCTCGGCCTCCAGATCGAACAGTCCCTGGGCGACCGCCCGCTGCAAGGCGGCGAAGGCGGCTTCGCGCACGATCCGCTCGTCGTCGATCAGGCGCATGATCTCATTGAAGGGGCCCCAATAGACCGGCTCGGAACAATAGAGCCGCCCGCCGGGCTTGAGGACGCGATGGGCCTCGGCCAAGGCGCGATCCATCAGCGGTACCGGGACATGGTGCAGTGATTTCAGCATGATCGCCAGGTCGTAGGTGCCGTCCGGGTCGGCGATCGACTCGGCGCCGCCGTAGCGGAAGATCACCTGGGGCAGGTCGCTGACTTGTGTATTTTTTTCGTGCTGGATCTGGTCGACCTCGGTGGCGGTGACTGATCGTGCACCCAGCCGTTCGACCAGCAGTCGGGTGGTCCAGGCCGCCCCGCAGCCCAGTTCCAGGACATCGCACCCCGTCATAGGGACCAGTTCGGCCATGAGGTCGATTTCTTCCAGGCGTCGGTAGGCTTCGGGGCGGTTGATGGACATCGCCTGGGCGGTCGTGGGTGGATCGGCAGGGGTCGGCATGGCAGGGCTCTTGGTTCAAAGTAGTCGATTTTCCCGATTATCCGCCCGTGGATTGGCCCCTGTCGCTTGTTGTCCAATCGACATCCAGCCGAGCGGTGCGCGCGATCCGCCGCGCGGCAAACTATAATCGCGGCTTAATCCCGTCAATGACCCCCGGTGCTTGGTCCTGCCTGGCCCGCGGTCCCGCTTTCGGAAAGGCTTCCATGTTCTTGCGCTTCGTGCTGGTGTTGCTCGTTCTCCTCGTCGTGGTTGCCGGGCTCGCCTGGCTCAAGTACGGCCAGATTCAGGGGGAGATCGCCATGTTCTCCCAACCCATGCCGGCCCCGATGGTCACCGCGGCAACCGTGCGGGAGACCCGCTGGGAGCCGACGCTGGACGCGGTCGGCTCAGTCGCGGCGGTGCAAGGGGTTGAGGTCAGCAATCAGGTGGCCGGGCAGATCGAGGAGATTCGTTTCGATTCCGGAATCACCGTCACCCAGGGCCAGATCCTGGTGCTGCTCGATGACGACGTGGATCAGGCGGACCTGGAAGGGCTGCAGGCGGCGGAACGCCTGGCCGCGCTCAAGCTCGGGCGGAACAGTTCGCTGTTGAAAGGGCAGGCGGTGTCGCAGGGTGATGTCGATGAGGTCAGTGCCCAGGTCGACCAGACCCGTGCCATGGTCAAATCCAAGCAGGCGACCATCGACAAGAAAACCATCCGCGCGCCATTCGCCGGTCAACTCGGCATCCGTAAGGTTAATGTCGGACAGTTCCTTCCCGAGGGGACGCCGATTGTGTTGCTCCAGGCGCTGGACCCGGTCTATGTGGATTATTCACTGCCCGAGCGGGAGATCGGCCAAATTCGGGTCGGGCAGCCGGTGCGGGTGCAGGTCGCGGCCCATCCGCAGGATCAGTTCGATGGGGCGATCACGGCCATCACCCCCGGCGTCGACAAGGGCACCCGCAGTGTCCAGGTGCGCGCCCGCTTCAAGAATCCGGGGCTGAAGCTGCGGCCCGGCATGTTCGCGCGGGTGCAGACGGTGTTGCCGGTTCAGGAGCGGGTGCTGACGCTGACGCGCGAGGCGGTCACCTTCAACACCTACGGGGACTCGGTGTTCCTGGTGGAGGAGAAGGACGGCAAGTTGACGGTGCAGCGGCGCCAGATCAAGACCGGGACGGTCCGTGGGGACGAGGTCGCGGTGCTGGATGGACTTCAGGCGGGTGACCGGGTGGTCTCGGCCGGGCAGGTGAAGCTCACCAATGGGCAGGAAGTGCAGATTCAGGCCGAGACCGCGACCCAGGCCCAGACCGGGACCAAGCCGCAATGAAGTTCACCGACAGCTTCGTCCACCGCCCGGTGCTTGCGAGTGTCGTGAGCCTGCTCATTTTCATCCTGGGCATTCGCGCCTTTCTGGATCTCGAGGTCCGTCAATACCCCAAGACCCAGAACACAGTCGTGACCATCACCACCGCCTATCCGGGGGCGAGCAGTGAACTGGTCAAGGGGTTTATCACCACACCCTTGCAGCAGGCGATCGCCGAGGCCGACGGCATCGACTTTCTGTCCGCCACCAGCACGCCGGGGGTGTCGCTGATCGAGGCCAACATGCGCCTCAACTATGACCCCAAGGCGGCGATGGCTGAAATCCAGGCCAAGGTGGCGAGTCGCATCAACGTGCTGCCGGAGGCGGCGCAGAATCCGGTGATCGACTCCACCACCGGCGATTCCACGGCGCTCATGTATCTCGCGTTCTACAGCGAGGAGATGGACTTGCCGCAGATTACGGATTATCTGTTGCGGGTGGTCCAGCCGCAGTTACAGGCGCTGCAAGGTGTGGCCAAGGCCGAGCTGATCGGCAACCAGACCTTCGCCATGCGGATTTGGCTGGATCCGGCGCGCATGGCCGCGCTGGGCGTGACCGGTGAGGATGTTGCCCGCGTCCTGCAGACCAATAACTATCTCGCCGGACTGGGTCGGCTCAAGGGCAATCTGGTGCAGATCGACCTCTCGGCCACCACGGACGTCAGTCAGGTGGAAGACTTCCGCCGGCTGGTGGTCAAGTCGGAGGCCGACACGCTGGTGCGCCTGGACGACATCGCCCGCATCGAACTGGGCGCCGCGGACTATGACTCCAGCACACTCTACAAGGGCATCCCGGCCATCTTCATCGGGGTGGAGCAAACGCCGGGGTCCAACCCGCTGGATGTGGCCGGGCGGGTCAAGGCCCTGCTGCCCAGCCTCAAGGCCGATTTCCCGGAAGGGCTCAATGCGTTCATCCCCTATGACGCCAGCGAGTTCATCGAGGCGTCGATCCGCGAGGTGTTCAAGACCCTGGCCGAGGCGGTACTGATCGTGCTGTTGGTGGTCTTCCTGTCCTTGGGGTCCCTGCGCGCCGCGCTGGTGCCCTCGGTGGCGGTGCCGCTGTCGATCGTGGGGGCCGGCTTTCTGATGCTGCTGATGGGCTTCTCCATCAATCTGCTGACGCTGCTCGCCATGGTGCTGGCGATCGGCCTGGTGGTGGACGACGCCATCGTGGTGGTGGAAAACGTTCATCGGCACCTGGAGATGGGCAAGTCGAACACTCAGGCCGCCATCGACGCCGCGCGCGAGTTGGCCCTGCCGATCATCGCCATGACCACGACCCTGATTGCGGTCTATGCCCCCATCGGCTTCATGGGCGGCCTGGTGGGGACCCTCTTTACCGAATTCGCCTTCACCCTGGCCGGAGCGGTGCTGGTCTCCGGCGTTGTGGCGCTGACGCTCTCGCCCATGCTGGCCGCCCGGGCCTTGCGCGCCGGGGGGCAGCAGGGGCGTTTCGAGTTGGCGGTGGAGCACGCCTTCGAGTCCCTGGCGCGGGGCTACAAGTCACTGCTGCACGGCTGGCTCAAGTTCCCCTCGATCACCCTGCTGGTCGCGGTGGTGGTGATCGCGGCCACCTATGCCATGTACGGCATGACCAAGAAGGAGCTGGCTCCCACCGAGGACCAGAGCATCCTGTTCTTCATGGCCACCGCCCCACAGACCGCGACCATCGACTATGACCTGAAGTACATCAAGGAGATGCTGCCCATTTTCGAATCCATTCCGGAGTATGACGAGTCCTTCCTGCTCGCCGGCTTCGGTGGCGATCAGAGCATGACCTTCGGCGGTTTCAAGATGCCCCCGGCGGCCCGGCGTGAGCGCTCGCAGGACGCGGTGCTGCCGCAGTTGCAGGGCGCCCTGTCGCAGATCGCCGGCCTGAATACGGTCGTCTTTCCCCTGCCCAGCCTGCCGACACCGGGGACCGGCATTCCGGTGGATTTCGTCATCGTCTCCGACCGGGAGTACGCCGAATTGGACGGATTGGCGGAGCAGTTGCTTGGCGCCGCCATGGCCAGCGGCAAGTTCATGTTTCTGCAAAAGGATGTCAAGCTGGAGCGCCCGCGCGTCGTCCTGGAAGTCGACCGCGACCTGGCCGGGGATATGGGCATCAGCATGGCGGACCTGGGTGCCAGCCTGGCGGGCATGCTGAATGAGGACTATGTGAACTGGTTCAGTCTGGAGGGGCGCAGCTACAAGGTCATTCCCCAGGTGGAGCGGCGCTTCCGCAACGATGTCGGTGAGTTGGCCGACTATCATGTACGCAACCGCGCCGGTGAGCTGATCCCATTGAGTGCCTTGGTGAAGATCCGCCATGAAGTCGAGCCGTCCAAACGCACGCAGTTCCAGCAATTGAACTCGATCACCCTCTCCGGCGTGCCGATGCCTGGCGTGACCCTCGGCGATGCGCTCGGCTATCTGGAAGAACAGGCGAAGGCGCTCTTCCCACGCGGCGTGCGCTTCGACTTCAAAGGCGAGTCGCGCCAGTTCAAAGGCGAGGGGACGGCCCTGGAGGTCACCTTCTTCCTGGCGCTCCTGATCATCTATCTGGTGCTCGCCGCCCAATTCGAGTCCTGGCGCGATCCCTTCGTCATCCTCATGTCGGTGCCGCTCACGATTGCCGGGGCTATGGCCTTCCTGTTCCTGGGCTTTGCGAGTATCAATATTTATACACAGGTGGGGCTGATTACTCTGATCGGACTGGTCGCCAAGAACGGCATCCTGATCGTCGAATTCGCCAATCAATTGCGCGAGCGCGAGGGGTTGTCCAAACGCGAGGCCGTCGAGCAGGCGTCGGCAATTCGCCTGCGGCCCATCCTGATGACCACGGTCTCCATGCTGGTCGCCATGATCCCGCTCTTGATCGCCAGCGGGCCGGGAGCGGTGAGCCGGTTCGACATCGGGCTTGTCATCATGACGGGTTTAGGCATCGGGACCATCTTTACGCTGTTCGTGGTGCCGGCGTTCTATATGCTGCTGTCGCCGGTCGAGCATCGTGCGCACGGGATGCCGGACCAGCAGTCCAAGGCTTTCTCGTAACCCCGCTTCCGAGATTGGGCAAGTATTCCTTGTAGGTTGGGCTGAGGAACGAAGCCCAACGAGGAGCCAAACGCAAGGCGCTGAAATGTTGGGGTTCGTTCCTCACCCCAACCTACGGGATTGCGATGTTTGCGGGTTCGGAGCGAATCTCCCTCGGTGCTACGCATTTCCTGGCGCTCTGCGCTCAATTCCAACCACCGTGAAAGGTGCAACATGGCTGACAAGAAAATTATCGCGATTCTGGGGGCTACGGGTGCCCAAGGCGGCGGACTGGTGCGGGCGATTCTGGACGATCCGCAAGGGGGATTCACCGCCCGCGCGATCACCCGCGATCCGAACGCCCCGAAAGCGCGGGCGCTCGCCGCGATGGGGGCGGAGGTGGTCGGCGCCGATGTCGATGATCCGGCGAGCATGGAGCGCGCGGGCGCGGGTGCCTACGGGGCCTACTTCGTGACCTTTTTTTGGGACCATTTCTCGCCCGGCCGGGAGAAGGCCCAAGCACGCGGTCTGGCCGCGGCCGCCAAGTCCGCGGGGCTGCGCCATGTGATCTGGTCCACCCTGGAGGATACCCGCCGCTGGGTTCCGCTCGGGGATACGCGGATGCCCACGCTTATGGAGGAGTACAAGGTGCCGCACTTCGACGCCAAGGGTGAGTCCAACGCCTATTTCACCGAGCGGGGCGTGCCTACCACTTTTCTGTTGACCTCCTTCTATTGGGATAATCTGATCCATTTCGGGATGGCACCCAAGCCCGGGCCCGACGGCCGGCTTGCATTCACCCTGCCGATGGGCGACAAGAAACTCCCCGGCATTGCTGCCGAGGACATCGGGCGCTGCGCCTACGGCATCTTCAAGGGCGGTGACGCGCTGATCGGTAAGACCATCGGGATCGCCGGCGAACACCTCACCGGCGCCCGGATGGCCGAGGAACTCAGCCGTGCCCTGGGTCAGGATGTGATCTATAACGCCGTCACCCCGGCGGTCTACCGGTCGTTCGGCTTTCCCGGTGCCGATGATCTCGGCAATATGTTCCAATTCAAGGCCGATTTCGAGTCCGACTTCTGCGCAGCGCGCGATCCGGCCGTTGCCCGTGCCTTGAATCCGCGACTGCAGGACTTCCGCACCTGGCTGGCACGGAATAAGGATCGCATTCCCACGGAATGATCGCTGTTGCCGGAACGGCGATCAGAGTCCGCGTGTCGGGCTCCGGCACAGTGAAGCACCTGGGGGCCTTGGTCACGGATCCGGTCAGGTGACATCGCAGGCAGCAACGATGATCAATGCCCACCTGGATCACCGTCCGACCGTACTCACTCGAAATAGGGTTCCTCCGCGATACTTGTCAAACAGTCGTCGAGCGTCAGGTTGGAATGCAGCAGCACCCACTCGCCGGTGTAACGCATGAACGACAGATCGAAGCAGTTGGGCTCAATATATTCCAGTCGCGCCAATTTCGCTTCGAAAAACGGCACAAGCGCATTGGGGCCGGGAACGCAATACTTTGCGCAAACGTAAAAGTAATGGCGATACCACTTGGTATAAATATCGGCAAGGTAGTTGTGCTGAAACGCGTCAGCCGCCGGCGGGGCCTGAACACGCGTCAGCTTGAGCTGGGTCACGAGTTCGGCTGCCCTTTTCTCGATGTCGGCCTTGACGTTCGGCGGTACTTTAGGGGCGGGTTTCTTCGGTGGACTATAGATCCACATTTTTGGTGCTTTGGCCATCGTATCCGGACCCTCTTGACGATTGGCGGCCATGACGGCGCAGAGACATAACGGTAGCGAGTCACAAGATCGAGCGCAACGTGTTTTTATTGGCTGAGTGCGATCTGCGCCGCGGCGGCGCCCCGACCGTCACTGCCCGACTTCGACCCCAGGCCGCAGCTTGTCGAGCAGCTTGGGGCCGATACCGCGAACCTGCAGCAGGTCATCAATCCGCCGGTAGGGGCGTTTCTCGATGATGGCGTTGGCGGTGATTTCCCCGATACCGGGCAGGCTCATCAGTTCATCGCGCGACGCGGTGTTGATGTTGAGTGCTGCCTTGGGCAGTGTCTTGCCGGTTGCTACTTCGCCGGCCGCGTCCTCAGCGCGCAGGGCGCGACGCTGGACGGGGAATGAACTCCAGTCGGTATAGGCCCAAACGCCTTGCCCATTGTGTGCCGCCAGCAGTTCGGCATCGCGCAGTTGCTCCTGGTACTCGGTTCGGCTCTGCCCCTGAGGCGTTCCGCGATAGACGCCGTGGGCGCGGGCGAGACCCTTGGTCACCAGGAGGGTGGCCAGATCCTCGGACTCCGCGGTGGTGACGAACGCATAGACGCGCCGATACCTGGCATCGCCGCGTGCATCGGCAAAGGACGTATGGACGGTGAATGGCTTGGCCAGTCGGGTGTGAGCTTCGCGCGCGGCCGCCTCGCCGAGCGACTTGGCGAGCGTGATGGATGCCGCCGGTGTCCCGCCGTAGTTGGTGATCCCGAAATACCAGCGTTGGTCGCGCAGCCGCCGCGCGTCCGAGCCGTCCGTGACATGCCACTCGATACAGTCCGCGCCGTAGAGGCGCACCGTATGCTCGGCGCCGTCCGGAAACCGGACGCGGAAGCTGTCGCCGTCGGCCCAGTGGGTTGGAACCAGTCTGGCACCTTCGATGGTTTGCAGGTCCAGGGCGGCACCGGTGCAGGAGACGAGAATCGCTGCACCAAAGAGCAACGAGCGGATGAGCGAGATTCGCAATGCAAGACTCCACGAACACCGAGGGACGAAGGATCGCGGGCCAAGGGCAGGCGCCGCGCCTCTTCCGGCAAGCTTGACCTACCGATCCCGGTCCGGCAAGCGGCGTCGACACGCAGACCGGGTGCGACGGTTGTTGCGTGTTGGCCTCGGGCGCTGATATCCCAGCCAAAGTCGGTGGTTGATCAACGCGGGTTTGCGCCGAACCGCTCAAGAACATTAGAATCCGCTGAAGTTAACGCCCCATGCTCAGGTCGCCCTCATGCAGGATCCCATCACCTACTCGGACTCCACCGTCGGCCGAGTCGAGGTCAAAGAAACCACCTGCTACATGTGTGCCTGCCGCTGCGGCATCCGGGTGCACCTGCGCGACGGCGAGATCCGCTACATCGAGGGTAACCCAAACCACCCGCTGAACAAGGGTGTGTTGTGCGCCAAGGGTTCCTCGGGGATCATGAAGCAGTACTCGCCGGGGCGCCTGACCAAACCGCTGCGGCGCAAGCCGGGCGCGGAGCGCGGGACCTCGCAGTTCGAGGAGATCTCCTGGGAGGCGGCCTTCGAGCTGCTCACCGAGCGGTTGGGCCGGCTCCGTGCCGAGGACCCCAAGCGCTTTGCGCTGTTCACCGGGCGCGACCAGATGCAGGCGCTGACCGGTCTCTTCGCAAAGCAGTTCGGCACGCCGAATTATGCGGCCCACGGCGGTTTCTGCTCGGTCAACATGGCGGCCGGCCTGATCTACACCATCGGCGGCTCCTTCTGGGAGTTCGGCGGGCCGGATCTGGACCGGGCCAAGCTGTTCGTGATGATCGGCACCGCTGAAGACCATCACAGCAACCCGCTGAAGATCGCCATCTCCGAGTTCAAGCGCCGGGGTGGGCGTTTCGTCTCCATCAATCCGATCCGTACCGGGTACTCGGCCATCGCCGACGAGTGGGTGCCGATCAAGCCCGGCACCGACGGTGCCCTGTTGCTCGCCATCATCCACGAGATCATCAAGCTCGGGCTCTATGACCGGGATTTCCTGATCCAGTACACCAACTCCGCGGAGTTGGTGGTCGACGACAGCACGCGCGCGGATCACGGGCTCTTCCATCGGCGGGTCGACGTGCCGATCGAAGAAGGCTGCATCGATCCGGAAAACAAGCTCTGGTGGGACCGGGCCAAGGGTCCGGTGCTGACCCACACCCCCGGTGCCGATCCGCGCCTGATGGGCAGCTATACCCTGGATGACGGCACCGCGGTCAAGCCCGGCTTCCAGCTCCTGAAGGAGCGGGTGGAGGACTACACGCCGGAGTGGGCGGCCGGCATCACCGGCATCCCGGCCGACACCATCCGCCGGCTGGCCCAGGAAATGGGCGTAACCGCGCGCGATCAGAAAATCGAGCTGCCGATCCAGTGGACCGACTGCTGGGATAACGAGCACGACTCGGTCACCGGCAATCCGGTGGCCTTTCACGCGATGCGCGGCATGGCCGCCCATTCCAACGGCTTTCAGACCATCCGTGCGCTGGGCATTCTGATGACCCTGCTGGGAACCATCGACCGGCCGGGCGGCTTCCGCCACAAGGCGCCCTTTCCGCGGCCGATTCCGCCCTGTCCCAAGCCGCCCCATGGGCCCGAGGCGGTTCAGCCCAACACCCCGCTGGACGGCATGCCGCTGGGTTGGCCGGCGCGCCCGGAGGACCTGTTCGTCGATGCCGCGGGGGAGGCGGTCCGTCTGGACAAGGCCTTCTCCTGGGAGTATCCGCTGGCGGTGCATGGGTTGATGCACAACGTCATCACCAATGCCTGGCGCGGTGACCCCTACCCGATCGATACCCTGTTCCTGTTCATGGCCAACATGGCCTGGAACTCGACCATGAACACGGTCGAAGTCCGCAAGATGCTGGTCGACAAGAGCGAGGACGGGGAATACAAGATCCCCTTCCTGGTGGTCTGCGACACCTTCTCCTCCGAGACGGTCGCTTTTGCCGACCTGGTGTTGCCCGATACCAGCTATCTGGAACGGCACGACGTCTTTTCCATGCTGGACCGGCCGATCTCGGAATTCGACGGGCCGGTCGATGCGGTGCGCATCCCGGTGTTGCCGCCCAAGGGCGACTGCAAGCCCTTCCAGGACGTGCTGGTCGAGTTGGGCTCGCGGCTCAAGCTGCCCGCCTTCGTGCGCGAAGACGGCAGCCGCAAGTATCGCGACTACCCGGATTTTATCGTCAACTACGAAACCTCGCCGGGGTCCGGCATTGGCTTCCTGGCCGGCTGGCGCGGACGCGGCGGCGAGAAGTTCCTCAAGGGCGAGCCTAATCCCCGGCAGTGGGAAATGTACGCCAAGAACGGCTGTTTCTATCACCATGAACTGCCGCGCTCCTACCAGTACATGCGCAACTGGAACAAGGGCTATCTGCACTGGTCGCGGGCGCATGGCATCACCCGGTACGCTGAGCCCATCCTGCTGAACGTCTACTCGGAAGTGCTGCAGCGTTTCCGGTTGGCCGCGCAGGGCAAGCGCCCCGGCCGCCAGCCGCCGGACCGGCTGCGCCGCCGCGTTGAGTCCTATTTCGACCCGCTGCCGTTTTACTACGAGCCGCTCGAAACCAAGTTGACCGATACCCACAAGTATCCGCTCAATGCGCTCACCCAGCGTCCGATGGCCATGTACCATTCGTGGGACAGCCAGAATGCCTGGCTGCGCCAGATTCACAGCCACAATTACCTGTTCGTCAACCCGAAGGTGGGCGCCGCCAACGGCTTCGACGACGGCGACTGGATCTGGGTGGAGTCGCCGCACGGCAAGGTCCGCTGCATGTGCCGCTTCTCCGAAGCGGTGGAGCCCGGCACCGTGTGGACCTGGAACGCCATCGGCAAGGCGTCCGGCGCCTGGGGTTTGAGTCATCGTGCCGACGAGTCCCGCAAGGGATTCCTGCTTAATCATCTGATCAGCGAGGAATTGCCGCCGACCGGCAACGGTGAGCATCTGTCCAACTCGGACCCCATCACCGGTCAGGCGGCCTGGTTCGATGTGCGGGTGCGCGTGTACAAGGCCGCGGCGGATGAGCCTAAGATCACCTCACCCCAGTTCGATCCGATGCCCCTGTTGCCTGGTCAGGAACGGCGGCGCGGGCGCTGGCAGGCCTATGTTGCGGGACTCTTCGGCAAGCGCTGATACCCGGTTTTCTCCGAATCATCCGTAGGGTGCGCGTTGCGCGTACCCGCCAACCAGGCAAGCACCATGAGCGACCTCAGTCCCGACTATCAAGACCACCATGAGCGCTTTGTTACGCGCGTGCGCGAGACGGGGCAGGTATGGGGGCTCAAGTCCGATGAGGGCTGGGCCATCTGTGAGTCGAATGAATACGAAGATACGGACGTCTATCCCTTTTGGTCGGAAGAGGTGGCCGCCGCGGCCCACTGCACCGACGACTGGGCCGGCTTTGTGCCGACCAGCCTGGATCTGGATCTGTTCATCGATACCTGGCTGGCCGGCATGAGCGAGGACGGCGTCCTGGTGGGCACCAATTGGGATGAGGATCTCATGGGACTCGAGGTGGAGCCCTCCGATCTGGCCGAGGAGTTGCTGATCGAAGAGTACGAGGAAGAACAAGATGACGAAGATGACGACGACGATGCCGACCCGGACACTAATCGCCGGGATCGTAACTGAGCGAGAAACGAGCTTATGAGCCAGTTGGCCCTGGTCATCGACCTCAATGTCTGCGTTGGCTGCCATGCCTGCGTGACCTCCTGCAAGCAGTGGAATACCTCCGGTTGGGCCGGACCCCTGGTCGATGAGAACCCCTATGACGCGGACCCCACGGGGACCTTCTTCAATCGCGTTCAGACCTTCGAAGTCGGTACCTTTCCCGACACCGAGACGGTCCATTTCCCCAAGAGTTGCCTGCATTGCGAGGATCCCCCCTGCGTGCCGGTATGCCCCACCGGGGCCTCCCATAAACGGGCGGACAACGGCATCGTGCTGGTGGACTATGACAAGTGCATCGGGTGCAAGTATTGCTCCTGGGCCTGTCCCTATGGCGCCCGCGAGGTGGACGAACAGCAGAAGGTGATGAAGAAATGCACCCTGTGCATCGACCGTATCACTGACCTGACCCTGCCGGAACGCGAGCGCAAGCCCGCCTGTGTGCTGGCCTGCCCGACCAGTGCGCGCTTGTTCGGCGACGTGGAGGACCCCGACTCCGAGGTGTCAATCGCCATTCGTGAGCGCGGCGGTTATCAATTGATGCCCGAATGGGGCACCAAGCCCGCCAACCATTATTTGCCGCGGCGCAAGACCCGCATCTACATCGATCCGGAAGAACTGATCCGGGCGGACAATCCGCTGCGCAAAGAGGACCTCACGACCTACAGCGGTGAGGAAACCCTGGATGATGTGACGTGGTAGGAGACCGCTCACGAATAGGCGAAATCAGTCTAGTCGAAGACGCCTTTGGCGTCCCGGTCGTTGTCGTTGTCGTTGTCGTTGTCGTTGTCGTAATCGTAATCGTAATCGGATAAGCGATTCAAGTTTGGCAGGAGCAGCCCGCTGTCTGTCGGGTTTTGATTCGCTACACAGCTTAGGCGTACCAGGCCGCTAAGGGTTTGAAAGGATACGATCGCGTCACGCGCGGGTCCAACGCATGGCCTTGATCGTAATCCCGGCCAGCCGCATGCGTAGTCAGGGCTTCCAGCCCTGAGGGTGTCAGGCCAGGATGGCCTGACTACGCATCCGGCGAGCCCAAGTGGCCGGAATCGTGATCAAGGCCCAACGCATCATCGAGGGATCAACAACTCGATTACGACAACGACAACGACCGAGACAGCACAGGCGTCCCCTAATGGACTTGTTTAACTTATTAGTGAACCCTTCCTCTACTCGTTAATCACTGAAGGAAACTTTTATGCATCCCGCCTTCTCAGTTATCTTTCTGACCACCCTGATCGGCGCCGGACAGGGGCTGTTCCTGGCCCTCTATACCGGGCAGATCTATGCCCTGGCCAACCTGCTGCCCGCGCAGGGGGATGAGTTTTATGCCTTCGGCAGTCTGGTGGCACTGACCCTGCTCGTCGGCGGGCTGATCGCCTCATTCTTTCACCTGGGGCGGCCGGAGCGTGCCTGGCGGGCGGCGGCCCGCTGGCGGACCTCCTGGCTCTCCCGTGAGGTGCTGGTGCTGCCCCTGGTGATGGCCCTGGTGTTCGCCTACGGTTTGGCGCATTGGACCGCTCACACCCAGTCGCTATTCACCCTGGGGAATTGGCTGGCGGTCGATGCGACACTGCTGATCGGTCTGGCCGCGACCCTTGCGGTCTTCGCCTTGTTCGTTTGCACCGCCATGATTTATGCGGGTGTTCGCTTTCTGGAGGAGTGGAGTTCGCCGCTCACGGTCATCAACTTCACCCTTTTTGGCCTGGCCTCCGGATTCATGCTGGCGGCGGCCTACTCGGCCTTTATCGGCAATCAATTGGTCGCGTTCTTCGGTACCTGGTCGGTGATCTTTACCCTCATGGCCTTGATCAGCCGCTTCGCCTCGCTCACCCGTAACGCCCGTTTACAGCACAAGAGCACGGTACAGAGCGCCATCGGCGTGCGCCACCAGACCGTGAGTCAAAAAGCCCAGGGGGCGACCGCCGGGTCATTCAACACCCGCGAGTTCTTCCACGGCCGTTCGGCGGGCACGCTGCGTACCGTGCGCCTGCTGTTCCTCTTCCTGGTCTTTCCGCTGCCGATTCTGCTGATCGGCGCCGCCTATGCCACCCAGTCGCCAACGCTGCCGATCGTCGCTTTTGCCGTGCAGTACCTGGGGCTGTTGTTCGAGCGCTGGTTCTTCTTTGCCGAGGCCAGGCATCCGCAGAATCTCTATTACCAGTCCGTTGCTTAAACCGCCCCCAGTGCGGCCTTGATCATCATTCCGGCCCGCCGCGGACGGTCCGCACAACGGACCCGGCGGTAATACCGTGACCTGTAGGGTC
>NZ_CAIZIZ010000278.1 GCF_903933125.1 uncultured Lamprocystis sp. | reverse complement strand
CTTAAGCATAAACGCTGCGTGCTTCTGGTATCGGGGGCCGGTCTGGCCGACACAGGGGGCTCGGCACGGGACGCAACGTATCACAGAAATTACGTATCTCGCGCTTGGCGCGGTTTAACGAGCACATCCATGTCTGCTGAAGCCCTGAATCATCCGGCCGAGTTTCGTTACCATCTGCTGCGCGCCGCGGGTGAGCGTTTCCAGCTTGGCACCTGGGCTCTGGACGATGCCCAGCGGGCGGAGGCGATGCGACTGGCCCAGCGAACCTTTGAACTGGAAACCTTGGTTCTCGGGTCAGCGCAAGCGCGTGCGGTGGTGATCCCGCTCGACCAGGTTGAGGCCGCGGTGGGCGAGCTGCGCTCGCGCTACACGGATGCGGACGACTTTGTCTCGGACCTCGAACGCAATGCGCTGGATCTGGTCACCCTGCGCAGCGCGTTGCGGCGGGAACTGACCTTTGACGCGGCGATGCGGCGGGTGGGCGATCAACGGCTGAGCGTCGACGCCGTGGATGAACAGCTTTTCTTTGAGCTTCATCAGGACCGTTTCACCGTTCCGGAGCGGCGTGGTGCCCGCCACATCCTGATTACGGTGAACGACGCCTTCGCGGAGAACGGCCGGGAGGTGGTGCGGGCACGCATGGACCGGCTGGTGGCGGACCTGGACCGCTCCAGGGTTGGCCGTCCGGAGCGGTTTGCGGTCCTGGCGCGCGAGCAATCAGAGTGTCCGACGGCACTGCAGGACGGGCGTCTGGGTGAGGTCCGTCGGGGCCAGTTGTATCCGGCGCTCGACGCGGTTCTGTTCGCCATGGCCGTGGGTGAGATCAGCGGCCCGGTGGAATCCGAACTCGGCTTTCACCTGCTCCTGTGCGAGCACATTTTGCTGGCGCACGCGCTCCAGTTTACCGAGGCGCAGCCGCAGATTCGCCTGATGCTGGAAGAGCGGCAACGGCGCCGCAGCCAGACGGCCTGGATTGCGGAACTGCGCCTGGCGGCGGCTGGCGATGCGGCCGGGCCGACCGCGCCCGCCGCTCAGGCCTGGCGCGCGGGGCAGGCCGCATGAACATGCCGCCCCCTCACGCCTGTTCCTTCTGTGGCGCCGTTCAAGGCGCCGATACCCCCCTGATCGCCGGGATCGATGGCCATATCTGCGAGGCCTGCGTAGCCTTGGCTCACCAGGTGGTCACCAGTTGGGGCCGGACCCGCGCTTTGACCGGGCCACTGAAGGCTCCGCCCAAGCCGAAAGAGATCAAAGACCATCTGGACCGTTACGTGATCGGTCAGGAAACAGCCAAGGAATGCCTGGCGGTGGCCCTGTATAACCATTACAAACGGCTGGCGGCAGAAGCGAATCACCCCCGCCGTGTCCTGGACGATCCGGATCGGGTGGAGATCGATAAGTCCAATATCCTGATGCTCGGCCCCTCCGGAACCGGCAAGACGCTGCTCGCCAGCACCCTGGCGCGGATCGTCGGCGTCCCCTTCGTGATCGCCGATGCCACCACGCTGACGCAGGCCGGCTATGTTGGTGAGGATGTGGAAAGCATCCTCGCGCGGCTCCTGGATGCGGCCGGCGGTAAGCGTGAGCTGGCCGAATGGGGCATCGTCTATATCGACGAGATCGACAAACTGGCCCGCGTCGGGGAGAGCAGCCACGGTACCCGTGATGTGTCGGGCGAGGGCGTACAGCAAGCTTTGCTCAAGCTGGTGGAGGGGACCCAGGTCAAGATCAGCCCCAAGGGCCGCAAGGAGGGCAGCGAGATACCGGTGATCGACACCCGCAACATCCTGTTCATGGTTGGCGGGGCTTTTGCCGGTCTGGAGCGGGTGCTGCGGCGCCGGTTGGAGCCGGGCCCAGCCAGTATCGGCTTCCATACCGAGCCGAAGACGAAGTCCGATGCGCAGGGCGCCGGACGCATCTACGCCGAGACGCAACCGGACGATCTGCGCCACTTTGGCCTGATTCCGGAATTCATCGGCCGGTTCCCGGTGGTCGTCGCCCTGCACGATCTGGACGAGGCGGCGCTGGTGCGCATCCTCACCGAGCCCCGCAATGCCCTGGTGCGCCAATTCCAGCAGTTGTTTCTGTTCGAAGGCGTGGCCCTGGAGTTTACGCCTGAGGCGCTGGCCGCCATCGCCCGCAAGGCGATCGAGCGCGGGACCGGGGCGCGCGGTCTGCGCAGCGTGTTGGAAGGGCTGTTACAGCGGCCCATGTTTGAGTTGCCCTCCATGAGCGGCGTCACCGGCTGTCTGGTCGATGAGGCCGCCGTCAGCGGCGCGGGCGCCATCCGCTGGCAAGGGACGCAGGATGCGGACCAGGCCGACTCGGAAGACGGCCTTCCGCTGGCGGATGTCGGGTGAGGCCGAGGGGACGCGGTCAGCGACCGTGCTCCGGCGACAGGTCGCCGTCGACATAACACCAGCGGCCTTGATGGCGCGCGAAGCGGCTGCGCTCATGCAGCCGGTGTGCCCGCCCGCCCAGCTTGTAGCGGGCGACGAACTCCACCAGACCGCGAAGGTCCTCAGGCCCGCCAGCTTCAGTCGCGATGATCTTGAGCCCGAGCCACTGCACCTTGGGGTCGGCTTGCAGGTCCGGGGGTCGGGTGCTCGGGTGCCAGGTCGCGCGCACATACTCATCTTCGCATAAAGTGTATGCGCTGTAACGGGAGCGCATGAGCTGCTCCGCCGTGTCGGGTAGCGCGGCCCCGGCGATGAATCGGCCGCAGCAGTCCAGGTAAGCTGCCCCGGATCCGCAGGGGCAGGCGGCAGGTACGGCAGGCGTTTTGGTTTTCATTCTCTTTGACGATTCCCCCATTCCCCGCGGTCTACTGGACCGTGTTGGCGTAAGGCGGCTATTCTCCCAGGATCACCGGCCCGCGGGGTGCATTCATGCGCTGGCTTGCCATCCATCTCCCCGATCTGCCCCTGGAGGTCTTCGCGCGGGCGCGCACCGCCGAGGCCCCGCTCGCGGTCTGCGTCCACCGCCGCGGCGAGCGCATCCTGCGCTGTAACACCGCCGCGATGCGTGCGGGTATTCGTCCCGGCCAAGGGGTTGGTGCCGCCCGTGCGCTGTGTGCGGAACTGACCGTCATGCCCCGGCGGCCGGCCGCGGAACAGGAAGCCTTGGAGCACCTGGCCGCCTGGTCGATCCGCTTTACGCCCCAGGTCAGTCCGGCGCCGCCCCGCGCGCTGCTGCTCGACGTGGCGGCCAGTCTTCGCCTGTTCGGCGGGGCCGACGCCTTGCTTGCGCAGGTGAGCGTGGGGATCAGCGCAAGCGGCTATCACGGGCGGCTCGCCATGGCGCCGACGCCATTGGGCGCCCTGGTCTGGGCACGGCAGCTTGAGGCCTCGGCCGAGTCCGCGGGCTGGCCCGTGATCCCCGATCTGGACGCGTTGCATGCCGCAGTCGACGGTTTGCCCCTGGCCGCGTTGGGCCTCAGTGCGCGCGAGTGTGAAGACCTGACCGCTCTGGGACTGCGCCGCGTCGCCGATGTGTTGCGCCTGCCCCGTCCGGGGCTGCGCGAACGGCTGGGCCCCAAGCGGGTGGACTGGCTGGAGCGTCTGCTCGGCGAGACCCCGGACCCGCGCCCCATGTTCGTGCCGCCGCCCCGCTTCAGTGCGCGGATCGAACTGCCCGCGGAGGTCGACCTGGCCGAGTCGTTGGTCTTTCCCTGTCGGCGTTTGCTCGCCGAACTCGCCGGCTTCCTGGGCGGGCGTCAGGCCGGGGTGCCGCGGCTCGACTGGCGTCTTGGCCACGCCAGCCGGGCTGATACCTGCTTCAGCCTGGGCGCGGCCCAGCCATTGGCCGACCCGGAGCGCTGGCTGGAACTGCTGCGCGGCCAGTTGGAGCGGATGGAACTCCCGGCACCGGTGCGCGAGATCGCACTGGCCGCGACGGCTGTCCTGCCCTTGAGTCCGCGCAGCGGCGAATTGTTTCCGGAGTTGGCGCGGCCCGGCTGTCGCCCGGATCCCGCGCTGCTCGACCGCTTACGGGCCCGTCTGGGTCGGGACGCGGTGCGCGGACTCGCACTGGCGGCCGATCACCGTCCGGAGCGTGCCTGGCGCTGGAGCGAACCGGGCGAGACCGGCGGCGGCAGCGCGCGTCTGGATCGCCCGCTCTGGCTGTTGCCCCAGCCCGTGCCGTTGGAGGAGCGGGACGGTAAGCCCTGGCTGGACGGCGCGCTCGACCTGGGTGCGGAGCGGGAGCGGATCGATACCGGTTGGTGGGACGACTGCGCGGTGGCGCGTGATTATTTCATCGCCACCAGTGCGCGCGGCGAGCGTCTGTGGGTCTATCGGGAACTCAGGGGGCGTCGCGGCTGGTATCTGCATGGGCTTTTCGATTAGTTTCCTATCCGTTGAGGCTGGGGATTGCCTTTTTCGCCTCTGGTCCCCGGAACGCCCCTTTACAGGCGCCTCCGAACGGCTGATCATCAGCGCACCCGCTTTCGCCTGGGACATTGAAATGGAAGAGATCAACGTCACACAAGCCGCTCGGAATCTGACCGCACTGGTCAACCGCGTCGCTCGACAAGGCGCGAGCTTTGAGCTGACCCGCGGCGGCAGGCCGATTGCCCGTTTGGTACCCCCGAGCCCGTCGAAAGAGGTCAAGGTTCTCGAACTCAGCGCCTTGTTCGCCCGGCTGCCGCGGCTGGACCCGGACGACATTGATGCCTTCGAGCAAGACATCGGCGAGAGCGAGTGCGCCGTGGGCGCGGATCGGAACCCTTGGACCTAGGCCGAGCTCCCCCGAGCTTAAGACCGATAAGGCCGATGCCGTGGGACTGGTACTCGATACGAATGTGCTCATCCGCGCCGAACGAAGCGCGGGCGCTGGGTGTCCAACGCTCGATTTCAGCCCCTGGGCCGGTTACGGCAACGTCTACATCAGCTCGGTCACCGCCTCGGAACTGCTGGTCGGCGTCCACCGTGCGACCACACAGGCACGCCGCATCAAGCGATCGGCCTTCGTCGAATCGGTCCTGGCCGCCCTTCCGATCCTGGATTTCAACCTGGCGGCGGCCCGCGTTCATGCCGAGATCAAGGCGACACTCTATGCCCGAGGCGAGACCCTCGGCGCCAACGATCTCCTGATCGCTGCCACCGCCGTGTCCGCCGGACATGCCGTGCTCACCACGGATGTTGATGACTTCCGGCGCGTTCCTGGTCTTAAGGTAGTCTCCTTTGATGGTCCTCGCTGACCTGCACCGAGATTACACCGACGCGTCACCTAATCGCTTTATCTCGACTTTGGCCATTTTAGGCGATCTCGATCATCGTGCCAGCCGCGACCGGCAATCGCGGGGCGCGGGTCCGCACGGCGGACCCTGGGGGGACCACGGAACCAACCCGTCAGGCCCGCGGGCGGCCCCGGCGCGGCGGCG
>NZ_CAIZIZ010000277.1 GCF_903933125.1 uncultured Lamprocystis sp. | reverse complement strand
GCGTGACCCGGAGTCCCCATCCAATGGAAAAAAAGATACTGCTGGTTGACGATGACAAAGACCTCCTGCGTGACCTGGACCTGGTCCTCACCGCGCATGGCTATCAGGTACAGCAGGCCCATTCCGCGACCGCGGGCCTGCGGGCCGCGCTCGCCTACCGCCCGGACGTCATCATTCTCGATGTGATGATGGAAAAAGATACCGCCGGATTTGAATTCGTGTACCAGTTGCGCAGCGAGCGCGATGCCTCACGCTATAAGGAGATCCGGGACACACCGGTCATCTTCCTGACCGCGATCCATCAGGCGACCAACTTTCGCTTCTCGCTCAACGAGCAGGCGAGCTTCCTGCCGCCGACGCATGCGATGCTGACCAAGCCGGTACAGATTGAGGTGCTGTTGGCTAAGTTGAATGAATTGCACGACGTAACGAGTCAGAAGCAGAGTTAGGAACGAATGCAATCATTGTCGTTGTCGGCCTTGATCATCGTTCCGGCTAGACCTTCCGCGGAGGCCCGATGGTGGAAATCTGATCCACAGATGTCACAGATGTCACAGATGTCACAGATGAATACTGATGTTTTTCTTTATCTGTGAACATCTGTGACATCTGTGGAAAAATCCGAGTGGTCGCTGGGGCCGGAACGGCGATTGTGGCCCTCGCGGGTATCATCACCTTATTCGGAAACTGACGCATGGCCGACCCGATTCACCTCCTGCTGCTCGATCACGATCTCAGCATCCGTCGGCGTTACGCGTCAATCCTGGAGGAGGAGGGCTGCGTGTGCGAATTCGCACTCAGCGGTCAGGAGGCGCTGTGGCGTCTGGGTCAGCCGGGCATCAATGGTGTCATCGCCAATTCCACGGCCCCCGGAATGGCGGCCCTGGACCTGGCCGGCGCGCCCGGTCAGTCCCCCTGCTTGTTGCTCTTCTCCCTGACGCCGGACAGCGAGGGACCACGGGAGCCGTGTCGCCCCGCCAGTTGTCTGTGGCTGCGCCAGCCGGTCATCGACAAGCAATTGCGCATCGCCTTGGGCATGGTCTTCGACACCGTGGACAAGATTACGGATCGGCCGCATCTCGACGAGGCGGCGATTCTGGCGCATGAGTTCAGAAGCCCGCTGGCCAGCCTGCGGACGACGGCGGAAACGCTGCGCAAGGGCTATTACGGCGAACTGTCGGCGCCCCAGCAAACGGCGGTGGAAAGCATCGAGCGCAACAGCGGCTATCTGCAGGACACCATCAACTGCGTCGGCCACATGTACCAGCTTGAGAACAAGCCAGTCACCGGCGTGAAAGAGGTCGTCGATCTGCTGTCCGAGGTGGTCGAGCCGATTCTTGATCGCCCGGAGTACCGCGACAACGGCAAAGGCATGCGGCTGACCCTGCACGCCCCCGAACCCTTGCGGGTCGTCGGGAATTGGGGGCTTTTGCGCATCGTGCTCAAGAACCTGATCAACAACGCCATCAAGTACGGCTACCAGGACACCGACATTCAGATCAGGGTCGAGCAGTCCGGCCGCCAGGCGATGCTGTGCGTCCGCAACGCGGGCATCGGCATTCCCGCCGCCGACCTGGGGCGGCTGTTCCAACGCTTCGGCCGGCTGCGGCTGCCGGGCAGCGAGGGCATCAAAGGCTCCGGCCTCGGCCTCTACCTTTGCCGCCGGATCGTCGAATTGTTTGACGGTTCCATCGTGGTGCAGTCGGAGCCGGGTCAGTATGCCGAGTTCAGAGTGTTCCTGAATCGGGCGCGATCATCGTCGAAGCGGCCCCGCCGGTGTATAGCCGTCGGCCGTGATAACCGGACGTAGGGGCTGGTTTCAAACCCGCCCCCACATCAAAGGTCTGTCTGGATGTACGATGAGCG
>NZ_CAIZIZ010000276.1 GCF_903933125.1 uncultured Lamprocystis sp. | reverse complement strand
TGCGCCGCACCAGTTGGGCGGCGGCGAATTTCGTCAACTCAACCGCAGACCCGGACGCCCTCGTTATTTCCCAGCGGGACTGGGAACGCTTGCTGGATCAACTGGCCTCGACGGCCTGAAATGGCCAAAGTCGAGTTCATAGAGTATTTCGGAATTATGTCCTGGTGTGGCTAGACGTTTTGAGGCAGCCGCAAGTTGTTCGGGCAAAATACAGAGATTGGTCGTTGTCTGACAGGCCATGTCAATGTAGCAATGCCGGATGTTGCGCTCTTGAGCGATGCGAGCAGCGATCGTTTCATCCGCGCAAGCGCCACTATGACGGCATACCATGCTTCTCGTCATTTCTTCGGCGATGAAAGCAATCCCGTGCTGCTCAATGATTCTATGCAAATATTCACAAAACTCGTCCAAGGTGCTCTTGGAGTATTTGTCTTTGTTCCCGCATTGCAGTGAGTGGCACGTCCCGAAAATATAGACGGATGGGTTCATGGCTCTAACCGTAGGTATTTCAAATGTGTGGTTCTGTCAGGTGTGCGGACCATCCGCAGGTATACGGGACGGAAAAGGTAGCGCTGTAATCTGCATGATGCCGCGGCTAAGAGCGAGAGAATAACAGACGATATATCAGCGCCTTCGTATTGCAATAATCCGCGAACCATCGTATAGATTGCTATACTACCGGCTAAGATAAAACATGAGGCCACAGAGACAAAGCACCGCAGTGTAAATCTGAATGGCGGCATCGGGGAATAGATTAGCGATCCAAACAGGGCCGACAATCAAAGCGGGAAGAAGTCCGTACGCAATGAGACCTGCAACCCAGGAGCGAACTTTATCCTGCGACGTCGACTGAGTTCGGACAGGGGCCGCGCGGGACGTCGTTACCGGTACCGGCGGCGGGGGTTTGACCGTCGGCCGCGGCTGGACCGGCTGCGACCGGGGCTCGACGGGCGGCTGGTGCGGCCGGACCTTCCCAACCGCCGGCCTCGCCTTTGCGCTTGCTGCACGCCGACAGAGGTGGCATTCCCCGCCCTCCGGGTAACGCCAATGTCGCCCGCTCGCACAGCGCTCCAGGCGCACGCGAGCGCGGTCGAGCGCGTCTATCCATTCGCTCGGCATGGGCCGCGCCGCCGGTGCACTGTGGCCGGAGACGAAGCACCGGACGAACAGGGCGGCCAATCTGGGGTCGAGGCTATCGAGCGGACGTGCCGCCGGGGGCTTGCGGAAATGCGCGTTGGCCGACCAGGGGAAGATGCCGCTCTTGATGCACCATTCATCGACCTTGCCGTAGGAGCGTTGCAGGTCGGTCGGTACCCCGGCGAAGGGGTGGCGTCCGTCCATCAGCAGCTTAAAGACCAGGACAGCGAGCCCGAAACGGTCGTGCTCGGGGCTGCGGTCAACCCGGTCGAAACGCTGGCCGTGCAGTTCCGGCGGGGTGTATTCCGGCATGCCGACGGTGCAGCGGTGGACGACCGGGCCGGCACGCACCTGGTAGGAGTCGGTATCGACCAGGGTCCCCAGTCCTTGCGCGTTGACCAGGATGTTGCGCTCGTTGATGTCGCCCATGACATAGCCCTTGGCGTGCAGGGCGTTGAGGGCGATGCACAGGTTCTTGGCGACCTGGTGTCGGGCGCGCCAATCGAGATCGAGCGCCCCACGGGGCGGAACCAGATAGGCGTTGAACAGCGCGTGCCCGCCGTGGATGCGCGGCATGACAAAACCGGCGAAGCGCCTGCCCTCGTTCAAGCCGGCAAGCGGCCAAGCGATGGATGGGTGCTTGAATTCGCTGAGCCGCATCTCGTCGCGCGGCGGGTCGGCGAGCATGGCGCGGAGCTTGGCGAAGCGTTCGGCGTTCGCCTGGCCTGGCAGGTAGAGCTTGGCGAGCAGGTCGGCTCGGTCGCGGATCTCGACAATGACCCCCTCGCCGCCTCGGGCAAGCTCCCGATTCGTCTCATAGACCGAGCCGTCTGAGCCGCGTAGCGTCGGCATGGGTCAGGCCCGCTCGGCAAGCCCTGCCGCGAGCAGGGTCTTGTCGTCGTCGGTACGCGCGCAGACCCGCGCGGAATCGAGGAAGGCCGCGAGTCGCACGCTCGTTGCGTCGGAGTCGAAGGGGTCGGCGAGGGCTTGCAGGAAGGGCGCGAAAAAGGGCGCGAATGGGCTGGCGCTCGCGAGGTTCAGCGCAAGCGATTGCAATCCGTCGCTGAACAGAACCAACGACCGGACCGGCGTCGGCCAGACCCGGACTTGAACTCGATCAAGCGCGTCCGTTGCGGTGACCGGAACCGTTTCGTTGGCATATTCGCAACGCTGGGGCGGGCTTAAGGTCTCCAACCGTCCGTCCGGCCAACTGCCGACCGCCGCGCCGTCGCCGATCTGTCCGACCGCGGTCCAGCCGGGAGCGGCGGCGGCGAGGATCAAGGTCGTCGCGAGGTCGCGCAACGGGGCGTCCCCGGCGGCGGCTTCGAGCGCGACGCGGGCAGCGGCGAAGGCGGCACGCACCGCCTCGGCGACCGCGGTCTCTCCGGTCGGCGGCGGGTCGGCGGCAAGCGCCCATGTCAGCGCATCCAGCGCGGCGTCGACCGCGCACCGGGCACCGGTCTCGGCCCTAGCAGCGGAGCCCAGGCCGTCGGCGACCGCGCACAGGATGCCGGCATCGCCCGGGAGGCTGCGCCAGCCATGGGCGTCCTGGCAGGGCAGACCCGTGCGGCGGTGGCTGCTGCCGCACACCGACGCGCCGTAGGCCCGCCAGGTCATGCGCCGGCGCCGGTGCTGGCCCAGCCGATCGGTGTCTGGAGTGGTACGTCGGCACCCGGCTCGGCGCGCGACACGCTTTGCATGCTGGCCGACAGCCATTGGAACATCTCGCGGAACTTGAGTCCCTGGAGCAGAAGCGGCGCGCGCGCCGGGTTGATTTGCCCGAGTATGTCGAGGTTCGCCGCGCCGACCCCGACCGCGAAAAAGGAGACCTTGCGGCCGGACTCGGCCGACTGGACCCGCCGCGCGGCCTCTTGCCAGCGATTGCCGTCGGTGGGCTCGCCGTCGGTGACGAGGAAGATCCAGGGGCGGAAATAGGGCGTGCCGTTGGCCTTATAGGTCTGCTTGCGGGACTCGATGAGGTCCAGCGCCAAGTCGATGGCGCTGCCCATGGGGGTATTCCCGGCGGTGCCCAGGACCGGCGGGCAAAAGCGGTCGGCAGTAACGAAGTCCGCGGCCAGCTCGGCGCGACCGCCGAAGCTCACGATGGCGATCTCGACCCGCAGCCGGGCCAACTCGTCCCGGGTCAACTCCTCCGCGAAAGAAACCAGCCCCGCGTTCAGCGCCGCGATGTGCTCGCTGGCCATGGAGTCTGAGGTATCGAGCAGCAGCACGCAGGGGCAGCGGGGCTCGGGGTTGCTATCGTCGAATTCGGCGGCGTCGAACAATTCGGCGGTCATCGTTGGCTCCTTGAGGCTCGATCGGTCGCGACAGAATGCATTCGGGGACGGCGGACAGGATCGACAAGACCTTCCGGTGATTTGATCGAGGTGGACGCTATCGGCTCAACAGCCGCAGGGCGGGAAAAAAGGTCGGTCGGCTGACGGCCTCGAATACTGAATGATCGGGGAATTTTTCTCAATCCTGTCGTTGTTGCGATGCAGACGTGTGCGTCGGCAACGCTCGCCCCGCCTCCCACTTCACATAAACTACGTTGTCGACAATGTAACAGGGACCCGGCCGGGCGGTCATGCGGCCGTCCGCGGCGCGGCGCGAGGCCCGTCGGCGGACCGGCGGGCTTCCGGTCGTGCCACCGTAGCAGCCGCTCGGACTGCGCCTCGAAGCGCGTTCCCACGCGAAATTTGAAGCCCTGGCCCAACGCGAGAGTCGCAGATTTCGCCTAGGACAACCGAAAACGATCAATTGGTGGCCGAATTTGGGGCCCGGCCAGCGCGCAGAGCACGAAGATTCGCTGTTCAGCGAATATTGAGTTAATGCCGAATATTCGGTAAAATTGGAACATTCACTGTTCAGTGACGATCTCTTCGTCATGCTTATGTTCCACGCCAACGAGCGACAGCTTGTCCAACAGCTACTGGCAGTTCTTCAGACGCTACCGGGTGTTCATGCCACGTTAGCCCTGGGCGAGCCAACAGGTGCTGCGAACTACCGCGGCTACGATGCCGAGATTGACATCAGCATCGCCGGCAAGTCTCTGACCCTGCTTGTCGAGACGAAGAAGACGGTCTATCCGCGCGATGTCCAGCAGGCGCTCTGGCGGCTCAAGTCCCAGGCCAACCGCAGCGCGCGGCCAGACATCGACATCGTACCCGTGCTGGCCGCCGAGTCACTCTCGCCTGGGGCTAAGGATCTCCTCCGGATTGAGCAGGTGGGCTACTTCGACAGCGGCGGTAGCCTCTACCTGCCCGCACCGGGAGCCTACGTCTACATCGACAAGCCTCCACCCAAGGCTCCGGCCTCGGTGATGCGCTCGCTGTTCACCGGACGCCGCGCCCAGGCCATCCACGCCCTGCTGATGCAGCGCGAACATTGGTTTGGCGTCAAGGAACTGGCCGAGCGGTCCCAGGTGTCGCCGGCCACTGCCTCCGAGACCCTGAGCGAGTTGGAGAAGTTCGACTGGATCGCCATCCGCGGACAGGGGCCGAACAAGGAACGGCACCTGCGCGACCCACGAGCCCTGCTCGACGCCTGGGCTGCCCAGGTCGCGGGAAGCCGACCGACGATCCTGCGACGATACTTCGTGCCTGGCAAGAAAGCCGAAGCGCTGGTAGACAGTGCTGCGCAGGCCTTTGAAGCCCGTGGAGTAGGCTATGCCATCAGCAACGAAGCCGCGGCACAGCGCTATGCCCCATTTCTCTCCAGTTTCGGACAGGTGCGATGCCGGGTGCTCGTGACGCCGGAAGCCAATGATGCACTGGCGGATCTCGGCGCGCGTGTCGTCAACGAAGGGGCGAACTTCGCCATCATGGAAGTTAAGTCGCCGGGCGACCTGCTCTTCCGGGAGCGCGTCGGAAATGCCTGGCTTGCCAGTCCCATCCACGTCTATCTCGATCTGCTAAGAGGAGAAGGACGAGCCAAGGAAATGGCGGAACACCTGCGCAATGAAAGGATCGGCTGCTGATGGCGAAACCCGTAACGCTGGATGGCTACAGCGATCAGTACACGCTCGACTGCGAGCGCGTGCTGGTCACTTTGCTGCGCGGACTGGGCCCATGGAAGGACTCGGTCTGCTTGATCGGTGGGCTCACCCCGCGCTACTTGGTGGCGGCACGTCCGCCGGCCGTGCCGCCGCACGCGGGCACGATGGACGTCGACATCGTGATCGACCTGCAGATCCTTGCCGATACTCAGGCGTATCAGACGCTCGAACAGAATTTCAAGAAGTTGGGCTTCGAGCGCGCCATCAACGACAGGCAGCAGACGCTTTCCTGGCGCTGGCAAACAAAGACCGAACACGGTGCGATCATGGTGCTCGAACTGCTGGCCGACGCGCCGGACATCGCCGGCGGCAGAGTGCAGGCCCTGCCGACCGAACGCAGGATCTCGGCGCTGAACGTCCCCCATTCGTCCATCGTCTTCGACCTAAACCAAGCCACGGAGATCCAGGCCGAACTGCTGGGCGGCAACGGCATCGTGACCGAGTGGATCAGGCACGCCAACCTCGTCAGCTTCACGTGCTTGAAAGCGTTTGCGTTCGATCAACGTTTCGAGCGCAAGGACGCGCACGATCTCATCTACTGCATTGAGCACGCGCCCGAAGGCACAGATGTCGTCGCCAAAGCATTCCGTAAGGAACTCGAAGGCAAGCACCGAGATGTTGTCGACGCCGCGCTCGTGATCCTTCACAACCGATTCGCGAGCGACGACAAGGTAGAGGGTTATCTCAAGGATGGCCCCGTGTCTGTCGCTAAGTTCGAGCTCGGCGAAGGTGACGACGCTGAACAACGCGAAGCAAGGATACTGCGACAGCGCGAGGTGAGCGAATTGATCGAGCAACTGCTGGGGCGCGTGCGCATTGCCGGGAGCACTTGATGACTTTTCCGGCGGGCCGCCGCGATCATCAACGCCCGCATCACTTCACATAACCGGACGTTGCGTCCGCAGCGTCCTTGCAAGAGTGCAGATCCACCCCGTCAGCCTGGTAGGTGGCGCAACCGGCCACCAAGACGCGGCCCCATCGGGGCGGCCGATGGGGCCGCGCAGGTCAATGGTTGCGGCCGCTGCCCGCCTCTTCCAGATCGCGCATCACGGCGTCAAGATTGAACGAGGCCGGCTTCTGCCGCGGCGGGAACTTCACGAAGTTCTCGATCTGGCTGGCGACCACGGCCTGCATCATGTAGACGACGTAGGTATGTGAAATGAACCAGTCCCAATAGCTGTTCGAGTCCTCGTCGGCACGCTCGAACGGGTCACGGCGCAGATGGAAGAGCTTCGGCGCGCGCAGCTTCACGAAAGGTTCGATCCAGCACGCCAGTTGTTTGGCGCGTTGCTCCATTAGCACCACTTTCCAATCCTGCATCCGAATCGCCAGGATGTCGCCGTCGTCGCTGATGTAGAAGAAGGAATTCCGCGGGCTCTCCGCCACCTCGCCCTTCAGGTAGGGCAGCATGTTGAAGCCATCGATGTGGACCTTATAGGTCTTCTCGCCGATCTGGTGGCCGTTGAGCAGCTTCTCCTTGATGTCCGGCTCACCGGCGGCGGCGAGGAAGGTCGCCAGCCAGTCCTGGTGAGTGACGATGCCGTTGAGCACCGTGCCGGCCTTGAACTGACCGGGCCAGCGCACGAAGCATGGCACCCGCCAGCCGCCTTCCCAGTTGGTGTTCTTCTCGGAGCGGAACGGGCTGATGCCGGCATCCGGCCAGGTGTTGAAGTGTACGCCGTTGTCGGTGGAATACATGACGATGGTGTCCTCGGCAATGCCCAGCGCATCGAGTTTGTCGAGCAGCATGCCGACGTTCTCGTCGTGCGCCACCATCACGTCGTTGTAGTCGCCCTGGCCGCCGCTCTTGCCCTTGTGCTTTTCGGCGCAGTGGGTGCGGAAGTGCATCGCCGTGGTGTTGTACCAAAGGAAGAAAGGCGTGCCCGCCTGGTGCGTATCCTCGATGAAGCGCAGCGCGCGCTCGGTCACCTCGTCGTCGATGGTCTCCATGCGTTTCTTCGTCAGCGGCCCGGTGTCCGTGACGGTCTGCCCGCCCTTGCCGTCGGCTTTGCAGTGCAGCACACCGCGCGGCCCGAACTTCTCCTTGAAGGCGGGGTTCTTCGGGTAGTCCGGATCCTCGGGCTCTTCCTCGGCGTTCAGGTGGTACAGGTTGCCGAAGAACTCGTCGAAGCCGTGCATCGTCGGCAGGTGTTCGTCACGGTCGCCGAAGTGATTCTTGCCGAACTGGCCGGTGGCGTAGCCCAGCGGCTTGAGCAACTCGGCAATGGTCGGGTCTTCCGCTTGCAGGCCGTTGGTGCCGCCGGGCATGCCCACCTTGGTTAAGCCGGTGCGGATCGGGTTCTGGCCGGTCATGAACGCGGCGCGGCCCGCGGTGCAACTCTGCTGCGCGTAGTAGTCGGTGAAGGCCACGCCTTCGTTGGCCACACGGTCGATGTTGGGCGTACGGTAGCCCATCTGGCCGCGGCTGTTGTAGCTGATGTTCCACCAGCCCACGTCGTCGCCCCAGAGGATCAGGATGTTCGGTTTCTTGGCAGCCATGGTCTCTTCCGGTTAGTGATGACACAAATTCCGGATCGCTTTGAAGCAACCCGGTTCTAGAAACAACGCGGCCGGCCTCGATCATTATTCCGGCCAGCCGCGTGCGAGGCTGCGTAGTCAGGGCTTCCAGCCCTGACAAATCCAGGCCAAGATGGCCTGGCTACGCAGGCCGCGAGCCCCAGTGGTCGGAGTTATGATCAAGGCCAACGCGGCCCTCACGGCGTCGTCAGTTCGCGACTCACCCCGCTGAAGGGCGAACCAGGCGCCTTGTCGCCGTGGCAGAAGCGGAATTTCTTGCCGCTGCCGCACGGGCAAGGCCGATAAGCGCCTTGCCTTGCATCCTGATCGGCAACCCACGCCATCACGTCGGCGGGTGGGCGGTTCTGCCGCAGCAGTTGCACCATGACGTTGAAGGTTGGCCCGGTGTGGGTGAAGAAGCGCTCAAGCCCTGGGCACAGGTAGTTCTGGCCAGGTTCCCCGTCGCGGGACAGCGCGAACCGGTCCTTGGGACAGCCGCCATTGCACCAGTTGCGAACCTTGCAGCCCCGGCACTGTGCCGTCAGCGTATCGCGCTTGTCCTGGCCGAACTTGCGTTGTTCGGGCGAGGCCACCAGCTCAAGCAGGTGCGTTTGGTGGATGTTGCCGAGCTTGTACTTCGGCTCGACGAAGTGATCACATGAATAGAGATCGCCGTTGTGCTCCAGTGCCGGGCCATAGCCGCAGGTGGGTGCGTGGATGCACAGCAGATGGCGCCCGAAGAAAGCCTCCAGCGTGACGTCGAAGAGCTGCACGTAGACCTCGCCCACGTCATTGCGCACCCACTCCTCGAAGATGTCGATGAGGAATCGACCATAGTGTTCGGCGCCCACCGTCCGCTCAGTCACCCGATTGCCGGTCTGCGTATAGAGCAGGCGCTTCGTGCCGGGCTGCTCGGTCCAGCCCTGGTTGGCGATGCCGATGGTTTGCTCGGTGGCGCGCTCGATGATCGGGATGAACTGCACCCACTTCGCACCCAGTTCGTCGCGGAAGAAGCGATAGACCGTGCGGCCGTGCTGCTGATTGGCGGCGTTCACTGTGCACAGGATGTTGAAGTCCACCTCGTGCTTGCGCAAGTACCGCCAGCCGCGCATCACCAGGTCGAAGGTGCCTTGGCGGCGGCGGTCGACGCGGTAGGTGTCGTGCAGCTCGCGCGGGCCGTCGACGCTTAAGCCCACCAGGAAGTGGTGCTGCTTGAAGAACAGGCACCAGTCGTCGTCGAGCAGCAGGCCGTTGGTCTGGAAGGTGTGCTGTACGGTCTGGCCGGGCCGGCGGTATTGTTCGACCAGCTCGACCGCGCGGCGAAAGAAGTCGAGCTTCATCAGCGTCGGCTCGCCACCCTGCCATGCCACGGTGACCTGCGGTGTGCGGTGCGACTCGAGCAACTGCCGCAGGTAGGCCGCGAGCGTGGCCTCGGACATGCGGTGCTGGTCGTTCGGGTACAGCGATTCCTTGGACAGGAAGAAGCAGTAGGTGCAATCGATGTTGCACGTCGACCCGCTCGGCTTGGCCAACAGGTGGAAGCCCGGCGGGGCGTTCGCGGGCAGCGGCGGGGGCGTCACGCTGGGGGCGTTTACGGCAGGCACTGTTGTTTTCCCAAAAAAAGTTGGGGGTCGCAGGCTTGCTAAGCCTTGCCCGGCGCGGAGCCGCTCGGCGGCTGGCCCAGCCAGATGTTGGCCGCTGCCACCGCCTGGTTCAGCGCAGCGCCGAGCTGCGGCGTGGCGACGAAGACATTCTCGTCGCCAATGAGCTTGAGCATCCCGGTTTTGGCCAACTGATCGCGAACGACCGGATCCACGCCGACCAGCATCAGCTTGCTGTGACGGCTGTGCAGCGCCTGCGAATAGCGCTGTAGCACGGTCACGAAGGTGCTGCCGATCTCGCTCTTGCCGCGCAGGTTGATGGCGACCACGGCGTGGGTGGCATTGCCGACCTCGGGTAGCATTTCTTCGATGTTCTTGGCCGCGGCGAAGAACAGGCTGCCGTAGACGTTCAACAGGGTGAACTGGTGGCTGGGCAAGCGCTTGGGAGACGGCTGCTCCAGCGGAAATCCCTCCGGTTGCAGTACCCATTGGGTGACAACGACCTTGTTGGATTGGCGAATGGTCTGCAGCAGGATGCTCAGGGCCACCCCGAACAGGACCGCAAATTGCAACGGCATGATCAAGGTGGCGACGAAGGTGACGACCATGACCACCTTGGAGATCAGGCCGGTATTCCAGGCGAGCTGCGCCTGCGCCACGCGCAGGCCCTGGAAACCGGCGACGATCAGCAAGGCGGCCAGCGCGGGCATGGGCACGCGCTCCACCAGCGGCCCGGCCAGCAACACGATCAAGGCCACGAACAACCCGACGAAGATGTTGCTCCAGCGCGTCCTGGCCCCCGCGCTCATGATCAGCACCGTGCCTGAGACCGACCCGCCGGCCGGAATGCCGCCGACGAGGCTGGTGGCCATGTTGGCGGCACCTTGGCCCAGGAAGTCGCGCGACACGTCAGGGTAACGGCCGTCGGGGTTGGGCGTGCCCTGGCTGACGCCGGCGCCCTGGACCAGACCGATGATGGCGACGGACAAGGCCGGCAGCAACAGCGACAGGACGAGCGACCACTGGGGTAGCGCGAGTTGGGGCAGGTAACGCGGTCATGAAGACCGAACTGGAGAAGATGGCGCCGATCGGCACCGCGACCATCAACGTATAGATGCCGAGCACCGGGTTGACCGTTGCCAGCAGCGCGTGCGCCATCGCCTGCGGCACGTTGACCACGGCGAACGTGAGCGCGGCGACCAAATCGGCCGCGAGATGGCTGCGATCAGGCGTCAGGCGGCGGGCCGCCGCCCGAAGCCGTTCCATGCGCGTCATCTTGGTCATAGGTCCAGGTATCTTCCCCAAATCACCGGCTATCGCTTGAGGATCCATCGCCGACCCACCGGCGCGCGATTCGCGTGACCAGGCCGCGCAGCAACAGGTAGGGCACAAAGGCGAGCAAGAGCGCAATCATCACCACCTCAGCGGGCCGGAAGGTCTCGAATTCGATGAATTGGTAGATCGTGTCCATTGCGAATCCCAGGAGAATGATACGTGCCGTGGCGATCAATGCCTCATCCAGCCGACCGCCGCGCTGCGCCGGATCGCTGAGGACGGTCCAAAGAAAAGGAGTGCGCCCGGTGCGGGCGTCGTTGATGCCATCGCGCAGCGCGGCAATCGTCGCCATGAGGGGCTGGAGGAGGAAGCGAAAAACCATCGGCCCACCCGGACGATCGAGCAGGTTCTGCCAGACGCGCGTGCGAACCTCGTCCGAGAAGCCGCACAACGCGAGGCCGACGATGACAGCAATGATCGACAGCACGACCACCAGTCGAGCCAAAAAGACCTGAACATTCGATGCCGTCTTGTTCATTGCCTAGGCCCCCTTCTTCGTTACAGGCTTACGATCGACTCGAAAACAAATTTGGCTGACCCCCGCGCGCATCGACGAGTCAGAAGCGTGCGGTGAAGGTCGCGCCGAACAGCGGCGCGGGGTCGAAGTTGTCCTTGCGCCGCAGATCGCCTTGCGCGTTCTCGACCCGCAGTTCACCGTTGACGATGACGCCGCCATACAGGTGCAGCCCCATCTGGCTGCCGAAGCGCTGTGTGACCCGCAGGAACAGCGGCACGCCGCTTTCTTCGCCGATGCCGTTGGGCGTCGGTCCGGTCTCGCTCAGCCGGAAACGCAACACCCGCCAGGCGGCGCCAATGCCTGCGGACCAGCCGCCATCGAACCGATAGTCGAGCTCCAGGCCCGCTGGTCCGGTGGGTCCGCTGGCGAGAGGATTGGTCAGGCGCCAGCGATCGGTTAGACGCCAATCGACGATCAGAAACGGAAACGCCCTCGTTTTCTCAAGCCCGCTGAACACACCGACGCCGAGACCGAGACGATTGTCCTGCGTAAACTGTCGTGACCCCGCCAGCGTGGCGCCTGTGGTCAGCGATTCGCCACTGTCCGCACCGGTTTCCCCAAACCAATCGACCGACGGGACCAGGCTCAGGCTCCAGCCATCCACCAGGCCGAATGACAACGGCACCGACACGCCAAAGCGCTGGACGATGTCCCAGGGCGCGGCGGGCCCCAGGGCGCCAGGGCTCGAGAATGCGTAGTCGAGATAGTCGTAGGTGAGCGCGAAGCCGGCCGAATTACCGGCGCCGAGGCCGTAAGAAACCCCGCCGCGAACCGCGACGCCGCCCATGCTGAAATCACCGCCGCGGTCCAGGCCGGCGTTCCCTTGATAGATCGGCGTGACCGCAATGAACGGCCGCGCGCCGCCGGTTCCCGCGGTCTGCCCCGCGCTTCCCCCGGCGGCCGGGGCACCGCCGTCCACCGGCGCCGCACCCGCATTCGTCAGCAGCGCGCCAAGGGCGACGAGGGTCGCCAGTCGTTCCGGCTTGATGTTCATGCCATAACCTTCATAATTTTTCTCCTTCACAATTATTCAGGCTGCCAACTGCCGCCCGTGGGAGCGGATGGGCGGGGCTTTTTTGCCTGTGCCGCGCGCCAAGCCGCTACTTGGCGACCGCCGACAAGGCGTCGGCTTGATGACCGAAGACGCAACGCGCGCGGCTCCTCAGTGATCCGTTCCGGCTGCGTCCGGCTCCGCTGCCAGGGCGTCCGCGGGCTCCTCGGTCATCGCCGGCCCCATCAGGATCGCGAGCGGGCGGGTATGGGGGCTGGCATCGAGCGCGATGATCAAGGCGGTCGTCAGCGGCACGGCCAGGAACATGCCGACAGTGCCGAACAGCCAGCCCCAGACGAGCAGGGCGATGAACACCGCCAGCGTCGAGATGCCAAGCCCCTTGCCCATGATCCGCGGCTCGATGACATTGCCGATCGCGGTGTTGATTACCAGGTAACCGGCCGCGACCAGCAGTGCCGTGGTCAAGTCGACCTGCACCAGTGCCAGCAGGACCGGTGGGATCATCATCACGATGTTGCCGACCACCGGCAAGAAATTCAGGAAGAAGGCCAACACGGCCCACAGGACAGCGAAGTCGATCCCGAAAAACCATAGCAGAATCCAGACACAGACGGCGGTGGCGAGACTGGTCAGGGCCTTGATTTGCATGTAGCGATTGATGTTGCTCAGCATCCGCTCCAGCCGCGCCTCGCCGTCCGGCGTGATCTGAAAGGCCGCCCTCAGCTTGGGCGCTATCGTCGGCACTTCGAGCAGGATGAAGATGACGGTGAGCAGCACCAGGAGCCCGGTTGCGAAGACCCCGCCGGCGCTGGACAACAACCGCGGTACCAGGGCCATCAGCTTGCTCGGGTCCATCAGATC
>NZ_CAIZIZ010000275.1 GCF_903933125.1 uncultured Lamprocystis sp. | reverse complement strand
GTGACGGCTGGTGTTTTGGTCGACTTCAGACGATACCGCCGGTCTCCCGCTGCCGCCACCTCCGCAGGAGCCGCCGGCCCTGGTCCAGCCCACCCGTGCACAGCGCCCGGCCTCAGGCAAAAATGGCCAAAGTCGAGCTTAATTGATGATCAGCTCAATCCCCCGTCCCGCATCGACTTCCAGGACCGGGAAAGTGTTTTCGGCCATCTTCATGTAATAGTCGGCCAACTTGTCCATCGCCCCACCAACCCCACCGGCAAAACCGGCCTCGGCCGCCTGGGGAGTGAACATGGACTCAAACTGGACCTGGCCGCTGGTCGCCGCGTTGCTGAACGAGGTGCTCGGGACCTGGGTGAATACCTTCGAGAACGCGGTCAGGAAGCCGGCCTGCAACGCTTTGGCGAGCAAGGCGCCCTGCTTGCTGACCAGTCGACCGCGGACGCCCACTTTGCCGTCTTCACCGACTGCATAGGCGTCGAGCGGGACTTCGATGACCCCGCCGTCGGTGCGCACGCAGGTCAGTGTCTCAGCACGCAGGTAGGCCCGTTCCGACCCGAGATCGCCGAAGCCGCCGACGATCACAAAGCACTCTCGACACGCTGGGCCTCGACCACGGCGGGGTCGACCGGAGGCACCGCCGGCGGGTCCGGGGGTTTCGCCAACGCCACCTTCACATCATCGACGTGCTGCTCCATGCGCTCCAGGCGGGCCGCGAGGCCTTCGATGCCCAAAGAGCGCGGGGCGGTGTCGGTGAGCAGGTTGCGCACCAGGGTGTCTTGGACGCTCCCCTTGGGCGCCGGGGGTCCGGCACTTTGCACCGCGAGCGCGGCCAGGACGAGCAGTACGGACGCGTTGGCCGGCACCGTACTGGTGCCGGCATTGCGCACGCCGACCGTCACCACGCCGGCGCCCGCCCCTTGGGTCAGTTGGGTCTTGATGAGGAAGTCCGCATTGGTGGGCGTCACATTGCCGAGCAGTTCGGCGACGAACAGCGCCCAGGCGTCCCGGACCTCCTGACTGGCGGAGGCGCGGGCGACCGTGACCTCCCCTTCCAGCACCGCACCACGGTGCGATCGGTCTGGTTGATCGTCACCGCCAGCACACAGTTCACGCCGATCAGCAGCAGAATAATGATGCGGTTGATCCGGTTCTCCAGCGTCAGCCCGGCCCAGGTGGCGAGAAAGCGCTGGAGGTTCATGGGAGCCACCGCCGACAGAACGGATTGGGGGTGGTCCGCCCGCGCAGGGGCAGCAGTCCGTACCAGTACAGGACGTGCAGCGCGTGCCCGTCGGGGCGCCGCTCGCGGTACTTGGAGTACAGCCGCACCAGGAGCACGCCCAGAACGATCAGTTTGAACATCGTGCTGGGACTGCCGGTGAAGATCCCGATGATCAGACACAGGACGATGGGCACGAGATCATCGACGCGCCACAGCAGGATCAGCGGCGGATCGTCGATGTACTTGGGGATTTCGGTGGGGTCGGCCATGGGCGCAGTGTGCTGCGCGGTGGGCGGGGACCGTGAGCGCTGAAGGTGCGGATTATTGGGGGGAATGCGGGAAACGGGGTTGGCTCAAGACCGGGAACACCTGCACCGGGCGCTGACCTTGTCTCAGGGTGCTCGCCGAGACGCACCCATCAGACCCTTCTTAGGCTCGTCGCGATCAGCACCTGCTCGACACTCGCCGAACCTGGACGCCCGCCGGGATCAGTTGAATGAGTTCCATCTGAGCCCGGCAGTCAGCGCGCGAGGCCAGACTTGGAGGCGCCGGGAACTCTGAGACAGAGTAGAGAATCAGCCTCATGGATGCGGCATCGTATGGGGGATTGTCGGCGGAGGATATCGTGGTACGTCCCCTACTCGACTTTGGCCATTTTAGGCGATCTCGATCATCGTGCCAGCCGCGACCGGCAATCGCGGGGCGCGGGTCCGCACGGCGGACCCTGGGGGGACCACGGAACCAACCCGTCAGGCCCGCGGGCGGCCCCGGCGCGGCGGCG
>NZ_CAIZIZ010000274.1 GCF_903933125.1 uncultured Lamprocystis sp. | reverse complement strand
CCGCGATGCGGTGCCGCGGTGACCTCGAACGCGGCGGTGACGCGCCCGGCCTCATCGCGGCGGGACGCCGCTCCCACGGGGTCGCTGCGCGACTTTCACGGTGCACCTCGACCTCCGGTCTGCTTGTGGCCGGAACGAAATACACATATCGACTTCGCATGCTTGCGCAATCGGTAGGGCTGTCGGGGCCGATCCCATCCAAGAACCTCGCATAGCGCGCTGAGCGCGGTTTAGTCGTGCAGCCCGCACTCCCGTTTGAGCCCGAAGAACCGCGTCTCCTGCTCATGCATCCCCGGCTCCAGCGGACGACTGGTATGGGTATCACCCACCGAGACATAACCACGCTCCCACAGAGGATGATAGGGCAGGTTGTGGTGCTGCAGATACCGATAGACATCGCGGTTGTTCCAGTCGATGACCGGATGGACCTTGAAACGTCCGTCCTGGACACGCAGCACCGGCAGACCCGAGCGGCTGTCGGCCTGTGACCGGCGCAGCCCGGCGAACCAGGTGCCGGCGTCCAGGTCCTTCAGGGCCCGCTGCATGGGTTCCACCTTGTTCAGCCGGTTGTAGAGCGCAATCCCCTCCAGCCCCTGCTCCCAGAGCCGGCCGTGGCGCGCCTCCTGCCAGGCCGGGGAGGTCGCGGCCCGGTAGATGTGCAGGTTGAGTCCCAGGCGATCGGTCAGTTCATCAATGAATTGGTAGGTCTCCGGGAAGAGGTGGCCGGTGTCCACCAGCACCACCGGGATGCCCGGCGCGACCCGCGTCACCAGATGCAGCATCACCGCCGCCTGGATGCCGAAGCTGGACGAGAGCAGATGGCGTCCGGGCAGGTGCTGCAAAGCCCACTCCACGCGAGCGGTCGCGTCCAGCCCCTCCAGTTGCGCGTTGATCCGGGTGATGGACGCGGCATCGTCGCCGATAAGCGAATCGAGATCAGTGCGTACCAAGGGAAACCTCCACTGGATTCGGGACGGACGGACGGCCGACCGACGCGACCAACCCGACCCGCAGACTGAAATCGCCGAGACGTTCGCCCGGCTCACGTTCGGCGGCGAAGCGCCGGAAGAGCCCATCCAGGACGGCCAGAATCTCGGACTCGTTGAGATTCTCCCGATACGGCCGGTTGAGCCGCAGCCCCGTGCCGTCACCCCCGAGCAGCAGGTTGTAGCGGCCTGGCCCCTTGCCGACCAGCCCGACTTCGGCCACGAAGGGCCGGGCGCAGCCGTTCGGGCAGCCGGTCATGCGCATGACGATCGGGCAGTCGCCCAGCCCGTGGTCCGCGGCCAGCCGCTCGATCTGATCGAGCAACTCCGGGAAATAACGTTCCGCCTCCGCCATCGCCTGCGGACAGGTGGGAAAGGCCACGCAGGCGATGGCCGACAGCCGGATGGGGGTGCGTGTCTCCGCCAGCAAGCCGTGGGCGCGGGCGATGGATTCGATTCGCGCGCACTGATCCGCGGCAACCCCGGCGACGATCAGATTCTGATTGGGGGTGATGCGAAAATCGCCCTGATGCACGTGCGCCAGTTCACGCAGCCCGGTCATCAATGGGGCACCAGGGAGATCGGCGACCCGACCGTTTTCGAGATAGAGGGTCAGGTGCTTGCGCCCGTCCGTACCCTGCACCCAACCATAACGGTCTCCTTGATCCGTAAAGACCGCCGGGCGGGCCGGCGCAAAGCGCAGCCCGGCGCGCTGCTCCACCTCGGCCTTGAAGGCGTCCAGTCCCATCCGATCGATGGTGTACTTGAGCCGGGCGTGACGCCGGCTGATGCGGTTGCCGAAGTCACGCTGGGTAGTGAGCACCGCTTCCGCCACCGCCAGCACCTGATCGGGGGCAACGAAGCCCAGGGTGTCGGCCAGCCGCGGATAGGTGCTGGCATCACCGTGAGTGGTCCCCATGCCGCCGCCGGCGAGGCAGTTGAATCCGCTCAGCCGATCGCCGTCGGCGATGGCAATGAAGCCGAGATCGTTGGTGTAGACATCCACGTCGTTGTGGGGCGGCACCGCGACCGCGGTCTTGAACTTGCGCGGCAGATAGGTCTCGCCATAGAGTGGCTCGGACTCGGCGCCGTCGAGCGGCTCTCCGTCGAGCCAAATCTCGTGATAGGCGCGGGTGCGCGGCAGCAAGTGCTCGCTGATGCGCCGCGCCCAGGCATGGACCTGCGCATGCAGCGCGGACTCGACCGGGTTGGGGTTGCACAGGACGTTGCGATTGACATCCCCGCAGCCGCCGATGGAGTCGATCATCGCCTGGTTGATGCCCTGGATCAGCGGCTTCAGGTTGCGCTTGAGGATGCCGTGGAACTGGAAGGTCTGACGCGTGGTGAGCCGGATGGTGCCGTTGCCGAGCGTGCTGCTGATTCCATCGATGGCCAGCCATTGCGCCGGGGTGCAGACGCCGCCGGGCAGACGCGCCCGCAGCATGAAATCGTAGTGCGGCTCCAGATAGCGTTCGGCGCGGTCCTGGCGGTGGTCTCGGTCATCCTGCTCGTAGAACCCGTGGAACTTGCAGAGTTGGGCGTCGGCCGGGGCCAGGGCGCCGGTCAGTTCGTCGGCGATGCTCTCGTTCAGCGTGCCGCGCAGATAGCGGCTGCCGGCTTTGATCAGTTCGTTCTCGTTGACTCGCGCGTCCATCAGTAGGTATCTCGCAGGTAGCGCGCATCGGCACGCAGGGTTTCGACAAAGGCCAATGCACCATCCGCGCTCAGGCCGCCGTGGTCGCGGGCGATCGTGACCAGGGCCTCACGGACCGCCGACTCCATGGCCGTGGCGCCGCAGCAATAGATCCGCGCCCCCTCATCAAGCCAGCGCCACAGCTCGGCCCCCTCGGCACGCAGCCGGTCCTGCACATAGACCCGTTGCGCGGTGTCGCGGGAGAAGGCGGGGCTGAAGCGGTGCAGCACGCCGGCCTTACGCAGCCGCAGCCAGTCGGCCTGATAGAGAAAGTCCCGCTGAAAGTGCCGATTGCCGAAGACCAGCCAGTTGCGGCCAGGGTCACCCACGGCGGCGCGCTGCTGGAGGAAGGCGCGGAAGGGCGCGATGCCGGTGCCGGCACCCACCAGGATGATCGGCGTGTCCCCGTCCGCGGGAAGACGGAAGCCGGGGTTCTCAAGCACATAGCAATCCAGGTTGTCGCCCGCCGCCAGCCGCTCGGCCAGGAAGCCGGAGGCGCCGCCCAGACGGTCCTGGCCGTTGCATTGATAGCGCAGGGTGCTGACCGTCAGATGAATCTCGTCCGCGGTCTCTGCCGAGGCCGAGGCGATCGAATAGAGTCGCGGCGCCAGCGGTTGCAGCAGCCCGGCGAAGTCAGCGGCCTGGAGTCGTGCCGGGTACTGGGTGATAAGGTCAATCACCTGGCGCGACTGGCACCAGGTGCGCAACGCCTCGCGGTCCTGGGCCAGGCCCGCGAGTTCCGCAGCGCCGCTGAGCCGCGCCCAGGCGGCCGCCACCGTCGGGTGGAGCCGGGTCAACTCCAGACGTGCGGTCAGGGCCTCGGCCAATGGCAGCGCGTCACTGCCGACCGCCACCGGCGCATCCGCGGCGAGCCCGACGGCGCCAAGCACGGCACCGACCAGAGCCGGCGCATTGCGGAACCAGACGCCGAGCGAATCCCCGGGGGCATAGTCGATGGCCTGGGGATCGATCTCGATGGCCAGATGCCGGACCTCGGCCACCGCATCGCGGGTCGTGATGGGACGGTTGTCGAGCACGGTGGCGCGGAAGGGATGATCCCGGTCATGGCGCACCGGGGCCGGAAAACGCAACGGAACCACCTCCGCATCCCGGTGCGCCGCGACGCCCGGCGACGCCGCGGCGAGTTCCGCCTCGACCCGCTCCAGCGCCACGGGGAACCACGCCTCAGAGACCGGCCGGAAATCCAGATCGGCATCCACCCGGTCGATCACCCGGCGGGCACCCAGCTCCGCCAGACGCGTATCGAAAACTTTGGCCGCCTGGCAGAACTGCGCGTAACTCGAATCGCCCAGACCGAAAACACCGTAGCCCAGACCCGTGAGTGTCGGCGCACCCTGGCCGAAGAGCACACGGTGCAGTTCCAGGGCGGCTTCCGGGGGCTCACCCTCGCCCTGAGTGCTGATGACCAGCAGCACGAACTGCTCCTTGGCCAGATCGCGGGGCCGGAAGTCGGCGACCGAAACCACCCGGTGCGCCAGTTGCCGAGCCGCCGCCTGGCGCCCCAGGGCTTCCGCCACGGAGCGGGCGTTGCCGGTCTGGGAGGCATAGAGGATGGTCAGGCGGGCCGTCCCGGCAGCCGCGACCGGGGCCGCGGCAAGCGCCGGCCGGCCAACCGCCAGGCCCGCCAGATAACCGCTGGCCCAGGTCAATTGCTCGCCGGTCAGGCCGCGGATCGCCTGGGTCAGGCGTTGGAGTTGGAGCCCGTTGACGGGCGCTGCCGGTAGGCCCGGCGTCGGGCCGACAGCGGCCGGCTGGGCTGAAACGGCGCGATTGGTCTGCATGGGGCCACCTTCAAGACTGTGGACGGACGCGAGGTCCCTTGGGTCGCAATCTTGGTATGGAGCAGATATCTTGTAAAATGACGTTTCTTGAAAAGTTATTACGAAACGAGATATAGAAACCCGCCATGGAACTGCGCGTGCTGAAATCCTTTGTCGCCGCGGTGGACTGCGGACTCAATGTCAGCCAGGCCGCGGAGCGGCTGCACCTGGTCCAGTCGGCGGTATCGCAACACCTCGCGCGTCTGGAAACCGAGTTGGGCACCCGACTTTTCGTGCGCCAGGGCAAACGCCTGGCGGCGCTCACCCCGGCTGGCGCGCGGGTCCTGGACTATGCGCGCCGGGTTCTGGCTATCCGCGAGGACATCCTGACCGTCGGGCGCGACCATGTGGACGAGGCCACCGGGGTGCTGCGCATCGGCACCACCCATACCCAGGCCCGCTATGTGCTGCCCCCGGTCATCCGCGCCTTCCGGGACACCTATCCGCGCGTCGCCTTACAGATTCATCAGGGCACACCCCCGCAGTTGGCAGACCTGGCCGCGGCCGACACGGTCGACTTCGCCATCTGCACCGAGGCCCTGGCCGCCCATCCGGCGCTGACCACCCTGCCCTGCTACCGCTGGAACCGCAGTCTCATCACCCCGCTCGGCCACCCGGTCCTGGAACGTCAACCACTGAGCCTGGAACTGATCTGTGAATACCCCTTGATCACCTATGTCTTCGGCTTCACCGGGTCCAGCCGGCTGCGCTCCACCTTCGCCCGCATGGCCCTGGAGCCGGACGTCGTGCTGAGCGCCGCGGATACCGACGTGATCAAGACCTATGTGCGTGAAGGCCTGGGCGTGGGACTGATCGCCACGGTCGCCTATTCGCCGCGCTCCGACGCCGACCTGGCGGTCCGCGATCTGAGTCATCTCTTCCCCTGGGAGACCACCTTCATCGCCTACCGCCGCGACAAATACCTGCGGCGCTTCCAGCAGCACTTCACCGAACTGATGCAGCGCATGGTGCAGAGTCAGGG
>NZ_CAIZIZ010000273.1 GCF_903933125.1 uncultured Lamprocystis sp. | reverse complement strand
TGCGCCGCACCAGTTGGGCGGCGGCGAATTTCGTCAACTCAACCGCAGACCCGGACGCCCTCGTTATTTCCCAGCGGGACTGGGAACGCTTGCTGGATCAACTGGCCTCGACGGCCTGAAATGGCCAAAGTCGAGTTCATATGAACCCACGTCTTCACGAGAATATAAGAGAGCCAAGAACTGCAATGCTCTTAATGTGATAAACAACAAGAGTGCGAAAGGCACCCCAAACCACGGGGTCGTAAAATAGGACGCGAGAACCGCGACGACAAGCGCAATAGCAATCAACATTTAACAGTCCTCCTGATTTATTAGGAATAGACGCTATTGTCTAATATGGCCTATAGCAGCGCGCGCCCGTAATGACCTTGCGAGCGCGGTCCCGGTGAAATAGTCTGCGGAGGCGACGTTTGGCCAGGTACGGGGCCAAGTCGGAGTCGATGGCCGGGCCGCTGCCGGGAACTCGCCGAATAGACCCTCAGCGGAATCACCCATCGAACCGGGAAAATAATGCGCGAGCCGGTTGCCACGATGCGGGTGCCGGTGCCGGAATCGTTGGTCGCCTCACCGCAAAGGGTGTAGCCCTCGACCGTCAACGCCGGGGCGAGCTCGGACAAGAGCGGCAAGGGGATCAGCGAAGCACTGGAGGAGCATGACCAGGGGCAAAGTCGCCCTAGCGAAGCCAGAGGACGAAAGGTCGGTGCGCATGCCGCTGAGCGGTGGGAAGCCAGCATCGCCATATCTACCACCTCCAAGTAAGCGAAGCGAAAAACATTTGGCCACACCGGCGCAGACCGGTCGGCATCAAGGGCTGGTCACACTGCCGACCAGCCAAGAAACGCTGCAGCCAGAGTCTACGTTTTTCGTAGAGTTGATACAAGGGGATGTCGCGACCATCCGCGGATGGTCAAGAATTCCTCACAGACGCCTTGCTGCTTCGGTGCGCGCTTGCGCCAAGCCCGCGAGCGCGCGGGACTGGCCCAGGACAAGTTGGGCGTTCTGATTGGGCTGGATGAGGGGTGCAGCAGCGCCCGGATCAGCCGCTACGAGACAGGTGTACACGAGCCGCCTTTTGAGACGGCCCGCAAGCTGGCTCAGGTTCTCGGGGTTTCGGTGACCTACTTTTACTGCGAGGACGACTGGCTGGCCGACCTGGTGCTGAGGCTGACGGCGCTGACCCCGGCGCAGCGGATCGAGCTGGCCGCCTGGTTGGACCTGCGGCGCGGAGTAATCTAGCCCGTGATCTTGCGCTGAGAGGGCACCGCGCCGACACTTCGCCGACTCCCTGCCAAACCCATCCCGGAGGAACGGTTCGATGACCGCGCAACCCAGGTACGCCGACCGGGACGACACCCCGACCGACGATCACATCATCCAACTGCACGGGGTCACCTGGGCGGACTACGAGCGCCTGCTCGAGATCCGCGGCGACCACTCCGCGCCCCGCATCGCCTACCTCCACGGGACGGTCGAGATCATGAGCCCCTCGCAGACCCACGAGTCCGTCAAGTCGATGATCGGCTGTCTGGTCGAGACCTGGTGCCTGGAGCGCGGCATCCCCTTCCTGACGGTCGGCTCTTGGACACTTCAGTCCGAGCCCAAGTCGCGCGGGGTCGAACCGGACGAGAGCTATATCTTCGGCGATCCCAAGGCGGCGGAGCGCCCGCAGCTCGCAATCGAGGTGGTGTGGACCGCCGGGCGCATCGACAAGCTGGCCATCTACCGCCGGCTCGGGGTGGCCGAGGTCTGGTTCTGGCGCAAGGGTCGCATCACCCCCTATGCCCTGCGCGGCGAGCACTATGTCCCGATCGCCGCGAGCGAGGTTCTGCCGGGCTTGGACCTGGAACTCCTGACGAGCTTCCTCGGCAACCCGACCACCTTCGACGCCATTCGCGGGTTTCAGGCGGCGCTGCGCGCCGGGGGCACCACGCCGTAGCGCCGTTGATCCGGCGCCCGGACGCTGCGCCGGGCGTCCTGAATCGGGTGCCCGAACCTGAGCGGAACGCGAGTTCCGGGGACAGTTTACTCAACTACGTCTGCCGCCAGCAATTCCAAATTAGGGCGGCACCGCGCGACCTCTGGTGGATGCGGCGCGCGCGACCGCCGTGCCGAGTCCCTGAGACCGAGCGGCGCGCCTTATCCACCCTACAACGGAGCCGGTTTCGTAGGGTGGATAAGCGCAGCGCATCCACCATCGGC
>NZ_CAIZIZ010000272.1 GCF_903933125.1 uncultured Lamprocystis sp. | reverse complement strand
GACTTCGCAGACCGACTACTCTGCCATTGATCCTGCCAGAAGCCCGCCGCGGTGTCTACCCCCTTGTGCGAACATTAACTTTCGTTAACCACCGCCAGCCCGCGCCGTGACTGCGGTCGCGCGGTCATGCTTCAGGGCTGCATCCTTGACCACGATTCGGCGGTCGAGAACCGCGGCGCGCGGCACAATATCCGCAACAGACAGACCCAGGTTCCGCCGCACCCTTGCCCATCGCTACGGCCAACGCCTTGTGCGCGCATCGCCGACCGGGCTGACTGTGCGGCGGCGCGCAGGAGTACGATTCCAGCCACCGCCTGCCGCGACCGTGTCCTTGTGGCAGGGATCGAGGCATCCCCGGAAGAGGCGGACTTCCACGCGCGTGCTGTTGCGTCCATAATCGCGCTCTATCCATGCAACATGGACAACAGAGAATATCGGACATGGTCCAGACACCCGACCACGCGTTGCTCGCCGCCGCCGCCCAGCAACTCGCGCGGCTCGGCATCGCCGTGGCGGTGGACGACGCGGCTACTCCCATCGACAGCGACCAAGACGCACGACTGCACGTGCGTTGGCACGGCGGTGAGACGTACTACCAGGTGGAGACCAAACGCGGACTGCGGCCAGCGCTGCTCGGGGCGGTCGCGCATCAGCTTCGACGCCGCGGCCCCGATGCCTTGCTGGTCGCGGACCATGTCTCCCCTCCCCTAGCCGAACGGCTCCGCGAGCTGGGGCTCCAGTTCATCGATACCGCCGGCAATGCGTTTCTGACTCATCCGCCGCTCCTGGTCTGGGTCAAGGGCGAGCGGCCCGCCCAGGCGTTGGCAGCCCCGGCGGTGGGTCGGGCCTTTCAGGCCAGCGGACTGCGGGTGCTATTTGCCCTGCTCACGCTACCCGGACTGGCCCATGAACCGTATCGGGTCATCGCCGAACAGGCCGGGGTGGCCCATGGCACCGTGGGTTGGGTCATGACGGAGCTCCCCCAACTGGGGTTCCTCGGCGCGATTGGCGGTCGGCGGCGCGTGCTCCAGCCCGAACGGCTGCTGCGACAGTGGGTGGAAGCCTACGCACGGACCTTACGGCCCAAACTGCTCTTGAAAACCTTGCGCGCCCCGACGATCGCATGGTGGCGCGCGCTGGACCTGCACGACTGCGCGCTCGTGCTCGGCGGGGAGGCCGCCGCCGCACGGCTGCACCGGACGATCGAACCCGAGGTCCTCACCCTGTACGGAGCCAAAGCGGACCTGCGGCGCTTCATGGTCCAGCATCCGTTGCCGGAGGACCCGCGCGGCAACGTGGAAATCCTTGAGCAGTTTTGGCACTTCGCGCCGGATCCGCCGGAGTTGGCGCCGCGCCTGCTGATCTATGCCGATCTGCTGGCAACCGGGGATGCCCGCTGTCTGGAAGCAGCGCAGGCCATGGAGGGAGAGATCCTTGATCGATTTGCGGGATAGCGACGCGCTACGTCACCTGGCGGCCATCGTCGCCGATCTTCGCGCCGCTGCGGTCGTAGACTTTCTGCTGGTCGGCGCTGCGGCGCGAGATCTCCTGCTGCTGCATCGGCATGGCATCGCACCACCGCGCCGCACGACCGACGTGGATTTGGCTTTCTGCGTGCCGGACTGGTCGCGCTTCGCGCAGCTGAAGGCGGCACTGGTTGGGTCGGGGCGCTTCACCTCGGGGCGCATCACGCAGCGCCTGCACCATCGGATCGGCACGCCGCTTGACCTGATTCCATTCGGCGGGGTCGCATCGGCCACTGGCCAGATCGCCTGGCCGCCGGATGGCAATCCGGTGATGTCGGTGCTCGGCTACGACGCGGCCTTGGGCAGCGCAGAGACCGTGTTGCTGCCGGGTGACCAGCGCCTCGCGGTCATCGCGCTGCCCATGCTGGCAGTGCTGAAGCTATTCGCCTGGGAGGACCGCAACCAGGATCAGCCGCGAAAAGACGCCGTTGACCTGATGTTTGTGCTCACGTCCGCACCGTTGACCGCAGGACTCGAGCGCTTGCTCGACGCCGCGCCAGGACTTCTTGACCTCGACGACTTCGATGTAGACTTGGCTGGTGCCTGGCTACTCGGCTCACACGCCCGTGAGGCGATTGACCGTTATGGCGCGCATCGCCCCGCGATGATCGCCCGCGCCACGACCATTATCGCTCGCCAGACCGACCCCGATGGGCCGTTGCGCCTCATCGGCGAGCTTCAGGCGGCGAACCCCGAGCGGGCGCGGCGCACGCTGGCCGCCTTTCTCAATGGCCTGCGACGCCGTGTGTCGCTCGCTGACCCACGACGGTAACCACTGCTTCCGAAGGCACCGATGGCCATCCGCGCTAAGCGGCCCGCGGACGGTGGGCCGACTGCGGCCGTCACGCGCACGCTACGCAAGGCCGGCACCTTGACGCCGCGGTCACTGGTGGTGACGATCGACGTGACGGTGGCAGCCCTGAAGCATGACCGCGCGACCGCAGTCACGGCGCGGGCTGGCGGTGGTTAACGAAAGTTAATGTTCGCACAAGGGGGTAGACACCGCGGCGGGCTTCTGGCAGGATCAATGGCAGAGTAGTCGGTCTGCGAAGT
>NZ_CAIZIZ010000271.1 GCF_903933125.1 uncultured Lamprocystis sp. | reverse complement strand
CCGTGATGATCTCAAAAACAGACTAAATTCTGCCTTGAAATCGCTAAAAAGCGACATCAAGCGAATCCAGTCGTTCTTTCTTTTGCCGCATACAATTTATGCCAGCAGTTTGTCCGCATAATTAATAAAGTCTCGATAAGATCGCCGACTTTACTCGCGGGCAGGTTGACGCCCCAGCCTTTGCTCGGATTCTGGCCGATCTGCGCGAGCGGTATGGCGGCGCCTTGAGGTTGCCCCGGTGGGTGCGCACCGGACACCTGGCTGCCGGGGAGGAACCCGGTTTGTGGGAGGGGATCGTCTTCGCGACCGTTCAGACCGTGGCGTCGCGAATCGACACCATCCCGCCCATCGGACTCGTGCTTGTGGACGAGGCGCACCACATCGGGGCCGCCACGTTTCAGAAGATCATCGACGTAATGAAGCCACCCATGCTTGCCGGCGCCACGGCAACGCCTTGGCGCGGGGATGGGTTCGACATCGACAGCTTGCTCGGTCCGTCGGTGGTCCAGTACGGCATCGCGGACGGTCTCAAGCGCGGCTTCTTGGCCGATGTCGACTATCGGCTGTGTGCCGACAACATCGACTGGCGGACGATTCAAGACTTATCCCGACACAAGTATTCCCTGTCGCAATTGAACCGTCGGCTCATCATTCCGACCCGCGACGAGCAGGCGGTCAGAATGATTCGGGCCGCGTTCGATGAGGAGCGCAGACGAGCCGGCATCGTTTTTTGTCCTTCGGTAATACATGCGACGACCATTGCGGGGATGCTCCGGCAGTATGGATTTCGTGCCGAGGCAATTTCGGGGGATACTCTATCCAGAGAGCGCGAACTGCTCATGGCGAGATTTCGCGCGGGCGAAATCGATTTCATGACCAGCGTGGACCTTTTCAATGAAGGCGTTGACGTGCCGGACGTGGATATCATCGTATTCATGCGGGCTAGCCATAGCCGCCGAATCTTCGTTCAGCAGCTAGGCCGCGGTCTACGGCTTAGTCCAGGAAAGAACAATGTGGTTGTACTGGATTTTGTCACCGATCTTCGCCGGGTCGCTGAAGTCGTTGCGCTCGACAAAGCCAGTCAGGGTGGTCCGGTGGAAAGGTTAGGCATGGGGAATCGATTGATTCAGTTTCGGGACGAATCGGCGGGCAATTTCATGCGTGAGTGGATGCTCGACCAGGCATCCCTGGTGCTGCGCGAGGGCGACCCTGAGCTTGATCTGCCGCACTTCGAATTTCCGGAGCCGATTCCGCCGGGAGGCGTGCAGTGAGAATCCCGGAGAACATCCGCGTTGGCCTTCGCGAGAAGCTCTGGGCACTTGCGGATCAGCTTCATTGGGCTAAGTTGAGTTGGTACGAGAAGGCCAGCTATTACGAGACTTGGACCGTTGACCAGGAGGTCGGCGGCCTGCTTGCCAACTACATGGATCAGCGTCGAATCCGTGTTTACATCAAAGACACGATCATGAAGGGGTATGTGCGCTCGCGTCAGGAGGACCCGGGGCGGCCACTCAAGGCCGTCGGAGTCGATGCCGAGGCGGAGATCATAGCAACCTACGAGCGACCCCACGGGCGCCGCCTAACCGACGGGCGTGTCATCGCCTGGGGTAACGCGGAGGACTGGAAGCTAGTTCTCACCGCGGTGCACGAGCGTTCCTATGACGCTTCTGGAGCCAGCACCTTTGCCGCGGTGCTGATGGCTTCAAACGGAAGGTACAGTCAGCCGGCTGTCCGGGAGATGGTGCAAGATGCTGCCGATAAGCTTGGGATCGAGCATCTGATGTGGTTGACGTAGCGGCTAAGCGATCACGCGAGGCGACCGGCGAGATCTTGGACGAGCGAACGATTCGTCGTGTCCGCGAACGATTGCTGCGTTGGGGTCGGGTCAATTTTCGCCATTACCCATGGCGTGATGAACAAGACCCTTGGCTGACTCTTGTTGCGGAGTTTCTTCTTCAACGGACACGGGCCAGTCAGGTGGAGACGGTGTTTCTTGAATGCAGAGAGCGCTACCCAACCGCGGAGGTCCTAGCCTTGATGAAATAGTTGATGTCGCATTTTTGCCCATGATTATTCGCATGCAAAAAGCGGCCCTGTTGCCCTCTGTCCTGTGTCAGTTGCTTGGCTGGCGGAATTCGGTCCGTGGGGTCTGGCTACCCACTGGCGGTACCTCGTCGGCCAGAGTCCAGATGTAGGAGCAGCGTTGGACCAGAGCCCCGTCGGCATCTGGCGTCGTGAAATTGTCGGCCTGGGGCGTTCCCAGGCGCCTTCGAGGAACAGGAGCCCGGGGCCGTTGATGCACAGGTCAGTGGCTTGATCTTGGCTAACTCGCCCAGTACCCCGGACAGGGTGTCGTTGGTGGTTTGCCGGACGAAGTGGCCCTGCGGAGGCCGCTCCCACGGTTGATCTCATTCAGTTTTGTTGCGCGGCTTCGCCGAGCGACCGCCAGTCGAATACCTTGATGCCTTCGCGGCTGTAGGTCTCGTCCCCGCCGTAGATCAGCCAGCCCGGCAGCGCCTGCTCGCCGGCCAGGGTCTGCCATTTGGTGAGGCCCTTGAGCCAATCGCGCACCAAGGTCGCGCCCGACTTGATCTCGATGCCCTGTAAGCGCCCGCCCACCTCGAAGAGCAGATCGATCTCATGACCGGTATTGTCGCGCCAGAAATACAACCCGGCGGGCCGGCCGTTGTTGAACCGCTGCTTGACGAACTCGCCGACCGCCAGGGTCTCGAACAGCGCCCCGCGCTGCGGGTGGATATTCAGCATTGCGCTGTCCTTGATGCCGAGGAGTGCCGCGGCGAGGCCGGTATCCAGAAAGTAGAGCTTTGGTGTCTTGACCAACCGCTTGCCGAAGTTGCGGTGATAGGGCGGCAAGAGCAAGATGAGGTAACTCGCCTCCAGCACGCTGAGCCATTCGCGCGCGGTGGTGTGCGAGACGCCGCAGTCGTTGGCCAGTGCCGACAGGTTGAGTAACTGGCCGGTGCGCGCCGCGCACAGCCGGACGAACCGCTGGAACAGCGCCAAGTCCCGCACCGCCAACAGTTGGCGGACGTCGCGCTCCAGGTAGGTTGCGATGTAATTCGGAAACCAGTCGTCGGGCAGCAGCGGACGGTCGTACAACGGCGGAAAACCGCCGCGCCACAGCAGGGTGTCCAGGTTCGACGGGAGCAGATCGGCGTCGGCCAGCTCAGCGATCGAAAACGGCAACAGTTCGATCCGCCCCACGCGACCCGCCAGTGATTGGCTGATGCGCGACATCAGCCCGAACTGCTGTGAGCCGGTCAGCACGAAATCGCCCATGCGTCCCCGGTGATCGACCAGCCCCTGCAAATAGGACATCAGCTCCGGGCCGTGCTGCGCCTCGTCGATGACCGCGCCGTCCGGGAAGCGGGCGAGGAAGCCCCGCGGGTCGGCGAGGGCGAGTTCGCGCTGGTCAGGATCTTCCAACGTAACATAGGGGCGGTCGGCAAAGAGCATCCGGGCCAGGGTGGTCTTCCCGGATTGGCGCGGACCGGTGATGGCGAGGATCGGGAATCCGTGCGCCAGGCGCAACGCGGTCTCTTTGGCATGGCGTGGGATCATCCGCCGATCTTACAGATTGCAGGTTGTAACTGCAATCTGTAAGAATTCTTCGGAATAGTGGCATAATCCCTCTGGATTCATTGGCTTGATATTGGCTGCTGACGTCAGCACCAACCCTCTGTGTAACGAGTCAAGAACAAGTGAAACACAATCGTTGTCGTAATCGGATGAGCGATTCAAGTTTGGCATGAGCAGCCCGCTATCCGTCGGGTTTCGATTCGCTACACAGCCTGGGCGTACACGACCGCCAAGCGTTTGAAAGGCTTCGATCGACACGCACGGGACCAACGTGGTCTCGCGGGGTTCATCAACTCGATTACGACAACGACAACGACAACGAACGGGACGCCAAAGGCATTTCTAAATGGACTTGTTTCGCTTGTTGGCTAACGGTTCCTTAGCGAGCAACCTGCATGACAGAAGAACTGCGCATCGGCGTGACCGGGATGACCTGTGCCTCCTGCGTGGCGCGGGTGGAGCGGGCCATCGCCCGGCAGCCGGGGGTCGAGTCGGCGCTGGTCAACCTGGCGGCGGAGACCGCGGTCGTGCGGTGCACCGGAACCGAGGTTCCGCTGCTCCTGGATGCCGTCCGCGCTGCCGGCTATGAGCCGGTGTTGGCGTCCGCGACCATCGGGATCGAGGGCATGACCTGCGCCTCCTGCGTGGCGCGGGTCGAGCGGGCCATCAAGGCTCTGCCTGGGGTGCTCGCAGCGGCGGTCAATCTGAGCACCGAGACCGCGACGGTCGACTACCTGGCCGCGACCGTCAGCCGCGAGCGGATCAGCCAGGTGATCCGCGAGGCCGGCTTTGAGCCGCTCGCGGCGCAGCAAGCGCCGGATGAGGCCGGGGTTCGGCAGGCCGCCGCCCTGGCTGGGCTGCGTCGAGACCTGCTGACGGCCGTGGTCCTGACCCTGCCCTTGGTGCTCGTGAGCATGGGGCGGATGCTCTGGTTCGGCCATGCCGACCCGCCGCACGGTGCGGCACCGGTGTCGCTTTGGGGCTGGCTGGAACTGGCCTTGGCCACACCAGTGCTGGTCTGGGCCGGCCGCCGCTTTCTGATTTCCGGTTGGCGGGAGCTGCGTCACCTGAGCCCCGGGATGAACAGCCTGGTGATGCTCGGCAGCGGCGCCGCCTATCTCTATTCGGTCGCTGCGCTGATCCTGCCCGGCCGCTTCCCACCCGGCACCGCCAACCTCTATTTCGAGGCGTCGGCGGTCATTGTGACCTTCATCCTGCTCGGGCGCTATCTGGAGGCCCTGGCCAAGGGCCGGACCTCGGAGGCGATCCGGCGCCTGGTTCATCTCCAGCCGCACAGCGCCCGGGTGGTGCGCCCGGAGGGGGAGGCCGAGATCCCGGCCGCCGCCGTGGTGCCGGGCGACCTGATCGCGGTGCGGCCCGGCGAGCGCATCCCGGTCGACGGGACCCTGACCGAGGGCGGCAGTCATGTCGATGAATCGATGATCAGCGGCGAGTCGCTGCCGGTCCGTAAGGGACCGGGCGACCCGGTGGTCGGCGCCACCGTCAACGGCACCGGCGCCTTCCGTTACCGCGCCACCCGGGTGGGAGCCGACATGGTGCTGGCGCAAATCGTGCGGCTGGTCGAGGATGCGCAAGCCGGCAAGCTGCCCATCCAGCGGACGGCCGACCGGATTGCCGCGGTCTTTGTGCCGACCGTCATGGCCGTGTCGCTCCTGACCTTCGTTACCTGGCTGTGGGCCGGCCCGGCGCCCGCGCTGGCGCATGCCTTCGTGGCCGCGGTCAGCGTACTGCTGATTGCCTGCCCCTGCGCCATGGGGCTCGCCACGCCCACCGCGATCATGGTCGGTACCGGCCGCGGTGCCGCCCTGGGGATCCTCGTTCGCCGCGGGGACGCGCTGGAAACCCTGGCGCGGGTGGATCAGGTGGTGCTCGACAAGACCGGAACCCTGACCGAGGGGCGGCCGGCACTCACCGATCTCGCGGCTTTCGGGATGACTGAGGATGCGGCTCTGGCCCTCGTCGCCGCCGTCGAGCAGCACAGTGAGCACCCGATCGGCACCGCCCTGGTGCAGGCCGCACGGGCGCGGGGGTTGGTGCTCGCCGCGGCGACCGGGGTGGAGGCTGTTCCCGGCTTCGGTATTCGCGCCCGACTGGACGGCATGGCGGTCGCCGTGGGCGCTGCCCGCTACATGGACCGTCTGAGCGTTGCGCTCGCGGCAGGTGCCGAGTCGGCGGCGCGCCTGGCCGACGAGGGGAAGTCTCCCCTGTATCTGGCGGCCGACGGACAACTGGCGGCCGTGCTGGCGGTGGCCGATCCGGTCAAGGCGGGCAGCCGGGCGGCCGTCGCCCGCCTGCACGACCTGGGGCTCTCGCTCACCCTGCTGACCGGCGACGGCAGCCGCACCGCGGCGGCGGTGGCCCGTCACTTGAACATCGAACAGGTCGTGGCCGAGGCGTTGCCGACGGACAAGATTGCGGAGATCAAACGGCTGCAGGCCGCCGGCCACCGCGTGGCCTTTGTCGGCGACGGCCTCAACGATGCCCCGGCGCTGGTCCAGGCCGACGTCGGCATCGCCATGGGGTCGGGCACCGCGATCGCCGTCGAGGCCGGCGAAGTCGTCCTGATGACTGCCGACCCTGCGGCCATTGCCGACGCTATCGCACTGGCGCGGCGCACCCTGGGCACCATCCGCGGCAACTTCTTTTGGGCCTATGGCTATAACGTCGCCCTGATCCCGCTGGCGGCCGGCGTCTTCTACCCGCTGACCGGATGGCTGCTCAACCCGATGATAGCCGCGGCGGCCATGAGCGTATCGAGCCTGTTCGTGGTGGGCAACAGCCTGCGGTTGCGGCGCTTCAGGTCGCCGGTTCCAATATGAGCGAGCCGGCCTCGATCAAGATTCCGGCCACCTGGGCTCGCCAGGTGCGTAGTCAGGCCATCCTGGCCTGACACCGTCAGGGCTGGAAGCCCTGACTACGCACGCCGCTGGCCGGGATTACGATCAAGGCCAGCGAGCCGCTCAGCCACTCTATTCACCCCAGCGCCGCCAGCCCCTTGCGGTCTACCAATTCGAGCAGCTTCAAAGATGGGCCGCGGGGTCGCTTATCACCCCGCTCCCATTTCTGGATCGTTGAGGGGCTGGTATTGAGATAGGCGGCGAATACTGTTTGGCTGGCCTTGTTGCGCAGCCGTCCGGAGCGGAGTCGATCGTGCGCCGGTCAGTGAGTCGGTCAGAGGCTCGGCTCTTGGAAAAACGGCACGCTATCGCGCGCCAGTGGTGCTTTATATGCGGTGCGCTGTAGTCGGTCTGGGAGGCCGGCCTGCAGTTGGACCGACATACGACAAGTACCACGGTTGGGAGTTGTCGGAAACCCTCCACAACCCTGCCAACGCTCGGCGAAACCACTGACTGGTCGATGGTCTTAGACTTGGCGCGGTCTTTGCTTACTTTGTGGCTTAGACGAACCGGAAGCACGCCTATGTCAGCCAAGCCAATGACTGTGACCATCAACGACACCACACTGCGCGACGGCGAGCAGTCCGCCGGGGTGGCATTTTCACTGGAGGAGAAGCTGGCCATCGCCCGCGGGCTCGCGGACCTGGGGGTGCCGGAGTTGGAGGTCGGCATTCCGGCCATGGGTGAGGAGGAGCGTCACTCGATCCGCGTGCTGGCGCAGTTGGGGCTGCCGTCGCGACTGATGGTCTGGGCGCGCATGTTGCCCGCCGATATCGCCCAGTGTCGGGGGTTGGGGGTGGATTTGGTGGACCTCTCGATCCCGGTGTCCGATCAGCAGATCGCGGGCAAACTGGGGCGCGATCGGGCCTGGGTGTTGGGTCAGGTCCAGGCGCAGGTGAGCGCGGCCCGCGACTTGGGACTGGAGATTTGTGTGGGTGCCGAGGATGCCTCGCGCGCCGACCCGGAGTTCTTGTGGCGGGTGGCCGAGGCTGCCCAGGAGGCTGGCGCCAGCCGCATCCGCTATGCCGATACCCTGGGGCTGCTGGAGCCCTTCGGCACCTTTGAGCGCATTCGCGATCTGCGCGCCATCATTGATCTCGAAATCGAGATGCACGCCCACGATGACCTGGGTCTGGCCACCGCCAACACCCTGGCCGCCGTGCGCGCTGGGGCGACCCATGTCAACACCACCGTCCACGGTCTGGGCGAGCGGGCGGGCAATGCCGCGCTGGAGGAAGTGGTGATGGCACTCAAGCACACTCAGAGCGTCATCACCGGCGTGGACCTGTCGGAGTTTGGCACGCTCTCCCGGTTGGTGGCCCGGGCCTCCGGTAAGCCGGTGGCCTGGCACAAAAGCCTGGTGGGGCAGGGCGCTTTTACCCACGAGGCCGGCATTCATGTCGACGGACTCCTCAAAGACCCGCTGAATTATCAGGGTGTCGATCCCGCCGAAATGGGTCGCACCCATTGTCTGGTTCTCGGCAAACATTCGGGACGGCACGCCGTCTGTCAGGTCTATGCCGACCAACTGCGTTTGGACCTGGGGCCCGAGGAAGCGGATCAGGTGCTGCCGCTGGTGCGCCGTTTCGTCACCCAAACCAAACGCTCGCCATGCACGGCGGACCTGCGCCGCTTCCTGGTGGAGATCGGCCACCCCGGCGCTGTTCTTCAGTGAAATGAATCAAGGAGCTGAACCGATGGATCTACTCGATTTCAGCGGCGAGGAGATGTATTTCGATGAGCCGGTGACCCCGGAGGTCGAGGCCCTGCTGTTGGCGGCGGCGCAGCAGTATGGGGACGATGCGGCCGAGCACAGTCTCATGCGCGCGTATTTCCTTGAACCGGAGCACCTGACCGTGCTGGTCGCGTTGTATCGGTATTTCTTTTATCGCCACCAGTTCCGCGAGGCCCTGACCACGGCCGATCGGGCGATTGCCGTGGCGGCTCGGCGGCTCGAACTGCCGACCCGCTGGGAGCAGCTCACCCCGGCCCATCTGGGCGGGTCGGTGCTGGTCTCCATGAGCATGACGCGGTTCCTGTTGCTGGCGCTTAAAGGATCCGCCTATCTGTTGATGCGCCTGGGTGACCCGGCGGCGGCCCTGCAGCGTTTCGACAAGATCGCCGAGATCGACACCAGCGACCGACTCGGCGTCAAGGACCTCCGCGCCATGGCGCAATCGTCGATCACCGAGTCCGCGGTGGAGCGCATGGGCGGCAATGTGAGCTTCATTGGACGCTGATTATTAGTGGGTCGTGGATAGTGGATAGTGGATAGTGGATAGTGGTTGACGGTTGATTGAGGCCGTGTTTTTTGCGGGGTGATCAACCAGCGAGAGTGTAAAAATTTTATTTTTCAGTTGCTTGTTGCGAGCAAAGACGATGAGTGCTGAGAGTCAGTGCATACCACGGTATTGCATTCACTAACCACTAACCACTAACCACTAACCACTTCTTAAGCCCGGAGATCGCCATGACCGACGATGACTTTGAATCCGATTTGGAAAAACTCTCCAGCGCGGAGGATTTCCTGGAGTATTTCAAGATCGAGTACGACCCCAAGGTCGTGCAGGTCAACCGTTTGCATATTCTGCAGCGCTTCCATGATTATCTGGCCGATGTCGATGAACAGCCGGACGGGGCGGACGCGCGCTGGGCCTTGCATGCCGACCTGCTGGGTGCCGCCTACCTGGACTTCGTGACCTCCGACGCCAAGACCGAGAAGGTGTTTCGGGTGTTTCATATGCACGAGCCGAAGATCGCCAGCGTTCCCCTGAGCGACCTGTTGGGTCAGATCCCCCATGCGGCCGGCGTTTGACTTCGGGACCGAGGTGCGGGTCGTGCGCAATGTGCGTAACGACGGCACCTTTCCCGGACAGGCGACCGGAACCCTGCTGGTCAGGCGCGGCAGCACCGGCGTGGTGCGCGACGTGGGAACCTTCCTGCAGGACCAGATCATTTACACGGTCCATTTCCTCGATGCGGACCGAATGGTTGGCTGTCGGGAGGAAGAGCTGCAACTGGCGACCGACCCCTGGATTCCCAGCCGCTTCGAGTTCCGCGACCGGGTCCGGCCGCGTATCCCATTGGGGATTCAAGGGCGGGTGTTGGTGGAGCGGGGGGTCGAGGGTGAGGTGATGAAGGTGGTCCGCGATGCCCCCGGCGGAGTCGCCTACCATGTGCATTTCAGCGGCGCCGGTACGCTTCAGGTGCCGGAGTCGGCGTTGGATGGTCCGGACGGGGACGCTGCCGCATGACGGCCTTGATCGTAATCCCGGCCAGCGGCATGCGTAGTCAGGGCTTCCAGCCCTGACGGTGTCAGGCCAGGATGGCCTGACTACGCACCCGGCGAGCCCAAGTGGCCGGAAGCTTGATCGAGGCCCCGCAGTCTGTCGGTTTTCGATTCGCTACGCCGCCCGGGCGTACAAGGTCGCCAAGGATTTGAAGACTTCGATCGCTACGCTCGGGACCAACGCATTCTCGCGGGGATCGGCAACTCGATTACGACAACGACAACGACCGCGACGCCAAAGGTGTTCCTTAATGTATTTGTTTAGGCTATTTTTCAACGGTTCCTAAACCTCTCCTAGGCCGGGATGCGTAATTTCTCTTCCTCTGGATCGAGCGTCGTTTTCGTCCAGAGCCGGTCGGCAACGGCAAACGGATCGACGTTGATCGTGTGCGCAAAGTCGCTCACCCGGGCGACCAACTCCGCCGCGGTGGCAT
>NZ_CAIZIZ010000270.1 GCF_903933125.1 uncultured Lamprocystis sp. | reverse complement strand
TTAAAATCCGGCGGGGAGAAGCGGAACTACAATTGAGCCGTGATCGGATTGTTCGATTACGACAACGACGCCCGGTCCGTGAGAAGGTCCGGTGGCTGTAGGGTACGCATCGCGGACCCGGCCCCAGAGGTTGCCGCTGCTCGGTGGGTACGCGATGCGTACCCTACGGGATCGACGTCAACACATCGGTTCTGATCGCACCCTGCGCTGCCCGTTTGCGAAAGACCCGCATCTCCTTGGCGGCCTGGATGTCCCCCTTGCGTTGCGCGGTGGCAATGCCCTGATCGAAGGCGTCGATGGCCTGGGTGTGCTGTGCGAGTGCGGCGAGCGCCTGGCCGTAGAGCTTCCAGGCCGCGGAGTAGTCCGGGTCCTGGCGGACCGCCAGGGCCAAGTGCTCGGCCGCCCGGTCGGGTTGCTGCGCCTTCAGGTAGGCGTTGCCCAGTCCGTAGCGCAACAGGGCGGAGTCTTGACCGCGGGCGAGCATGGCTTCGAAGTTGTCGATGATGGACATGGGTTACCGCCGTTCTTTGATCTCCACCCCCAGCGACCGCAGCTTGCGGTACAGGTGGGTCCGTTCCATGCCGGCCTCCTTGGCCATCTTACTGACGTTGCCGACGTGCTTTTCGAGTTGGTAGTCCAGGTAGGCTTTCTCGAATTGCTCGCGCGCCTGGCGCAGCGGTTGGTCGAAGGACACCAGGCCTTCGAGTGACTGCGCCTGCGCCGGAGCCGGGGCACCGAGGGCGCTTTCAACCTCCTTCTGGCTGATCTCATCGCCGGAGCCGAGGATCAGGAGCCGCTGCACCAGATTCTTGAGTTCCCGGACATTGCCGGGCCACAGATAGTTGCGCAGGAAGTTTTGGGCGCCGACGCTGAAACGGCGGTAGGGCAGCTTCTCGTGGGTGGCAAAGTAGTCGAGATAGAAGTTCAGCAGGTCCGAGACATCCTCGGCGTGGTCGCGCAGGGCCGGGATGTTCAGCGGGACCACGTTCAGGTGATAGAACAGGTCCTCGCGGAAGCGGGCGGCCCGGACCTCCTCTTCCAGATTGCGCTGGGTGACGGCAACGATACGGACGTCGATCGCCACCGGTTCGGCACCGCCGACGCGCAGGAAGGATCCGCTGTCCAGCGCACCCAGCAGGAGTGACTGGGCCTCCAGATCCATATCCGCGACCTCGTCCATGAGCAGGGTGCCGCCGGCCGCCTTCTCCAGGTTGCCGTAGTGGGTCAGACCGCCGTGCTCACTGCCGAACAGTTCGCGCGCGGCGTTGCCGCCGGCCAGGGCCGAGACGCTGAGATCCACGAAGGGGCGATCCCGGCGGGCGCTCTGTGAATGGAGGTAACGGGCAAAGGTCTCGCGGCCGCTGCCGGATTCGCCGGTGATCAGTACCCAGGTGTCGTGGGCGGCGATGCGCTTGACCTGTTCGCGCAGGCGCTGCATGGCCGCGCTGCGGCCCACCGGTTCTTGCACCTGGGGGGTGCGGCGCTTGAGCCCGATGTTTTCCTGCTGCAGCTTCTCGGCCTCCAGGGCACGCTCCACCGTCAGCAGGAGCTTGGCCATGGACAGCGGCTTTTCCAGGAAATCGTAGGCCCCGAGCCGGGTCGCCTCGACCGCGGTCTCGACGGTCCCGTGACCGGACATCATGATCACCGGACAGGGCAGCCCCTCGTCCTGGGACCACTCTTTGAGCAGGCTGATGCCGTCCAGGTCGGGCATCCAGATGTCGAGCAGGATCAAATCGGGCCGGCGTTCGCGCAGGGCCAGGCGCGCGGCGTTACCGCTCTCCGCGCCGCTGACCCGGTAACCTTCGTCCTCCAGGATTTCCTGGACCAGACGCCGGATGTCGGGTTCGTCATCGACGACCAAGATATGGTTAGCGCTCATGGGTCTGTGTACTCGCCTCGCTCCTTATGCCGCCGCTTGCGGACTCGCTTGCCAGACCGGCAGCCGGACCCGAAGGATCGCGCCGCTGCCGGTGTTCTCGGCGATGATCATACCGCCGTGCTCCTCGATTATCTTCTTGACGATGGCCAATCCCAGTCCGGTGCCCTTCGACTTGCTGGTGACATAGGGTTCGAAGGCGCGATCTTTGATCTCGGCCTCAAAGCCGGGGCCGTTGTCCGCGACCTGAATCAGCACCTGCTCACCGCCGGACGCGCCATTGCAGTTGCCGGTTTGGGAGGCCGCTTGCGGGTCGTACCGGCAGGTGCTGATGTCGATCCGCGGGTCGGGCCGCCCCTCCAAAGCCTCCTGGGCATTTTTGATCAGATTGTGGATCACCTGGCGCAGGCGCAGCGCATCCCCGCGCACCAGGACGCCGGGGGCGCCCAGGTTCAGCGTCAGGGCCCCGGACCCCGCGCTGCGGTAGAGGTCCATGACTTCCTGGACCAGCCGGTCGAGGACCAGGGGCTGCTGTTCCGCTTTGGGAGAACGGGCATAGTCCGAGAAGTCGTTGACCATCGCCTTCATCGCCTCGACCTGCGCGATGATGGTGCTGGTGGAGCGATCGATGATCTGGGCATCGGCGGTATCCGCCTTGGCCAGCAACTTGTGGCGCAGCCGTTCGGCGGAGAGCTGGATGGGGGTGAGTGGATTCTTGATTTCATGCGCCAGGCGCCGCGCGACCTCGCCCCAGGCGGCATTGCGCTGGGCGCTGATCAGCGTGCTGATGTCATCGAAGACGACGACATGCCCACGTCCCGCGTTGCCCGGTAGCGGCAGGGTGCTGCCCCGGCACATCAGCGTCTGGCGCCCTTCGCTGCGGGCCAGACTGAGTTCCTGACGCCAGTCCTGGCCTGATTCCAGATGAACGCGGACCGTCTCGGTCCAGGGGGCAAGCCAGGGTTGTTCCTGCTCGAGGTCGCTCAGGGTCCGCTCCGCGTCGGTGCGGACCTCCAGGTTCAGAATTTGCCGTGCGGCTTGATTGGCGGTGCGCAGATGCTGGGCATCGTCGAACGTGACGACCCCGGACGACAGCCGGCCGAGCACCGTCTCCAGATAGTTGCGCTGGGTCTCGACGGCTTGTTGGCTGCGCGCCGCGGCATCGCGCGCCTGGGCGATCCGCCGCGTCATGGTATTGAACGAGGCAACGAGAAAGGCCAGTTCGTCGTCGTGTTTCGGCAGCGGCAGTTGTTGCTCATAGTCGCCCGCGGCGATGGCGCGGGTGCCGCGGGCGATATCGGCCACCGGCGCCACCAGGCGGCGGGCGGTATGGAAGGCGGCGATCAGCGCGGCCATCAGCCCGAACAGGAGGACCAGCGACAGCGTCAGCGAGAAACTGAACTTGAGTGAACTGCGCAGATAGGCGAGTTCGGTATAGCGGTTATAGGCGGTCTCCAGACCTTCGGAGAGTTCGGAGATCCGGCTGGAGGTGGGGAAGATGGCCTGCATGTACATCGGCCGGCTGCTCGGGTCCTGCACCAGGACCCGGATCACCAGGTCGTCACCCGGCCCGGTTTCCAGCCCCACATAATTGTTGCCGGCTCGCACCTCCTGCTGAATCGCCCGGTCGCCGAAGCTGGGAACCAGCTTGGCCGGGTTCTGGTTGGCGGTGCCCAGGACCTGGCCGCCGGCCGCGAACACGGTTAACTCCTCGGCCCCGGCGTGACGGCGCATGCTGTTCAGAGCCAGCGCGATGGCGGTGGATGAGCGATCCTGGATGCCGGAGAGCAGCGCCTCGACATACTTGCCGAGCACCCGCTGATTCAGATCCAGCGAGGCCTGATTCAACGACAGGGCATCCTGCATGGCACGGCCGAGTTCCACGTCGAACCAACTGTCGATTCCGCGCAGCAGAAAGCCCAGCGAGAAGTAATAGACCACGCCCACCGGCAAGAGCGAGATCAAAGCGAACAGGGTGACGATGCGCAAGGTCAGACGCGAACCGGCGGCCTGACGCCGGTAGCGGCGCACCAGCTTGATGACGTTCACCGCCACCAGCACGGCCAGGACCAGCAGGCCGGCCAGCACCGCGAACAGCAGGGGCACGAAGGCGCGGCTCAGTGCCTCGGAGTTCTCGATCGCATCGCGCATCAGTACCAGGGCGACGAACAAGCCGACGACCAGGGCCGCGACGGGGGCCATACCGAGGATGCGCAGATTCATTGCAGGTGCATCAGGCGTGTGATCGCGGCTGCGCTAAGGCGTCAGCGGCCATTTGGTCCAGCCGCTGGCGAGTTTCCAGGCCGGGCGCAGGTAGGCCATCGGCCGCAGCGGCAGGGGCAGTTCCTCAATGTCCAGCGAGACCTTGATCTCGACGACGTAGTTTTCCCCGGCGGTCAGCCGCCGTTGCTCGACTAATTGCAGGTTTTGGATTTCGCCCAGCGCGGTCATGGCGGCTTCCCGAGTGACGAAGGTGCGTCCCGAGGTGCCCGGCAGCCGGTACACCTCGTAGGTTTCGGAGAGCGGCTTGTGGCGGATGGCATAGCGGACCTGTTGGTCGGTGACGCTGTTCTCCCAAATCCAGGCGTCGCTGCGCCGTACCTGGAGGTGCACCAGAATGGTCAGTGGGACGCCGTTGGCCAGTGCCTCCAGCGCCTCTGTCGAGAAATCGAAGCCGAGCGTGGCGTCGAGCGTGTAGGTGCCGTCGACCAGGCGGGTGTGTACCTGGGTGACACGAAATTCCTGGGCCAGCACGCTGCCGACCAGCAGCAGCGCCAGGATCAGCCACCACCAGCGACCCGGTCGGCGGTCGCGCGGGGCGCGCCACCGCGGCCGGCGACATCCGCCCGCGCCCGCCAGCCTCATGGGGCGGACTTCTCGATCAACGCGAAGTAGAAGCCGTCGCTGCCGCCGGGGCGGGGCAGCAACTGGCGCCCGTGGGTGCGGGTCTGGCTCCATGAGGCCGCTTGGTCGGCCGCCGGATCGGGCGCCGGCGGGCATTCGCGGGCATCCGGCCAACGGCCGAGAAAGGCCGCGATCTGGTCCTGGTTTTCGGCGGCGAGCAGGGAACAGGTGACATAGAGCAGCCGCCCGCCCGGGACCAACAGGGGCCACATCGCGTCCAGGATGCGCGCCTGCAACGTACAGAGTTCGGGGATGTCCGCGGCGCGGCGCAACCATTTGATGTCCGGATGTCGCCGGATCACCCCGGTGGCCGAACAGGGCACATCGAGCAGGATACGGTCGAAGGGCGGCGACATCCAGTCGCCGTGCGGTGCGGCCGCGTCTGCGCGTTCGACCGTGGCGGTGAGCCCGAGTCGGGTCAGGGTCTCACGGACGCTGTCCAGGCGGCTGGTCTCGCTGTCGATGGCGACCAGATCCAGGGCATTGCCGACGCGCTCCAGCAGGTTGGCGGTCTTGCCGCCGGGCGCGGCGCAGGCGTCGAGTACGCGGCTGCCGGGCGGTGCATCAAGGATTTGCGCGGCGAGCTGCGCGCCGCCGTCCTGGACCGAGACCAGGCCGGCAGCGAAACCGGGCAGCGTCTGGGTCGGCACCGGCCGGTCCAGGATCAGTCCGGATTCGGTGTCGGGGATGGGGCGCGCGGTGATTCCGGCCGCGGCGAGCAGCCCCGCGTAGGTGCGCCGATCGACACGGGTGCGGTTGACACGCAGGCTCATGGGTGGGCGGGCGTTGCTGGCGGTGACGATGGCCTCCCAATCGTCCGGCCAGTCGTGCCGCAGGGCGGTGAGCAGCCAGTCGGGGAACAGCCAGCGGGCGCTCGGCAGCGCATCCGCCGCCGCCAGCAGGGCCTCGCGTTCACGCAGGAAGCGCCGCAGCAGGGCGTTGACCAGCGCGGTCTTCTCCGGCTTGCCGATCAGCCGGACCGCCTCGACGGTGGCGGCGACCGCGGCATGGGGCGGCGTGTCCAGCACCGTGAGCTGGTAGAGTCCGATCAGGATCACGGCCTCCAGGTCGCGGTCGCTCGGTTTGACCGGGTGGTGCAGCAACATCCCCACCAGGGCCTCCAGGCGCGGCAGACAGCGCAGCGCGCCGTAGATCAACTCCTGGGTGAGCGCGCGGTCGGCCGGCGGGTGGGGCAGGGTGGTTTGGGTGAGGACCCGCGTCAGGGACTGTCCGCGGTCGCGGACCCGATGGAGCGCGATGGCGGCGGCGGCGCGTGCGTCGGCACCGTCATTGGTACGCGTTGTGCCGCGGGGCCCCGCGGGTTGGCCCCAGACCGAGCGCCCGCCGCGCCTGGAGTCGTCCGTGGGGTGCCCGCGACCGGACTCCCGTTGGGGTGGTCCGGCGCGCTGCGGGTCGCCGCGCTGCGCGGGGCGGTCACGCTCCGGGAGGCGTTGCGGCCAGGGGTTGGCGTCAGCATCGCGCGGTGCGGCACCCGGCGCCTCGGGCTCCTGGGGGCGACGGTCGGGCGAACGGTAGGGTCCGCGATCGGAGGGGGGGGCGGAACGCCGCTCAGCCAAGGTATACGCCATCCATCGTACGGGCATTGAGGAAGTCGGCGGCGTCCATGGGGCGCTTGCCGGGCGGTTGCAGCCGGGTGATCTTCAGAATGCCGTCGCCGGTTGCGACGGCAATCCCCGTGCGGTCGGTGCCGACCACGCTGCCGGGCGCGCCGCCGGTGCTCCATAGGGGGTCCACGGGCGCGACGCATTCGGCCGACCAGATGCGCAAGGGTTCCCCCTGAAACCGGGTTTGGGCCACGGGCCAGGGATCGAAGGCGCGCACCAGACGTTCGATGGCGGCGGCCGGCTGGTTCCAGTCGATCGTGGATTCCTCCTTGGTGAGCTTATGGGCATAGGTGGCCAGCGTCGGATCCTGAGGCTGCGGCTGCGGCTGGCGGGAGCCGTCGGCGATGCCGGGCAGGGCCTCGCTCAGTGCTCGCGCGCCCAAGGCGGCGAGCCGGTCGTGCAGGCTGCCGCCGGTCTCCCGGGGCGCCAGCGGGGTGCTGAGTCGGTGGTAGACCGGACCAGTATCCAGTCCGGCTTCCATCTGCATGATACAGACGCCGCTTTCGCTGTCTCCCGCCAGCACGGCGCGCTGGATGGGGGCCGCGCCCCGCCAGCGAGGCAGCAGTGAGGCGTGGACATTGATGCAGCCCAGACGCGGGGCGGTGAGCACGCCGCGCGGCAATAGCAGACCGTAGGCGACGACCACCATCAGGTCGGCATTGAGGTCGCGTAAGGCCGCCACCGCCTCCTTGTCGCGCTTGAGCGATTCGGGTTGTCGCACGGCGATGCCGTGCTCCAAGGCGACGAGCTTGACCGGGCTCTGCGCAAGCTTGCGCCCGCGGCCGGCCGGCCGGTCGGGCTGGGTGTAGACCGCGGCCAACTCATGTCGGCCCGCGATCAGAACCTGCAGGCAGGGTACAGCGAACTCGGGTGTTCCGGCGAAGAGGATACGCAATCAGATGACCCGCCGCCGCGGCTGTTCCGCGGGTTTGTTCTGGCGCTGACCCTTCTCGAGTTTGCGGCGGATACGCTGCCGCTTCAGGGCGGAGATATGGTCGACGAAAAGTTTCCCATGCAGATGATCGACCTCATGCTGGATGCAGACCGCCAGGAGCCCGTCGGTGTCCAGGGTAAAGGGTGTGCCGGTGCGGTCCAGCGCACTGACCCGCACGGCCTCGGCGCGCGTGACCGGCTCATAGAATCCGGGGACCGACAGACAGCCCTCGTCCATCTGCTCGACCCCGCGGAGTTCCAGGATCTGCGGGTTGATGAGACACATGGGCTGGTCGTGCTCCTCCGAGCAGTCGATGACGACGATCTGCAACGGAATGTTAACCTGGATCGCGGCCAGTCCGATGCCTGGGGCCGCGTACATGGTTTCGAACATATCGGCGACGATCTGTCGGATCCGCGTATCGACCCGCGCCACCGGCGCGGCCTGGGTGCGCAGGCGGGTGTCTGGAAAGGTGAGGATTTCGAGCTGTGCCATACCTGAAATTGTGTTCGAAGCTGGTTCCGCTGGAGCATGGGCCGTTCGCGGGAGGTGAGATTGCCCGCTTGGTTGCTGGAAGCGCCGCGGTACCATGCGCTACTATCCGATGCATACTACACGCCTAATGGGGTCGGGTGAATCTGGAATCGACCCCGCCGGAGGATCCATGCCCGCTCACATCCTTGCTGTCGTTGGTGCGGCTCGCGTCAGCCCGCGCGTCCATGCCCGGTTCCGCGCGCGTGCGGGTTTGGCCCGCCGGGGCCTGGTGCTGCTGTTTGGAGCCGCGCTCCTGGTCAGCGTGGCCGCGGCGCAGGGGGTGGAACTGCTGCCCGATGCGCCGAGCAGCTACACGGTCCACACCGGCGATACGATGTGGAGCATCGCCGGCCGCTTCCTGCGGGACCCCTGGCGCTGGCGCGAGGTCTGGCGGTCCAATGGCGACGTCGGCAACCCCGACCTGATCTACCCGGGTGACGTGCTGCGCCTGACGATGGTTGATGGTCAGCCGCGGATCGGCGTCGATCGGAGCGACGCGTCGGACGCTGGTTATCAGGGCGGCATGCGGGTAGTCAAGCTCCACCCGCGGGTGCGGGTCACCTCGCTGAAGGACGCGGTTCCCACCATCCCGATCGCGTACATCGGCCCCTTCCTCACTCAGCCTTATGTGGCCGAGTCGGATCAGGTCAAGCGTGCCCCCTATGTCGTCGGCTTCCCGGACGAGCGCATCGTTGCCGGCATCGGCGACACCATCTATGTGCGGCGGATCGACCGCGCCACGCCGGACCGCTTTCAGGTCCTGCGTCCCGGTGATGCCTTGCGCGACCCCAAGACCAACGAAGTGTTGGGTTACGAGGCGACCTTTGTCGCGAATGCGGCACTCGAGCGGGTCGGCGATCCCGCCAAGTTGCGGGTGATGCGTTCCGAGCGTGAGATCGCCATCGGCGATCGGGTCATCCCCGCGGCGCTGGAAGAGTCACTCTCCAATTTTTATCCGCGGCCAGGCCCCGTCGGGCTGCGTGGTCAGATTCTGAGCGTGCTGAACGGGGTGACCCAGGTGGGTCAGTATGATGTGGTGGTCATCAATCTCGGCACCCGCGAGAAGGTGCAGACCGGTCATGTGTTCGAGATTTATCAAGGTGGTAACAAGGAGCAGGATCTGGTCCGGCGGGGTGGCTACAACTGGAACTGGAAGGAAGAGACGCCCTTGTCCGGCGCCTTCTGGTTCGGTGATGACTGGAAGACCCGCCGCTGGCGTGCCAATGAGCCGGATGCCAACACGCCGCTGCCGCCCACCACCGATATGCGTCGGACGCGCAGCACCTTCATCCATCCCTTCGAGCGCTCCGGCGTCCTCATGGTTTTTCGCACGTTCGAGCGGGTGAGCTTCGCCATTATCCTGGAGGCTTCGCGGCCGATGCGCATCAACGACAAGATCGCTCCGCCGCCGGCCTGAGCCCGTTTGGCCTCCCTCGACGCGTGGCTGACGCTGACCGCGGCCCCCGGGGTCGGGCCGCGGACCTGCGCCCGGCTCATCGCACACTTCGGGAGTCCGGATGCGGCGGTCGCGGCCAGCGCCGGCGCTTTGGCCGAACTGGGGCTGCGGCCTGACGCGGTCACGGCAATCAAGCAGCCGAACCGCGACTGGATCGGCACGGTCCTGGCCTGGGCGGCGCAGCCGGAGGCCTACATCCTGGCCCGCGACGATCCGCGGTATCCACCCTTGCTGGCCGAGATCCCGGATCCCCCGATCCTGCTCTATGTCCGCGGGGATCCGCAATTGCTGGCTGAGCCCCAGGTGGCGATCGTCGGCAGTCGCAATCCGACCCCGACCGGACGGGAGATTACGCGCGACTTCGCCAGCCGTCTCGCGGCCTGTGGGCTGGTCATCACCAGCGGATTGGCGACCGGGATCGACGGCGCCGCCCATGCAGGTGCGCTGACGAAGGGCAAGACCATCGCGGTGCTGGGTACAGGTCCCGATCGGGTCTATCCGGCCGGCCACCGCGATCTGGCCAGGCAGATCGTGCAACAGGGGGCGCTGGTGAGCGAGTTCGCACCCGGTGAAGGGCCGCGGGCCAGCAACTTCCCGCGGCGCAACCGCATCATCTCCGGGTTGTCGTTGGGCATCCTGGTCACCGAGGCGGCGTTGCGCAGCGGCTCGCTCATCACCGCCCGGCAGGCCGGAGAGCAGGGTCGTGAGGTGTTCGCGGTGCCGGGCTCGATCCGCAATCCGCTGGCGCGCGGTTGCCATGCGCTGATCCGCGACGGCGCGCATCTGGTCGAGGACCCGGCAGAGGTGCTGGCTGAGTTGAGCCCGCTGTTGCGTCGGGCCATGGCGGATGGCGTGATCGATGGGCGCATCGACGCTGCCGGCGTCGGGGGTGGCGCCGCGGGCAACGGCCTGGACCCGGATTACCAGCGGCTGCTGGCCGCACTGGGCTTTGACCCGGTCTCACCGGACGCGTTGATCCGCGAAACCGGGCTGCCCGCGGAGGCGGTGTCGTCCATGTTATTGGTGTTGGAGTTAGAGGGTCATGTATCATCCGGTGCCGGAGGCTGCTACTGCCGTGTCCGGGAATGACTCCGGAGCGGCGTTCACCGCCGTGTCCGCGGGCCTGGCCGCGGGTTGCCGGGCGGGGGGCCGCGGGACGTCAGCGGACCCCTCCGGGCTGACGAGTCGATCTGCATCGGTGCTGCAAGCCGACCGCGCCGAAAGGAGCACGTTCCAGTCAGCCCGCGGGCTGGCGCCGTTCACTGAGGTTGGTTGATGTACGACAGCATGGTTGATGTCCTGATCTATCTTTTCGAGAACTACATGGATGATGAGGGGCAGCCCCCGGTGGATCAGGGCGAGTTGGAGGACGAACTGAGCCAGGCCGGCTTCAGCGCGGGCGAGATCGCCAAGGCGCTCTGCTGGCTCGACGAATTGGCCAAGGGTGCGCAGACCCCGTCCTATCATGGCCATGCGGCGGGGTCTATGCGTGTCTACGCGGAGGATGAATGCGCCAAGCTGGACGTGGAAGGGCGCGGCTTCCTGCTGTTTCTGGAGCAAAGCGGCATCCTCGATCCGGCCAGCCGTGAGTTGGTGATCGAACGTGCCCTGGCCATTGATCATCCTCAAGTCTCGGTGGACGAGATTAAATGGGTCGTACTCCTGGTGCTGCTGAACCGTCCGGGCCGTGAGGCCGCCTTCACCCGGATGGAAGATCTGGTTTATAACGAAGCACCCGAGTATCTGCATTAGTATGAATCTCGTCATTGTCGAATCGCCTGCCAAGGCCAAGACCATTCAGAAGTACCTGGGCCCGGACTTCGATGTCATCGCGTCTTATGGTCATGTGCGCGATTTGATCCCCAAAGAGGGAGCGGTGGACCCGGAGCATGGGTTTGAAATGAAATACCAGATCATCGAGCGCAATGAAAAGCACGTTCAGGCGATTGCCAAGAAGCTCAAGGATGCCGATGCGCTCTATCTTGCGACTGACCCTGACCGCGAGGGGGAGGCGATCTCCTGGCATTTGTACGAGTTGCTCAAAGCGCGCCGTCAGATCGGCAAGAAGCCGGTGCATCGCGTGGTCTTCAACGAGATCACCAAGCGCGCCGTCCAGGAGGCGGTCGCCAATCCGCGGGAACTGGCCTACGACCTGGTCAACGCCCAGCAGGCGCGCCGCGCCCTGGATTATCTGGTCGGCTTCAATCTGTCGCCGCTGCTGTGGAAAAAGGTCAGACGCGGGCTCTCGGCCGGGCGCGTGCAGAGTCCGGCCCTGCGGCTGATCTGCGAGCGTGAAATCGAGATCGAAGCCTTCGTCCGGCAGGAATACTGGTCGATCGAGGCCGACTGTGACCGCGCGGCGCGGCCCTTCATGGCGCGCCTGATCGAATTCGGCGGCGCCAAGGTGGAGCAATTCACCATCACCGATGGCGACCGGGCGGCCGTGGTTCAGGGCGCCCTGGAAGCGGCCGCCGCCGGCCACCTGCGGGTCGAGCAGGTCGAGCGCAAGCAGCGCAAGCGCAACCCGGCCCCGCCCTTCATTACGTCCACGCTGCAGCAAGAGGCGGCGCGCAAGCTCGGTTTTACCGCGCAACGCACCATGCGGGTCGCCCAGCAACTCTATGAGGGTGTGGATGTCGGCGGCGGCGCCGTCGGGCTCATCTCTTATATGCGGACCGACTCGGTGAACCTGGCCCAAGAGGCCGTGGCTGAGATCCGTCTCTATGTCAGCGAGCGCTACGGGGCGAATCACCTGCCCGAGCAACCGCGTCTGTACAAGACCAAGGCGAAGAACGCTCAGGAGGCGCATGAGGCGATCCGCCCCACGTCGATTCTGCGTGAACCCAAGGAGATCAAAGCCTTTCTGAGTGCGGAGCAGTTCCGGCTCTATGAGTTGGTGTGGAAGCGCACGCTCGCCTGTCAGATGGCGCATGCCCTGATCAATCAGGTCTCGGTGAATTTGAGTGCCGGGACTGGCAATACCTTTCGCGCCACCGGCTCGACCGTGGCTGAACCGGGGTTCATGCGGGTCTATCTGGAGGGTCGTGACGACGCCAGCACGGGCGATGATGATGAGGACAGCATGCTCCCGCCGATGGACGTGGGGGATTTGGTCGATTTGCTGGGCATTCGGTCCGAACAGCATTTCACCGAGCCGCCGCCGCGTTTCAGTGAAGCGACCCTGATCAAGGCGCTGGAGGAGTACGGGATCGGCCGGCCGTCCACCTATGCCTCGATCATCTCCACCTTACAGGATCGCGAGTACGCGGTGCTGGACGCCAAGCGTTTCAAGCCGACCGATGTCGGGCGCGTGGTCAACAAGTTTCTTACCGAACATTTCAGGACCTATGTCGATTACGACTTTACGGCGCGGCTCGAGGACGAACTGGATGCCGTGTCCCGCGGTGAAGAGGAATGGGTCCCGCTGCTGGAGAATTTCTGGCGGCCTTTCAAAGAGCGGATCGATCATACGCAGGAACACGTCAAGCGCAGCGACGTGACCCAGGAGCGCATCGATGAACTGTGCCCCAAATGTGGCGGTCCGCTCTCGATCCGGCTCGGACGGAACGGTCGTTTCATCGGCTGCACTAATTATCCGGAGTGCGACTACACCCGCGACCTCACCGTCGACGGAGCCGAGCCGGAGCCGAAAGAGGTCATCGAGGGCCGCGTTTGCCCGGATTGCGGCTCGGTCCTGGAGGTCAAGAACGGCCGTTACGGTAAGTTCATCGGGTGCAGCGGCTATCCAAAATGCAAGCACATCGAGCCGCTGGAGCGTCCGGAGGATACCGGCGTGGCCTGCCCGAAGTGCGGCAAGGGCACCCTGCAGAAGAAGAAATCGCGGCGCGGCAAGTTTTTTTACTCCTGTTCCACCTATCCGAAGTGCGACTACGCGGTGTGGAACGAACCCATTGCCGAGCCTTGCCCGAAATGCGGCTGGCCGGTCCTGACGCTCAAGACGACCCAGCGCAAAGGGGCCGAGCGGGTTTGTCCGCAGAAAGAGTGCGGCTTCAGCGAGCCGGTGGAGACGGCGGACACGGCTGCGGACGCGGAGGGCTAGCCCTCGCCCTCGGGTGTGCTACGCTTTCATACGTGACCGTCACTGTCTTAACGAGTCAATAACAAGTTAGACACGAACACAATCGTTGTCGTTGGTGAAGGGGACCCCGGGATCGGTCATGAAGCGCCAGACATCGTCGGCGTAGAGGCGCAAGCGGTCGATGAGATTCAGCGCCTTGCTCTGCTTGGTCCGACCGCGTTTACCCGAGGGTGGGGTCCGCGGGTTGGCGGCTTTCCCAGTCGTGAGGATCTGGTCATAGGCGGCGTGATAGTGGGCGATGCGCTTTCGGCCTGGATCGCCAGCACCGTGGCGTCGGACATCGGCAGGCCGAACAGATCGCCCATCAGCTCACCGGTGCGTGCCAGCGGCAGCATGTGGTGGTGGGTCAACTGCACGACCGCCGCTTTGCTGTGCGCTCCGTACTGCACCGGCGCCGACACCCCCGCGGGAAAGGTGCCCCGATGGACCTTCCCACAGGTGCAGTGCGATTCGAGCCCCTGATGCTCGAGCAGACCAGCGGAGTCGAAGGCGAGAAAGCGATTGTTGCGTCCGTCATCCCAGCGGGAGAATGACTTGCTCAGGGCGTCCCCGCGCGACCCCTTGGCGCTACCCGGCAATGGCGGGCAATCAAAGGGGATGAATCGCGTATCGGTGGCGCCAGTGTGATGGTGGGTTTGACCGTCGACCGCGATGGCCCACGGGGTACCGTTGCCAGGGGGCAGTTCGATACCCAGCCACTCGTCGCGCCAAACTTTGCAAGGTGCGATGACCATGACTGGCGGCGCGACCGCCGTGCCAGGCGCCTGACACCGCGCGGCGCGCCATATCCACTACTCTTGCCCCAGAATACCCCGCAGGTTGGCCAAATGCGCCAGCCCGCGCAAGCGGCTGGCGGCGGGGTCGGGTTCGCGCTGGTCGTCGCGCTCCAGGGCGTCTTGCGGCAGTTCGGCGAGGAAGCGGCTGGGTTCGGTGCGGATCAGCTCGCCGTAGAGTTTGCGCCGCCGCGCCAGGCTGAAGGTGAGTGTCTGACGGGCGCGGGTGATGCCGACGTACGCGAGGCGGCGTTCTTCTTCGATGGTGTCTTCTTCGATGCTGGTGCGGTGGGGGAGGAGTTCTTCTTCCATGCCGACCAGGAAGACGTGGGGGAATTCCAGTCCCTTGGAGGCGTGCAGGGTCATCAGGTGGACGCGGTCGCCGCCGGCGGCTTCTTCCTGGCGGTCCATGACGTCGATCAGGGTGAGATGGCTGACCATTTCGTTCAGGGTGCGTTCGGGTTGGTCGCCTTTGTTCAGAGCGCCGAGCCAGTCGATCAGCTCGTTGACGTTGCTCATGCGGCGATCGGCGACGGCCTGGCTCGAGGCGTTTTCGCGCAGCCAGATGCCGTAGTCGATGGCGTCGGTCAGCGCCCGTAGCGCGGTGGTCGGGGCGCTCGCGGCGCGTTGGGCGAAGGTCTGGATGAGGCTGGTGAAGGTATGCAGCCGCTCGCGCTGGCGCTCGCCCAGGTGTTCGCCCAGTCCCAGTTCGCCGCTGGCGGCCAGGAGCCCGATGCCGCGGCCGCGGGCATAGCCGGCCAGAGCCTCGAGGGTGGTGGGCCCGATCTCGCGGCGCGGGGTGTTGACCACGCGCAGGAAGGCGGCGTCGTCGTCCGGGTTGGCGAGCAGGCGCAGGTAGGCCATCAGGTCCTTGACTTCGGTGCGCGCGAAGAAGGAGGTTCCGCCGCTCAGGAAGTAGGGCACGCTGTGTTCGCGCAGGGTCTTCTCGAAAGGGCGCGCCTGGTGGTTGCCGCGGTAAAGGATGGCGATCTCACCCCAGGGTGCGCCATGGGTGAAGCGCAGGTTCAGGATTTCGGAGACCACGCGCTCGGCCTCGTGATCCTCGTTGCGGCAGCTCAGGACGCGCGGCCGGTCGCCGGGGCCGTGATCGCTCCACAGGCGTTTGGCGAAGACATGCGGGTTGTTGGCGATCAGGTGATTGGCGAGCCCCAGGATGCGGGCGCTGGACCGGTAGTTCTGTTCCAGCATGATGACTTGGAGCAGCGGATAGTCGACTTTGAGCCGCGCCAGATTCTCGGGGCGGGCGCCGCGCCAGGCGTAGATGGACTGGTCGTCGTCGCCGACCACCGTGAAGGCGCCGCGCGGTCCGGCGAGTTGGCGCACCAGTTCGTATTGGGCGCCGTTGGTGTCCTGATATTCGTCGACCAGCAGATAGCGGATGCGTCCCTGCCAGCGCTCCAGCCGGTCCGGATGCGCGGCAAAGAGCCGCACCGGTCCCAGAATCAGCGCGTCGAAATCGACCGCGTTGTACGCGTGCAGGCTGCGCTCGTAGTCGGCGTAGAGTCCGGCGAGTTGCGCTTCGTAATCGTCCTCGGCATGGCTCAGCGCTGCGGCGGGGTCGATCAGGTCGTTTTTCCAGCGCGAGATCCGCTGCGCGACCGCCGCCGGGTTGAGCGCGTCGGGGTTGGCGGTGCCGCGCAGGTGCTCTTTGATCAGGGCTTCGCTGTCCTGGGCATCCAGCAGCGAGAAGCCGGGGCGCAGACCGGCCGCCGCATGTTCGCGGCGCAGGATATCCAGGCCGAGTGTATGAAAGGTGCAGACCGTCAGGCCGCGGCTGTCACGGCCCCGCAGTTCTTTGGTGACCCGCTCGCGCATTTCCCGCGCCGCCTTGTTGGTGAAGGTGACGGCGCAAATATGGCGCGGCGCGATACCGCAGGCACCGATCAGATGGGCGATCTTGCGGGTGATGACCCGGGTTTTGCCCGAGCCGGCGCCGGCCAGCACCAGCAGGGGACCCGCGGTGTAGCGGACGGCTTCGTCTTGGCTGGGGTTGAGGCCTTTCATGTGCCGGGTGCAGGGGGGAGGGTGGCCGATTATGCCCGAGCCCGGTCGGTATCGCGATGGATCAATGTCAGCGTGTGGGGAGGCATTCCGGCGCCTTTCGTACTACCATGGTCACCTTTATCGACCAGGCGAAGATGACCCCCCTGATGAAAGACCGCGCCGCGCCCTTTTTGCTGCTCCTGGCCCTGCTGCTTCCGGCAGTTGGCCTCCCCGTGTTCGCCCAGGATCCGGCCCCGTCGGCGGCCGACGGTGCGGGCGGTTTCCTCCAGGCGCCCGCGGTCGAGCCGACGCCGGTCGCCGGCGATCCGGTGGAGCCCGAGATCACCATCCGCGAGAGCGGCGATGAGACCATCTATGAGTACCGGGTCCGCGGGTCGCTCTATATGGTCAAGATCCAGCCGCAGTTCGGTCCGCCCTATTTCCTGGTCGATACCGACGGGGACGGCACCCTGGACGTGCGCGACAGCTCGCCCAAGAACATCAGCATCCCGCAGTGGGTGTTGTTTACCTGGGATTGACGACCCCCGGAGTCCGGCGGATTGCCGGACCATGAAAGTCCGTCGTGGGAGCGGCCACCGGCCCCCATGCGAGGCCCCGTCGCGGCCGGAGGCCGCTCCCACAAGGTCTTGGCTGGGCTTTCACGGTAAGACTTCACCCTGCGGGCGCCCGCGACCGGTGATCCAATGAAATGCGACCCTCAGCCGCGCGGCAGGCGAGTGCGCTCCTTGCTCATCCCCTGCGGCGGGGGCATCACGGGTACCTGGTGGGTCAACCCCTGGTAGATCTCCGGCTGGGGCTCACGGAACATGACCCCGACCCCGGAACGGCAGCGGTGTGTCACCACCGCCTCCACCAACCATTCCCGGCCCAGACACTCCAACTCCAGTTCGATCAGGGTGCCGGTCGGCAGCGTGACGTTACGCACTTCCAGGTACATCCCCTGATTGGACAGGTTGCGCCCCTGGGCCCCCAGGAAGCGCCGCCCGTGGTACAGGATCTGGACCTTGAGGTCGATCGGGTGGCGGGCACTGTATCTGCGTTCGGCCATCATGAGAGCATCTCCTCCTTTCAGTTTATCCAACTTCTTTATTATCTTAGATACGATAGTTGACAACGCCGTGCAGTTCAAATGAAACAATCGTGACGCCGTCCGCGGGGCCGCGCGCCGCATCAGGACCCCGTTCGCCGCTTTTTTCTTATTTGACAAACGTTTCCACAGCTTCGATCCGCATGTCCGGACAGACCCTTGGTGTAGGGGCGGGTTTGAAACCAGCCCCCAGGTCCGGTTATCACGTCCGATCGCGATAACTCAGGCGATTGTCGGATAGCAAGCGCCTCAGATCCCCGCCAGGAACCCCTCCAGCACCGCGATCTGCTCGGCCGTGTTGAGGGCGGGGGCGTGCCCGCAGCCGGGGATGGTGACCAGCCGCGGCTTGGGACCCCGTTGGGTCATTTCCTCGGCGACTTGGGGCTCGACCAGGTCCGACTGGGCGCCGCGCAGGGCCAGCACCGGACAGGTGATGGCGTCGAAAATGGCCCACATGTCGAAGTCCTGAAACTGCTCGGCGAAGACCCGCATCACCGCCGGATCGTAATGCGACGAGATGCGGCCGCTGTCGCGGCGGCGCATGGAGGTCTCGGCCATCAGTCGCCATTCGGCGTCGGTCAGGTGGCCGAAGGGGGCGTAGACCGTGCGCAAGAAGGTCTCAAAGTCGGCCATGCTCGCGAATTCGGGGACGATGGTGACATAAGCCTTGATGCGCTCGATGGCCGACTGGTTGATCCGCGGCGCCACGTCGTTCAGCACCAGCCGCTCGATCCGCTCCGCCGTCGCGGGGGTGCCGGCCAAGGCCATGCCGATCAGTCCGCCCATGGAGGTGCCGACCCAGCGGCACTGGGCGATGCCCAATTGATCCAGCAAGGCGACGGCGTGGCCGCAATAGGCGGGGATGGTGTACTCGTCATCGGGTGCCGCCGACCAGCTCGACAGGCCGCGGCCGATGGTGTCGGGGCACAGCACCTGGTAGCGGTCGGCGAAATGGCGGGCCAGGGTATCGAAATCGCGGCCGTTACGGGAGAGCCCGTGCCACAGCACCAGGGCGGGCGCCGCGGGATCGCCCCAGGTGGTTAGATGGATCTCGTGGTCGCCGATGGACAGATAGCTGGAGCGCGGGAATAGCATCGTCGTCATCACCCTTAGGTTAAGAATCAATAACAAGTAAACGTTGTCGTAATCGTAATCGAGTTTATGACAGGCTTGGCGGCCCGGTCAGTCCCCGCGATGGCCTTGATCGTAATCCCGGCCGGCGGCGTGCGTAGTCAGGGCTTCCAGCCCTGACGATGTCAGGCCAGGATGGCCTGACTACGCACCCGGCGAGCCCAAGTGGCCGGAATCTTGATCGAGGCCCCACGACGTAGCGAATCGAAACCCGATCGGCAGCGCGCTGCGCATGCGCAAATTGAATCGCTTATCCGATGACGACAACGACAACGACAACGACAACGAAGATCACAACGGTGCTGAAGGCATTTCCTAAGGGCCTGATTTAATTTATTGGCTTACCCGGATACGCCAGCAATTGTGGATGCGCGGGTTGCGGGCGAAGTCGCGGGGGAGGGTTTCCGCACTGATGTCTACGATGTCCAGTTCGGGCATGGCCTCCAGGTCCATCCGAAAGCGCCGCAGGTTGTTGGAGAAGATCAGGAGTCCGTCCGGTTCCAACAGCCGCACCGTGGCGCGCAGCAGGGCCACATGGTCGCGCTGGATGTCGAGCGTCTCGTCCATGCGTTTGGAGGTCGAGAAACTGGGAGGGTCGAGGAAGATCAGGTCGAAGCGGCGCCGACCCGCGACCTGGCGCAGCCAGTCGAGCGCGTTGGCCTGGATCACTTCATGTCCCACGGTGGGGATTTGATTGAGCTCCAGGTTGCGTAGCGCCCAGTCGAGATAGGTGCGTGACATATCCACGGTGGTGGTGGTGACGGCCCCACCGCGGGCGGCATAGACGGTGGCGGTGCCGGTGTAGGCAAACAGGTTGAGAAAGCGTTTGCCGGCGGCCAGTTCGCCCAGCATCCGCCGGGTGTCGCGGTGGTCCAGGAAGAGTCCGGTATCCAGGTAATCCTCGAAATTGACGAGGAAGCGGTGGCCGCCCTCGGCGATGTCGTAAAAGCGGTTGGTCTCACCCAGGCGCTCATATTGGCTGTCGCCTTTCTGCTGTCGGCGCACCTTGAAGAATAGCTGTGTTTCGGGAACCTCCAGGACTTCCGGAATAACGCTCAATGCCTCGCGCAAGCGGCGGCGCGCGTCGCGCGAGTCCACGGTGGCGGGGGCGGCATATTCCTGCACGAGCACCCAGCGCTGCTCGCCCTGGTAGACATCAATGGCGACGGCATACTCGGGCAGATCGGCGTCGTAGAGCCGGTAACAGGTGATCTGCTGTTGGTCGCGCCATTTGCGCAGGGCCTTGAGGTTCTTGACGAGGCGATTGGCGAGCATCGTCGCACCGTCACTCCGTTCCTCCGGAGCCAGCACCCGCGGCCGATTGGAGACGAAATAACGCGGATCCACATCGAAATGCAGCAGTCGGCACTCGATCGGGCCGTTGTACAGGGTGTGCATGCGGGTGGCGCGCAGGCCCATGTATTTGCCAAGGTCGGGATTGCCGGTGAGCAGGGCGGCGCGCCAGCCGATGAAGCGCTCCTTGAGCGTGGCGCCGATGCGGGCGTAGAGCGCGGGCAGATCGGTGTCCGCGCCCAGTCGTTCGCCGTACGGTGGGTTGATGACTACCAGACCCCGGTCGCCTTCCCGCCCAGGGTGACAATCGGCCAGTTCGCGCCGTTCGAAATGGGCGCGCCCGGCGAGGCCGGCCCGCTCCAGATTGGCCAGCGAGGCGCGGATGGTGCTCGGATTGGCGTCATAGCCGCGCAGTGACGGGAGGCGGTGCAGCCCGGCGTCTCGTCGAATCTCGGCCTCTTCGATGAGTCGCGCCCAGCTCGCCGGGTCATGCCCCGACCAGCCCAGGAAGCCGAAGCGCTGATGTAGCAGGCCGGGGGCGATGTCCGCGGCGATCAGCGCGGCTTCGATGACGAGGGTGCCGGAGCCGCACATGGGGTCGAGCAGGTCGCCGCCTTCGGCGGCGATAGCCGGCCAGCCGGCGCGCAGCAGGATGGCCGCGGCCAGGTTCTCCTTGAGCGGTGCGGCGGCCCCTTCCTCGCGGTAGCCGCGACGATGCAGGGACCCGCCGGAGAGGTCCAGGGCGACGGTGGCGGCGTCCTGGAAAACATAGCAATGGATCAGCAGATCAGGGTGATCCGGGTCCACGCTCGGGCGTCGCCCGGTGCGGTGAACGAAACGGTCGGCGATGGCGTCCTTGACCTTCAGTGCCGCGAACTGACTGTTGTTGGCCCCGGCCAGGATGCCGTCGAAGCGGACCGCGAAGGTCCGATCGAGGGTCAGGTGGTCTTCCCAGGGAACCTCAATGGCGCCGGCATAGAGTGACTCGCTGCCATGTGCCGGGAACTGCGCCAGGGGCAGGAGGATGCGGTTGGCGACCCGCGACCAGAGGCAGGCCCGATAGCCGTCCTCCAGGGTACCGGTGAAGCGCGCACCGCCGCGCGCCTCGACCGCCCCGGCCAGACCCAGGCGATCCAGTTCCTCGGCCAGCAGGCTGCCCAGGTGGAGCGGCGCAGTCGCGAAAAAAGTGTAACAGGAGCTGTGGCCTGCATCGACAGTGCTCATTCGCGTTGCTTCAGCAGGTCAGCCAGCGCTTCAAAGGGATTATGGGTGGTCTGCTTAACCCCGCTGCCGACGCCTCCCGACGCCCGACCGCCGTGTCCGGCGGCCAGGGCGGCAAGGTGTTCCTCGTATTTCTGGTGCTCGTTGTCGTGGCAGTACAGACACAGCAGTTCCCAGTTGCTGCCGTCCGGCGGGTTGTGGTCGTGGTCCATGTTCTTATGGTGAACCGTCAGCTCACGCAGGTTGCTGCGGTCGAAGGTACGACTGCAGCGTCCGCAGACCCAGGGGTAGAGCTTGAGCGCCTGTTCGCGGTAACCGGCGGCCCGCTCGTCCGTGGCCTTGCGGGCCTCCGCGACCACGCGGTCGAGTTTCGCCGTGTCGATTGGCTTGCCGGTCTTGCCGTGGCGCGGGGCGTTGGTAGGAGACATGGACCGAACCTCGTTAAGCCTGTTGGATGCCGGCCACGTACCAGTTGCCGTTCGGGTTCGCCCAGCCGTGCTGCACATGCCAGATCTCGCGGAAGTCTTGCGCCGTGCCCTGCTGGTCCTCCCGGATCAGCCCGGAGAATAGGACGCTTGCGACGACTTGGTCGCCGTCGCGCCGCACCGAGACCAGTTCCGCCTGGAGACTGACGACCTCGGTGAACTGCGGACCGCTCAGCCGCGCCCGGTCGCGTTTGAGTTCCGCACTCATTTCGGGGGTCAGATACTCCTCGAGATCGGCGAAGTCGCCTTTGTCCCAGGCGGCCTGGAGGTTGACGTAGTGACTCTTGGCGCCGACGACGAATTCGGCGCCGTTGAACCAGGTCGGGGCCTGATCAGGAGTCGCGTTGCCGGACGGCGCCGCGCCGCTACGGACGCCCTGGGCAGGTACGTGGCCCGTATCGTGCATATTCCCGCTTAGGGGGATGCGGGCGTAGGCCCCGGCACCGGCCGGCAGCGGGGTCGCCCGGCTCCGGCGGAACATACGGAACAGCATAAAGCCGCCGAAGACCAATGCGGCGATCATCAGGAAGTCCATAATCTGGAATCCTTGAAAGCCGTCTCCGAAGAGCATGGCCGCCAGGAGTCCGCCCGCGGCAAGACCGGCCAGGGGGCCGAGCCAGCGGCTGGCGCCGCTCGCCTGCGGTGCCCGCGCACCGGCGCCGGCCGCCGGAGACTGCGTCTGCGCCGGACGCTGGGCTGCCGCCGGGGGCGTCTGGGTCTGGGTCTGGGCCGGTGTGCTGTACTGTTTACCGACATTGCCCCCGCTGCCCATGCGTCGGGCGTCCGCGCTCTGGGGCAGGGTCACGAGGCCGGCGACTATCAGGGTCAGCACGGCAGAGAGGAGTGTGTTGAGCTTCATGGTCGTCTCAGGTTCTCAGATGGTTGCTGGAAGGTGATGCGTGTCAACGGTGCGATCCCATGCGGCGGTTATTTGGCGCCGCGGTACTGCGGGTTTGACGCTGCCGCTGAGCGTTGCGTTCCTTCGGTTGATTTTTCAACGCATGGTTCGACTTCGCCTTTAGATAAGGGTTCCTTGAGTGGAAAACCATGCGCGAGGCAGTAACCGGACACGTCTGCGCGATGTGTTCAGTCGCGGTGAGGCCCGGCTTCGTTCCTCGGGCCAACCGAAACGTCGCGGATTGTCATGGGACTGCATGGTACTGCGCAAGTCCTGACCCTGCGCGACGCATTGCGCCCGGCGAACCGGTCTGACGCAGTGCCGCCGCGTTCGTCGCGGTTATTGATGCGTTCGTCGCGGGCAGCCCTGAAGCATGACCGCGCGACCGCAGTCACGGCGCGGGCTGGCGGTGGTTAACGAAAGTTAATGTTCGCACAAGGGGGTAGACACCGCGGCGGGCTTCTGGCAGGATCAATGGCAGAGTAGTCGGTCTGCGAAGT
>NZ_CAIZIZ010000269.1 GCF_903933125.1 uncultured Lamprocystis sp. | reverse complement strand
TCCGCCACCGCCCTCCGCGCCATCACGCCAGCCATGGACAACCGCCCCCACAAACCCTGGCACCGCTGGCTCGGCATCCTGCTCACCGACCTGTTCGTTGGCCGCCCCTGGTCGGTGACCATGGAAGAGGAGTTGTCGCTCAAGAGTCAACGACTCGACATCCTCATCATCGAACGGCGCGACGCCGCGAGTGCGACCGCCGATCCAGCCGGCGTGGATGGCCTCCCCGATGGCTTGGAGAATCTGGCTGCCCACAACCTGCTCAGCGACAAATCCGCCGCGGAGCCGTTCAACGCCTGGGCGCTGGAAGAGCGCGTCAGCCACTACGTAACCTACCGGAAGCTGGCCTCGCTCCGCGCCCGCCGCGGCGCGCGCGGGACCGATGAGCCGCCGGCCGAACCCGCGGGCGCCTACCCGTTGCTGCCGGCGCGCGACGTTCGCCGCTACGCCATCGCCACCCGCGCAGCCGCATTGGCATCTTCTTGCGTGACCAACTGGCCGCCACCGGTGGCCTGGAGACTGCCATGGCATACACCGTTGAAGAGTTCGAACGCGACGCGATGCGGGATCTTCTGGAAGACGTCCTGCGCGATCCCAAGCACCTGAAGACGTTCCTCGATCGCCTGGTGGAAGAGGATCGGCTGCGCGAGCTTGCCCCCGAGGAGCGGCTGCGCGGACTCGCCCCCGAGGAGCGGCTACGCGGACTCGCCCCCGAGGAGCGGCTACGCGGACTCGCCCCCGAGGAGCGGCTACGCGGACTCGCCCCCGAGGAGCGGCTACGCGGACTCGTCCCCGAGGAGCGGCTGGAAGGTCTCGATCCCGAGTTCATCGAAGCCTGGCTGAAGCAACAGCGCCGTCACGACCATTGACTGTTGACGACCCCGCCAAGGTCATTGAGAACCGTAGGGCGCAATAGCCAGCGATCGTGCGGTGCCCTCCCCTGCGGCGCAATACGGCAGTCGCCAATTGCGCCCTACGCTCTGCCACCGCCAGCCGTGACACCGCGCCAGGCGGCGCGGAATTCCGTGGACTGCGCCAGCGCTTGCCCGCTCGGCCGGAATGAATACTCAAGTGACAGATCGGCATGCTAATAGCCGGAGGTGGGCACAATGAGAAACCATAGCGTAGCCAAGCAGACGGCCAAGATGGTCTGGCCGAACCCGCCACCATCGGCGGGTGCTGAGCTGGCTGCAATTACACGTGTCGTAGAAACACTCAAGGCAGATCCGCAAGCCCTTCAACGCGTGATGCAACGCGCGGGCATCGTGTCGGGAAACGGTAAGTTAACCCAAGAATTTGGCGGCTAATGGCCTCGAGCCCCCGTTACGAAATTCTACCTGGTCTGCTGTTAGGCTTTCACGGCACAGACCGTCAGATCGTTGAGCGGGTTCTGGCTGGTGAGTGCGACCTCGCGCCCAGCCAAAACAGTTACGACTGGCTTGGGCATGGCATCTATTTTTGGGAGTACAGCCCGCAGCGGGCGCTCGATTTCGCCAAACAAGCAGCGGCAGATCCACATATCACCAAGGGGCGCATCGAAAATCCGGCAGTGATTGGTGCGGTCATCGACCCCGGACTGTGTCTCAACTTCCTCGAGGCGTCTGCGCTCGATCAGTTGATCGAGTCCTACAAGGCACTCCAGGCATCGAACCTGCCTGAACTGCCGAAGAATGTTGGCGGCATCGATAAGCGTCAGCGCCACCTTGACTGCGCCATAGTCGAACTGCTTCATGCGATACGCGAAGACGCCACCACAGAGCAAGGTCAGACATTGTCCCCGTACCAGACAGTGCGCGGTGCTTTTTGGGAAGGCGGCGAGTTATATCCAGATGCTGGATTTCGACAGAAAAACCATGTGCAACTGGTGGTAAGAGATACCGGCTGCATCAAAGGCTATTTTCGCCCCATTCTGCCGTAGCAAGCGCAATGGTCAGCACCACGCTGAAAGAACAAACCCGACGCCGCTGCCCCGCCGGCCGCCGCGGATCTCGCAGCCCGTCGTTCCGGCAAGGATGCCGGAACCCAGTGCCATGGACGGTACCTCGCAGCCAGCCCGGTGCCGCCAGACCTGGCCCCCAAACGTCCGCGTCCAGCACCCAGGCCCGGCCACCACGCTTACC
>NZ_CAIZIZ010000268.1 GCF_903933125.1 uncultured Lamprocystis sp. | reverse complement strand
GGGCGAGGACTTGTTCGCCCTCGCACAGGGTGAGCATCTGGGTCGGGAGGTGGATGCGGACCAGTAGCGGCATTTTCGTTGTCGTTGTCGTTGTCGTTGTCGTAATCGAAGTTATCGCAGCGCCCTGATTCTCCGCATCGTTGCTCCGAATTGCAGTTGCTATTCCGATTACGATTACGACAACGACAACGACAACGACAACGATTGGGTTTGACTTGCTCTTGCCTCGTGAATTAGCTCATTGGCCGCTGCCCTCCTCCCACCGGTCGATGATGCCGGCGATGGTGAGGTCGGTCAGCACCTGGACATCGCCGACGGCGTACCGGGCGGCGGAGCCGCTGACGGTGAAGACCCATTTGCCCGGCGGGACCCCGACCGGGTCGCAGGCGACACTGAGCGCGCCGCGCGCGTCCGTGAGGACCCGCAGGGACAGATTCTTCAGACCCGGCGCGCGGCGCGTGGCGACCAGTTCGGAGGTCACTTGCATGATTTCCATGTCAGTCCCCTTTCCAATGGTCGATGATGCCGACGATGGTGAGGTCCGAGGGATACTCCTTGCTGCCGGCCGCCTCGCGGGCGGCGGAGGATCCGACGCAGATCACCCAGTCGCCGGGCATGCAGCCGATGGCATCCACCGCGACCTGGCGGGCGCCGCCAGCTTTCTCGCGCACCACCAGCAGGGGCCGATGGCCCAGTTCGGCGATGCGATTGGTGGAGACCAGAGTCTTTTCCACCTGCATGATTTTCATAGCGTCCCTCCGTCGACCAGTTCGAGCGGGCTGCCCGCGGGCCGGTCCTGCACCGATAACTGGCAGATCAGCAGGCCTTGGCCGGACAGGTCCGGATAGCGCGCGCCGATCGCTGCCGCGACCCGCCGCACCTTCTCGATGGTGCGCTCGCGGGCACCGGGCACCTGGCTGTCGTAGCGGTAGTGCACCGCGACCGGGATCGGCAGGCCCCGTTTGAGGTTCAGCCCTTTGAAGATCTTGATACCGACGTCCAGATGCGCCGCGCCCTCCTCCACGGTATGCAAGTGCGAGTAGTAGGAGATGTTGCGTAACTGCACCTCCTCGAAGCCGTCGCCGACGCTGATGTAGCGCTCCGCGTGGCCCACATCCGGGTAGCAGCCGTCGTACAGCGCCTGCACGTAGTCGATCTGAGACAGGTTGTTGATCAACAAATTGGCGATCAGTCGGCGCATCCCCTCGTGGGGTTCACCGGTGCCGGCCCCCCAGCCGGCGGTGGCGGCGGCCGCGCGGATCGCCTCATGGACGGCCAGTCGGGCCTGATCGGCCGAGAGGCCCTGGGTATCCCGAAAGACCTGGGCGTTATCCACATAGCGATAGGCATTCAGCGCGCCCTCGGCATCCGGGGTATGGATGCGGATGGCATCGGTATCGGTATCCACCCCGATCAGCAGCAGATCGGTGCCGGCGCCGCAGCAAAAGGAGTTCTCGATCGCCTGCCGAAACTGATTCAGACGCTCCAGCGCCGCATCGATTGCCCGGTGCTCGTTGCTGCCGTGGGCCGCGCAGCCCTCCTGACCGGGGGCCGAGCCGCTGATGTGATAGACCGCCACCTTGAGATAGCGGGTGTTGGCGTCGGCGGTGCTGGGCACGCCCTCGCGGTAGCGCCGCAACTCGGCCGCCATCCAGTGGCGCACGTCGGTCTCGATGTCGAACAGGGCGCCGGCGTAGGCCTTGTGCCAGGTGAACGAGGACAGCGGCAGGCGCAGGATGTAGCGCAGCAGGCCCTTGAGTCGTCCATCCGCGCAGGGACTGATGTCGACCGCGTGGAAGCCGCAATCCAGAAAAAAGTTGCTGGCGTCGCGGGCGGTCTCGCGCTGGGCCAGGAGATCCTGGGTGAACTGTGCGATGGCCGCCCGCAAGGCGCCGAAGGTGCAGTGCGCGAACAGCGCCCTGAGATCGGGCCCGGCGATCCAGGCCGAGGCCAGCACCGACTCGGGCAGGGCATAACCAAGCCGCGCCTGGGCGAGGGCTTGGGCCCGCTCCGGGAAGTCCGCATCACGCGGCAGGCCGGCGATGGCTTGCAGGGCCGGGACGATGGCGTCGAAGCGGCCCTTCACCGATTCTTCGCAGTAGGCCAGCCGAGCGTTGGCGGCCCGGTCGGTCAGGGCATGGGACCCCAGCGCCGACGACGCGCCGGCCGGCGCCGCGGCGCCGCCGCCGACGGCCGGCAGGGGCCGGGCGAGCGGCGTGCCGGCGGCGACCGCGGCCGCCGCCGGGCGGGTCCCAGTGGCCGTGCGGGCGCGCAGTGCATAGGCATTACGGGTGTTCATGGTCCATCCGACTCCCGCTTAGCCCCGGGCCCCGCCCGAGTAGGTGACGCAGGTCCCCTTGGTGTTGCCGCCGCTGCTGCCCGTGACCCGCGCCGGGGGCGGTGCCGCGGGGCGCTCCAGATCCTTATTGCCCCAGGCGCCGGCGGCCATGGGCAGCCGGTTCTCGCCGCGCAGGGTCAGGTTGCGGCCTTGGGCCCAGTGGCCCTCGGTGCCCGTGACCCGCCCGCTGCGCGCCCAGTCATCGCCGGTGATGCGCCGCCCGCTGTCCCGGCCCTCACCGGTGATCCGGCCGACGGATTCTTCCGTCGGCACGGCCGTTGGCGCCGCGACCGCTGTCGGCGCACTGAAGGCCGGCGCGTGGAAGTCCATAGGCTGTTCGTCCCGATAGCGGAACTCCGGGGTGCCGGAGACCAGGCCCGCGGCCAGATTGACCGGACCGGTGATCCGGCTCAGGCCGCCGTTGCCGACGCTGCCGAGTGCATTGCCGGTGATGCGTCCGCGCGCTGCCCGCGCCGGGGAGACGATGCTGAAGTCAGCCGGGCCCGGGGCGGCCGGCGGCCGGGGTTCGGCGTACGGCAACGGCTGATCGGCCGGCGCCAGATAGCGCGGGACACGGCGGGCGGCCGGGGCCGGAGCCGCGGGCGCCGTCTCCACCCACGCATCCGCCGCCGCGTGGCCGCCGCAGGCCCCGCCGCAACCACAGGCCCCGCCGCAGGCGCAGCCATCGGACTGGCCTGGACGTGGGCCGCCGCCGTAGGGCGTGCCGGTGATGGCGCTGGCGCTGCCGGGCTCGTTCCCGGTGACCAATGGGCTGCGCCCGAGCATGACGCCGGACACCTGTTGTCCCCGCTCGGTCCGGCTCACGCCGACCTTGTCCGCACGGGGGGCGGGAGTGCCTTCGCAGTACGCCTGGTACTGCTCCTGACCGACGTACTCGGTCCCGGTGACGGGCTGGCACTCTCCGTGCTCGTCACCGGTCAGTTTTGGGCCCAAGTTTGGGATCGAATCGGCTCCAAGGCTCACCGCGGTGCCGGTCAGCGTCCGTCCGGCCAGGGTGTGCATTGCGGACACCTTGACCGGGGCGCCGTCGCACAGGCTGGTCTGGCCATACTGAGAGCCGGTCACCCGCTCGCACGCGCCGGGCTCGTTCCCCGTCACCTTGGGCGAACGATCCACCAGGTTACCGGTGATCCGCTGACCGGCACGACTGCTGTCCTCGCCAACCTTGGGCGGGGGCGGCTCCGGACGGGTCCGGCAGATGGTCTGGAACTGCTCGTTGGACAGATATTCGGTCCCCGACACCGGCCGGCAGGCACCGGCCTCGTCACCCGTGACCTTGACCGAGCGCCCGACCTCCGTGCCCGACACCGGGCGGCCCGCCAGGGTGTGCGTCAGCGCGACCTTGGACGGCGGGCCGTTGATGGTCAGACGGGCCAGACCGGCATCGGCGTACTGCGACCCGGTGACGGCGTGCCGGGCCCCGGCATCGGCGCCGGTCACCGCCCCGGAGCGGGCTTCATCGGTGCCGGTGACGACCAGACCCTTGCGCTCGGTTGCGCCAACGGCGACCTTCGCCGGGCGCGCGGGCAGCATCGTGTTGCCGGGGCTGCTGGGGCAGAAATCGGCGAGGGCCTCACTCCCCAGGTACTCGGTGCCGGTGACCGAACGGCAGGCCCCGGACTCGTCCCCGGTCACGCGCGGCGAGCGCCCGACCTCGGTACCGGTCATCCGCTGGCCCTGGCTGGTCGCGCTCACGCCGACCTTGGGGACAGGGGGCAGCGGCCGGGTGCCGCAGAATTGGTCGAACTGCTCGGCGCCGATGTATTCGGTGCCGGTGATCACCCGGCAGGTGCCCGGCTCATTGCCGGTGACCTTCGGGTTGCGTTCCACCAGGGTCCCGGTGACGGGGCTGCCGGAGAGTGTGGTGCCGAGCGCGACCTTGGCCGGGGCGGGCGGGCGCACCCGGCCGCTGGGCCGATAGTCGGACGGCGTGCCGCGGCCGTTCTTGCCCAACTCGGCCCGCCGCTGGCGGGCCAGATCGCGGACGGACACCGCGGGCCCGGCCGCACCGGGGCGGATCCGGGCGGACCCGCGCCCTGCGGCCAGGCCGCGCGGGCTGGCGGGCAGGGCGGCCTGACCCCGGTGGGAGAGGTTCCGGCGACGCTCGCGGCACAGCTCGCGGACTGAGGCGGGCAACCCCTCATCCTCCGAAGACGTCTCGACCAGCGAGCAAATGGCGTCCAGGATCTGATCCGCTTCCCCGGTGTCTGGTCCCCCACTGCCGGCCGGTTCCGCGTCGACGCTGCCTGATTCGCTCAGCGCCGCCGGGGCCACCAGAGGCGCCGCCAGGGAGGATCTGGCGAATGCGGTTGTGCCGCCGCGCTGCCGGGCCGGACGGGAAGGCATCCCCTGAGCACCGGCCCGCGCCTGCGCTGCCCGGCGTGCGCGGGCAAGATCACGGCCATTGGTCGCCCCGCCCGCTGACACTCCGGACGGCACCGCGCTCGGGGACGCCGGGGCCAGGCCGACGGGCGCGTCGAAGGTCTGCACCGGAGCCGGTGCAGTGACTGGATCGACGCCGATTGGCCTGGAAGCGGGTTCGGGACGCACCGATGCCGCCGCCCTGGGCGCGTTGCGCGCCCCGGCGGACGAGGACTGGGCGCGACCGCCGCGCTGCGCCTGGTCGCGGCGTCGCGCCAGCGCCAGCGCCTTGCCGCTCAGCGCGGTGGTGGGCGTGGGACCAGACATGTTCAAATCTCCCTCGTGTATGGTGCGGACCGGCCGAACCAGAGGGATCGGCAACGGAGCGGGCTATCGGCGGATTTACCGGCCGCGGTGGACGACGAACTGCAGGCCCTGACTCTGGGAGAAGTTGTCGTAGCCGATCAGCCGCACATGGTTGGCGGGATGGGCACGGTGGCAAGCCTCGATTTCACCGAGGACCCGATCCACCGATTGCTCACCGAACATGGGCAGCTTCCACATGTACCAGAAATACTTTCCGGCGCGGTGGGGCTCCACGTGCTCGATGGCCGGATTCCAGCCCTGACTGATAATGAAAGCAATCTGCTCCCGGGTCTGCTCGGCGGTGAATTCCGGCAAATAGGAGAAGGTGCCGTATTTGGGGGTCGATTCGTAGTCCTGCATGTCGGCCATGGTGGTTACCTGATCAGTCGTGGTGAATGGAATCAGCGGTTCTGCACGTCGAGTTTGTCGACCGTGTCGAATTCGAACTTGATCTCCTTCCAGGTCTCCATGGCGATCTTGAGCGCCGGGCTGCTCTGCGCCGCCTTGGTGAGGATCGCCTTGCCTTCCTTCTCCACCGCCACACCGCGGTTACGGGCCTCGACGCAGGCCTCCAGGGCGACCCGGTTGGCCGCGGCGCCGGCCGCGTTGCCCCAGGGATGACCCAGAGTGCCGCCGCCGAACTGGAGCACGGCGTCGTCGCCAAAGATCGCCACCAGGGCCGGCATGTGCCAGACGTGGATACCGCCGGACGCGACGGCGAAAACCCCCGGCATGGAGCCCCAGTCCTGATCGAAGAAGATGCCGCGGGCGCGGTTCTCGGGCACGAACGACTCACGCAGCAAGTCGATCCAGCCGATGGTGGCCTCGCGGTCGCCTTCCAGCTTGCCGACTACGGTGCCGGTGTGCAGGTGATCGCCGCCGGACAGCCGCAGGGCCTTGGCCAGGACGCGGAAATGGATGCCGTGGTGCGGGTTGCGGTCGACCACCGCATGCATGGCGCGGTGGATGTGCAGCAACATGCCGTTCTTGCGGCACCAGCGGGCCAGTCCGGTGTTGGCGCAGAAGCCGCCGGTGAGGAAATCGTGCATGATGATCGGGCTCTTGAGTTCCTTGGCGAACTCGGCCCGCTCGTACATTTCCTCCGGCGACGGGGCCGTCACATTCAGATAATGCCCCTTGCGCTCGCCGGTCTCGGCCTCGGCGGTCTCGATGGCGTCCTGCACGAACAGGAAGCGGTCACGCCAGCGCATGAAGGGCTGGGAGTTGACGTTTTCGTCGTCCTTGGTAAAGTCCAGACCGCCGCGCAGGCACTCGTAGACCGCCCGGCCGTAGTTCTTGGCGGAGAGGCCCAGCTTGGGCTTGATGGTGCAGCCGAGCAGGGGCCGGCCATATTTATCCATCTTGTCGCGCTCGACCTGGATACCATGGGGCGGGCCGTTGCAGGTCTTCACATAGGCGAGCGGAAAGCGCACGTCCTCCAACCGCAGGGCCCGCACGGCCTTGAAGCCGAAGACGTTGCCCACCAGCGAGGTGAACACGTTGACGACCGAGCCCTCTTCGAACAGATCGATCGGATAGGCAATGAACGCATAGAAGCAGGTGTCGTCACCCGGCACATCCTCGATGGCGTAGGCGCGGCCCTTGTAGTAGTCCATGTCGGTCAGCAGGTCGGTCCAGACCGTGGTCCAGGTGCCGGTGGAGGACTCGGCGGCCACCGCCGCGGCGGCCTCCTCCCGATCCACTCCGGGCTGGGGGGTGATCTTGAAGCAGGCGAGGATGTCGGAATCCAGGGGTAGATACTCCGGCGCCCAGTAGGTGTGCCGGTATTCCTTTACGCCGGCCTCATATTTCTTCACAGCCATCGCGGTCTCCTGAGTTTGGTCACTGGCGGATGCCCGCCGGGGAGGAGCGGGATGGCGCCAGGTTAGAGTCCGCGATGCTTCAAGTTAAGCAAATAGATCTTAAGATTACGTTTAGCTAAACCGCGCCTGGCGCGGTATGCGATGTGTTTGGATGGGATCGGCCCCGGCAGATTCGACGATTGCTGGAGCCGGCGCGGTTTACCGGTTGAAAAAATATAGAGTTAAACCGCGTCTCACCGAGGGTGGTGAAATCCCCAAGGCCGAACACACCATGAAAATTACACATTTCGCGCTAGACGCGGTTTAAGCGGTTTAAGACGTGAGGATCGACCCGGATGACACTGCGCCACGCTACCCTCCATCAACTCCGGAGCTTTCCGGTGCTGGCCCGTCACCTGAACATGACCAGGGCGGCCGAGGAACTGCACCTGACGCCTGCGGCCCTGTCCATTCAGGTCAAGCAGTTGGCGGAAGCGGTCGGGTTGCCCCTGCACGAACAGATCGGCAAGCGGCTCTTTCTGACCGAGGCCGGGCGGCTGGTGGACGCGGCCAGCCGGGACATCCTGAGCCGTCTGGCCCAGTTGGCCACTGATCTGGCCGAGACCCAGGGGCTGGAGCGCGGCTGCCTGCGGGTGTCCATGGTCAGCACGGCCAAGTACCTGGTACCGCGACTGCTGGGGGAGTTTTGCCGCGTGCACCCCGGCATCGAGGTGGCGCTGGAGGTCATCAATCGGGATGAGATCCTGGACCGGCTCGTGCGGAATCAGGACGATCTCTACATCATGGGGCGGGTACCCGAGGGGCTCAGCGTCGTCGTCCAGACCTTCATGGACAACCCGCTGGTTATGCTGGCCCCGGCCGACCACCCGCTGGCCGGATTGCGCGCGGTCGATCCGGCCCGGTTGGAAGGCGAGAACTTCATCCTGCGCGAGCAGGGCTCCGGTACCCGGCTGGCCGCCGAGGATTTTTTCGCCTCCCACCGGCTGCGCCCGCGGGTCCGTATGACGCTCGGCAGCAATGAGGCGGTGAAGCAGTCGGTGGCCGGCGGTCTGGGGCTGGCGGTGCTCTCGGAACACACCCTGGCGCTGGACGTCGCATCCGGCGCCTTTGCCATCCTGGACGTGCAGGGCTTCCCCTTGCTACGCCACTGGTACGCGGTCTACCCGATGGGGAAACAGCTCTCGACGGTCTCCCGGACCTTCCTGGAACACCTCGCGGCCGCGGGTGCCGCCCAGGCCGCGGGGGCGCGCAACTATGGCCCTGAATTGTGACGGGCGGGTGTACCGTAGGTCGCCGCGGATGACAGCGACTGTGCCATTTCTTGATACCAGGACGACCCAAGCACCGGTCGGCTTATGCCGACCCGTTCGGGCGTTATGAGGCAAAATCGCCTCATAACGCGTATACGGAGGGAGTTCAAGCGCGGCCCCCTGCCGGTGCCTCTAAGCACCCTGAGCATTCGCCGAGAAAGGCACTTCACACGTTTTTTTCTCTTATTCTATTGTCAGAACAACGCGGGCATCCTCCGGTTTACGTGGCGTACCCGCAACGCGTTCGTGCTTTGTGCGGCAAGATTGCCTCATAACGCACGAATGGTGCGGCGAGGAACGGCGCGCAAGGGCTTGACAACTGCAAAAAATCCTGATCCAATCCGAAAAAGGCGACGCGTTATGGGGTAGTTCGTCTGCCGAAATCTAGCTAGGATTCACCCTTCGTGTATTTATGCGAGTCGTGTTTCCGCTCGAATTGCAGCGCAAATATTGTGGATGAAAAAATTCAGGATTCATGATAATCAGCGGGAGCGAGTCCGTTCGCGCATAACGCAGTTGATG
>NZ_CAIZIZ010000267.1 GCF_903933125.1 uncultured Lamprocystis sp. | reverse complement strand
TTGCTAAAAAAATTACGGTCGGCATTGAGATCTCTTCAAGAGAATAAAGATCGAATAAAATCGTTTTTCTTATTGCCTGAGACGAAATACGCAGCCGGTGTATAGCAATACTCAGTCCGGATAACTTATTAGGGCGCTATACCTTTGGTCCCGCCCCGATCATCGTGGTCGACGGCACCGGCATCGTGACCGCCGCCGGAGGCGACTCCGGCAACCCGGTTACCTTCACCAGCCAGAGCACCAACGTCTGTACCAGCGGCGGCACCAACGGCAGCACCATCACGGGTCTGGCCGCCGGCACCTGCACCATCGTCGCCGATCAGGTCGGCGACGACAACTACAATCCTGCCCCACCGGCAATCCAGATCTTCAGCATCGGCAAAGCGAATCAAATCGTTACGATCGCCCCCTGTCCGAACATCGTGGTCGGCGGTACTTGCATCCTGTCCGCCACTGGCGGCGGCTCCAACAACCCGATCATTTTCGACAGTATGACCCCCGGTATCTGCGCTTGCAGTGGTACCAACGGCAGCACCCTTACCGGCCTCGCCGCCGGGATCTGCGATGTGAGTGCATACCAAGCCGGCAATGACGATTACGACGCAGGTGGAGGGCACTTGGACGTCATTGTCACTGGAACCTGTCTGGCGGACCCCCTGACCATCAACGGAGCCACCTTCGGCCCCGGCACACACACGCGGGCCTCCCAAACCAGCATCGCCACGCAGGGCAGCGTGATGGTGCAAACCGGAGCGAACGTTACCTTCCGTGCCCCGTTCCACCGCTATAGGCCGGGTCTGCGTGTCGCCACCGGCGCCGTCTTCCGCGCCCAGACCGGGGCAGTCGCGTGCAGCGCCGCGGCCCGCACTCCGGCCCCTGCCGCCCCATCCGCCTCCGCGTCCGCAGCCGGGGCGGCGGTTGCAACGGCGCCGGCTGCCGCGCCATTGCCCTTCACCGGCATGGACGCCCTGCCCCCATGGATCCAGGAGCGGCTTGCCGCCCGCGGCATCGACCGCCAAGCCATGGCGCAGGCCCTGCTCGACCCGCAGGGTCAGTGGTTGCTGTTTGAGACCCCCCAGGGTATCAACCCCGCCGACCGCAACGGGACCAGCGACATCTATCGTCTTGACCTGCTCGACGAGCGTCTCGCCCTGCTCAGCCGTGCGCCGTCCGGCGCGGCCGGCAATGGCCCCAGCCGCTACCCCGCCGCCGATGCCCTCGGCGACTGGGTTGTTTTCCAGAGCGAAGCCAATGACCTGGTGTCGGACGACGATAACGGCGTGAGTGACATCTTCCTGCACGAAGTGCCCTTCCGGACGACGCGGCGTCTTACCGCCACCGCTGCTGACCAGGCATCGGCCCACCCGGCTCTCGACGCGGCCGGTCAGGACCTGCTCTACGACCGGCAGCACCGTGACGGCCGACGGCAGATCGTTGCCGACACATTGTGGGGAGGCGTCCCCGCCGTGCCCCTCGGCCTGACCCGGGACGGCACCGGCATTGCTGTAGACAGCCATCACCCCGCCATCAGTGCCGACGGGCGTTTCGTGGCGTACCTGACCGGCAAGACTGGCGGCGGCGGGACCAGTACCTGTCGGATCCACCTCGGTGATCGAGACAGCGACCGCTCCGAAGAACTGCCCTGTCCCGCCGAAGTAGAGGCCGCGAGCGACGCGGTACGACCGCATTTCAGCGCGGACGGCGCCCAGCTCCAGTGGTACTTTCCCGGTGAGGATATTCCAGTGCAGGTTTACAATCCGTTGCTGACCGTTCCAGTCGGCGTTGTACCTTAAAGATGGCCCCACTCCTCACCAAGGGCGCGCGATGGCGGAGGTTTGACCGAAGCCGTGTTCGCAGGCCACTATCCGCTCTTGGAGACATGGATATGTGTCGGTATCTCATTGGCCTGAACCTGTCCCACGTAGAGATCACCGAGGAACTCGGCAGCCCTGTTCGTGGTGGTCTTGGTCCTGGTTCAGGCCAGCCGAAGCGCCACCCGGCAGGAGTCCAAGACTGAAGCCCTGGACTCCGATAGACTATCGCTGGTCGGAACGCCGGCCAAGGCCCGACGTGCTTGCCAGCATCGCCTGACTGGATTGTGCCGCATCGTCTATCAACCCGCGGGCCTATACCGGTCTGCAGCGTCCAGCGGGTGCTATTCTTGGGGTTTGATGTCCATGACGGCGTGATCCGTCGGGAGGCAAGTTGTGCTTCGAGGCCTACCGCAGATCGTAAACCGCCCGTTTGTTCGAAACGTCATCGCCGTCGCAGGCGGAACTGCGGCGTCTCAAGCCATTGCGCGAATTCCGGGGACAGTTTACTTGATTCCCAGGACGGAGCAAGATGTGCTCGGAGTAGAGAATAGGCAGACGGATGCTTTTTGGTCGAGGTTCTCACAGCAGCATGGCAAGCCTTCCGAGGGTGGGTGGCGCCGGGATTCCCACCACGTGATACAGCGGGGCAATAAACACCATCTCAGCCAAGCGGGGTCGGGAGCGCACCTGATGTTGATCGAGTATCGCCAAGTGGCCTGCGATAGCGACAACCAGCGAGTCCATCGCCAGGTTCGCGACGAGCAATGACTTGCTCGTGTTATCGAACGCCATGGTCGCGGAACCGTCGACCGGAATCGAACTGCCGGCGGGGCCGCTGATGCGCGTGATCTCGGCACCGTCCGCATCGAGTATCGCGATCTGGTTCGTACCGGCGAGCGAGACGTAGAGCCGGCCCGACTTGCCGAATACCAGGCTGTCCGGCACCTCGGAGTTCGGGAAGGTCGCGCACAGTTCGATCTCCGGGGGAATTGGCTGGTCCACGAGTGGGATACGGTAGGCCGAGGCGCGCATCCGCCACGCCTTCCGGGTAACCGCCGTTGCAGCCGGGCTGTCCGGCTTTGGCAGGCTCTGAAGCAATTGAACCGGCGCGGGCCGGAGGACCATCCATGACGCGAAGCCCTGTAAGCCAGACGACCATTGCGACCCCTGTCACCCTGGCCGGTGCTGGTCTGCATACCGGGCGCAGGGCGCGCGTCACGCTCCGTCCGGCAAGGGCGGGCAGCGGCGTTCGCTTCCGGCGGACCGATGGCCGGGGTGGCGCCATGGAAGTGGCGGCGCTCTGGAGCAACCGGGTGCCGGCGGTGCTCTGTACGGCGCTGCGTTGCCCCGACGGAAGCCTGCTGCGGACGGTCGAACATCTGCTTGCGAGCCTGTCCGCATTCGGGCTCGACAATGTGCTGGTGGACATCGAAGGTGAAGAACTTCCGATCTTTGACGGCAGCGCGCTGCCCTGGTGCCGGGCACTCGAAGCAGCGGGTCGTGTCGCCTTGGCAGTGCCGCGCCAGGCCATCCGCGTGCTGGAACCGGTGGAGTTCGTGGCCGAGCGCCGTTGTCTGCGCATCGCGCCGGCCAGCCACTTCTCGATCGCCGTCACCATGGATCTGCGCGATTTTGGCGCGCTGCATTGGGACGGCGCGCCGGACGCCGAAATCTTCACGACGGAACTGGCGCCGGCACGTAGCTTCGGTCGGCCCCAATGGGCGCTGCCGGCGATGCTGTTCGGCCTGTTGCGACGGCAGCCGATCTTGCGTGGGGCGCGGCCGAACAACGTGGCGCTGCTGTGGGGTAACCGGATCCTGGGTGGCGCCCGCGTGCCGCAGGAGCCGGTGCGACATCGCGTACTGGACCTGCTCGGCGATTTGGCCCTCGCCGGTGCCCCAATCATCGGCCGGGTCACCGCGCTGCGCCCTGGGCATGACTTCAACCATGCCCTGGTCGAGCGACTGATGAGCCGCCCCCACGCCTTTGAACGGATCACGCTGAATTTTGACGGGGTGGCCGGTTTCCACGCCGGGGCCGCGGGGCCGGGCGGCGTCCGGCCCTGATCCATCGCGCTTCCCGGCCTCGCACCGCGTCGGCGGCGGCCGTCAAGCGGTGCCGAGATACCGGTGCGCGGACGCCAACCAGTCGGCGGTGTAGGGGTTGTCGAAGCGGCGATGGAGCGCCTCGATGTCACCGATCAACAGGCGCGCCAGTTCACGGGCGATCTGATCCGGCAAACTGGGGTAGTCGCGGGCAAAAATCTTCTGTGATGCGAGGCCGGAGAGGTGGCGGTCCGCGCGATCGACACCGAGGAACGCAAAGATGGTCTTGAGCAACGTTTCGGGGCTGTCGCGGATCTCTTCAAAAAATCGGATGCACATCTGTTCCGGCGAATAGTGTCTTGCCCAGTTCTGCAGGTTGGTGACATATTGCGAATGACGCAGGTGTTTGGACTGCTGCAGGAATCGCAACAGGGTTTGCTCATCGACGGCCTGCACTCCCTGAAAACCGAAGCGCTCGCTATGATACATGGCGACCTGCGACCACATGCGCTCGATCGGATTGCGCAGCAAATAGATGATCTTGATCGTCGGCAAGAGCCGGTGGATCGCGGCGATCCTGCGTTCGGGCAGCGGCGCGTACTGGGGGGCCACCTCTCCGGCAAGCTGCCCGTCACCGGGTGAGAACAGCGAGGCGTACCAGTGATCGGTGCGCGGCTGGAGATAGCAGCGCCGATACCAGGCCGCGTGTTGCGGCTGGGCCTTGGCTTTCCGATAGGCGGCCCCGATCCGCCTGATGACCCAGTGACGGTCGCCGCGGTTGGGGGCAAAGGCGCAGAGCACAAAAGGGATCGGCGGAAGATCAAAATAATGGATTTCCTTCTCCGGGGGCAGCCAAATCCCGGAATGGACCCGCAAGTTGCGGTCGAGCCAGGTGGTACCGGCTTTCTGGGCGCCGATGACGAGAAAATTGGGAAGCATCGCGGGACTGTGATCGAGGCCGTGGCGGACAGCGCAGGTGACGGACGGGAAATTCATCCACCCGAGACTGGATATGACCCTGATCTTAGCCGCGCTGGAGGTGCCGGGCAAGTCGGGTGAAGAGCGAGGCGGTAGCGGTGCATGCCTACGCGCCGATGACTAGGCGCCCGCCGAGTGTATGTCCTCTGCATCCATCGCCGCCATGCGCTGGTCCACCAGCCGAACGATCGCACCCAACTGGGCGTCAGCGGCCATCACCGAGAGCTGGTCGACGAAGGTCCGCTCCTCCGGCCGATCCCGCCGCAAATCGATCCAGTCCTCCACTTCAAACAGGCTGCCCTCGTGAGCCGCCTGGCGCAGGGTGAGCAGATCGGCCATTGTCATCGGTCCGGCGGCGGGCGCCGACGCCGGCGCCGGCGCCGGGGACGGGGACGGCGGGGTCGAGGCGACTCGGCGCTGCGTCTGCCAGACGAGGTGCAGCCCTTCGCCCAGGACCCGGGTGAGTGCTTCAATCCGCAGGGGCTTGAGCAACTCGGCATCAAAGGACCAGGCCGAGGACTGCCGCCGGGACGGGTCGGCCGGTGTGGCGGAGAGCAGAATCACCGGGAGGGCGGGGCAGCTGGACTTGAGACCGGCGAGGATCTCCCAGCCGTCCCCGTCGCCCAGGTATTGATCCACGATCGCCGCATCCAGTCGGTGTTCCTCCGCCAGGCGCAAGGCCCGGGAGACGCCTTCCGCCAACAGGCAATCGAACCCCATGCCGGTCAGCAGGTCCTGCAAGAAGACCCGGTTCTCGGGTACGTCGTCGACGACCAGCAGAGTCCGCACGCTTCCCTCGTAGCCAAAAGGGGCGGCCAAGGTGGCGGGGGGCGGCACCTCGGACTCATCGGCCAGCGGCACCGTCAGGATAAACGAAAAGGTCGCGCCCTCGCCGGGACGGCTCTTGAGGCTCAGCTCGCCGCCCATCAGTCGCACCAGTTGGCGGGCGATGGCAAGTCCGAGCCCGGTGGAGCCGGCGTCCGAACGGCTATGTTCAAAGGGAAGAAAGACCCGTTCCTGGTCCTCCGGCGCGATACCTGGTCCGGTGTCGCTCACCGCGAACCGCAGTTGCGCCACGCGACCCGCGGTCTTGCCGACGACCGACAGGGTCACGCGACCGCCATAGGTCATGCGGCAGGCATTGCTCAGCAGATTCATCAGGACCGAGTGCAGGCGCTCCCCATCCAGGACCGCGACCGGGATCTCCAGATCGAGATCGAGATCGAGAATGAACCGGTTGGCATTGCGTGCGGCAAGTCCCTCCGCCTGCTCGGCCGCCTGTTGGATCTGGAGATGCAGAAAGGTCGGTTTGGCGTTCAATTCCAGGCGTCCTTCCTCGCCCCGGGCAAATTGCAGCAACTCATCAATGAGACTCAGCATCTTCTGGCCGCTGACCGCGATCAGTTCCAGATAGCGCTTCAGCGCACCGCTGGGACCCTCGCGTTGGGCAAGCTCCAGATATCCGGACAAGGTATGAAGCGGGGTCCGCAGATCATGCGATACCCGCGCGAGGAACATGCCCTTGGCCCGGTTGGCCCGGTGGGCGGCATCGCGGGCCGCGGCGAGCTCGGCCAGATTGGTGAGTTGCGTGGCGCGCGATTCACGCAACTGCTCCATCTGGGCCATCAGCAGCAGGTTGGACATCAGCACTCCGGCCAGGGGGAGCAGCCACAAGTCGATGCCATAGAACGCGGGCCACCAGCCGATCAGGACACCGATCCGCAGGACGGTCACAACATAGAACAGACCGAAACTGGCCAGTGCGTAGCTGGCCGGCCGGAAACCATGGCGCCAGGCCGTCAGCGAAAACAGCGGCAAGGTCACGGAATACACCAGCGCGATGCCTTGCATCAGCGGCATGCCGATCCGGTAATCCAGGGTGAAGACCGCGATCAGCGCCAGGAGCGTGGCGAGCGGCAACCCCCACAGGAAACGCCAGGCCCCATGAAGCCCGCGCGTGGGGATGAAGTTCAGGATGGCGACCCGTGCCGCGTCGGACCCGGTGACGGTCAGGTCGGCAATGATCCGATACGTGGCGCCGTCCAGCGCATAGGTGATGCATGTCGAAAAGATTATCGCCGACCAGCAGCCACTGAAAGTCACGGCCGGCGACGGCGCCGACTTCGTGGTCATCAGCGCCGAGGATTGGGAGCGCGAGCAGGAAACGCTCTATGTCCTGCAAGACCGCTCACTGATGGCCCAGATCGCCCGCTCCGCTGCTACGCACGCCGCTGGCACCGGTCACCGACCACCACAAGAGCAGTTGGCGGAGGACATCGGTGCGCTCGATCGTCTTTGAGGGCGATACTTGGGAGCGTTAGGAGGCGTTGCGGGACCGGGACAAGCAATTGCATTGGGGGTGTCGACGCAGGCGCCTTATCGTACGCGATTGACGTCTTGGTCCCGGTTCCGGCCACGCGGCATCGTCGGTGGACAAGCGCAGCGCCGTCCACCAGCGGCGGCGCGG
>NZ_CAIZIZ010000266.1 GCF_903933125.1 uncultured Lamprocystis sp. | reverse complement strand
GCAAACTGGTATCGCGAAGGCCGAACGGCCGGCTCTGTCACAGGGGCTTATCAAGGCTTGAGCCGTGTGCGGTGAAAGTCGCAAGCACGGTTCTTAGGGGGCTGGGCGGCGGTAACGCCACCCGGCTACCCGACCCGGCCACCGCGCAGCGGTCAGTATTTGTAGAAGCGCCATCCTGGCGCTTCAAAGTGGCTGGAAGCCGCTTTCACGGCCGGGGCGATGATCGAGCCCGAACCGCCAATGAGCAAGCTCTTCGACTGAGCGGAGCGCGACGCAATTTACTCTGCAAATCCCCGACGATCTTGCCGCGGAGCTGAGACCCCGCGAGGGGCGCTTGCCGCGCATCCTGCGCCTTGGCCTGCGCGAGCTTGATGCGCAAGGGGCAACGGAATTCGCGGGACTGGCGGACGTGCTGGAACTCCTTGCCAGCCTCCCCACACCGGCGCAGATCATGGCGCTGCGTCCCAGCCAAGCCCTGCAAGACCAAATTGATCATCTCCTTGAGCGCAGCCGGGAAGGCGGCCATTTAGCGCCTGTTCACGAGATGTTTTTTTGATTCGGAGGATGAGAAATGTGCATCATAACGCTACTGAATGACGTGACTGCCATGCTTGCTGACACAAGAAGAGCAAGGTTAGACAATATTGATGCGCTGTCAAAGAGAGTCCTACTTGATGTTCTCGCGCTGCGAAAGGCCAGAGATCTTTTTAGCGACCAATTGGCGCCAGAGTTCAGCTTCTTCGACTATCTGTCCGCGAAAGAAAACGGCATATCCCGCTGCTTTCGCGATCTTCTCGATCCCAAAGGAAAACATGGTCAACGAAGACTGTTTCTGGACTCGTTTCTCAGGCGAATCGGTCCCGATCATTGGGCTAGTGCCGCCGAATGCCGAAAAGTAATCGTAGAACAGCCTACGGATAAGAACCGTCGGATCGATATCTATCTGGAATTTGATAGAGGCCTAATCGGTATCGAGAACAAGCCAATGGCTAGAGACGGGGATTGTCAGTTGCACGACTATGCTGCGTGGCTGATGCAAACGGCACGACGCAGACGATGCAAATACTGGTGCTTGATTTATATAAGCAACACCGATCCAGACCCGTCAAGTATCTGTAACGCTGAACGGGAACAACTGAAACGCGATAAACGTTTCTATCAAATGCCATACTCTGAAGTGATCGAATGGCTAGAGGAGGGTGCAGCGAGCACCAAGGCTCTAGCCGTCCGCATTTTTTTAGATCAAATGGCAAGATTCATCCGCGCCAACGTAAATGGGGAGATTGATAAGTACATCAATATATTCGCTATGAGCGCTTAATTATTTATCTTTCTTTTAAATCAATGCTTTGCAATTATTGGCGCCTACAAATATTTCACTTGAAGTACTTATGTGCGAAGAGTTGGAAATCCGAAATGCCGTACTGATCAGTCGAGCAAATCTCGAAGCCGCGTTCTTGGTGAACCGAGCTTTTAAATCAGTTAAGCGGTATTTGCTGCACAAGTTAGAAGCAGATCTGCGACGTCAGCTTCTAGAAAATGATTATCAAATCGACATTAATAACGGATTCTTTGATGGGAATACAGGTTGCGACTTCGGCATTTTGTTCAACGGTCAGCAAGACGTGAGACTCACCCTTGGATTTGACTCAAAAAATTTCGGAGACTTCTACTTCGGAATGGCAGGAAAAGATGAACATCTGAACAAAAGCCAGGAGGCAAGAGCCGAAATCGACCGGGTGATGACGAGTATTTTCGGCCCGTCAGCTAATATCTCAGCAGCGAACGCTTCACAATGGATCTGGTATTACTATCCAAACGGCGTCGAAGTTCAAGGGTTTCGCTTCGATGAAGAGTTTCGTAATTGGTCTAATCATCCCGAACCATGGCTAGCCATGCACGACGGAAGCCTAGCTCAGACGATCTTAGATGTCGCGGATAAAGTTCGTGATGCATTTATAAATCGCATGGGTCCCCTTATGCCGAATAACTGACACCCCCTAAATCATGCAGCGCATGATCCGAAACAAGATCAGGGACGACCCGTCCGAATCGCACGACAACAGCAAGCCGCATCGTTGCTTCCCAGTCGATAAATCCCCGCAAGGGTCGCATCATGCTTTCTTCATCGTTCCCACTCTCCAGGGGGGAATGCCGTTCGGCCGCTCCAGCGGTCGGTGGCGCCACGCTACGCTGGAGCGTCGCGGCTATTGATTAGAATGATGGGGCCACTGGCGAACGAGTTTTATTTTCTATCATCTTCGCGAGACAATAATGATGTTCAAGCTACCCTTGAAGTTAGCCTTGCTCTTGCTTGGCGTGGTCTCCGCCGGCGTACTCTGGCAACAAGCCCAACTGGCCGTGCTCGCGCTGAGCCGCATCGACCCGGTACCGGAAGTCCGCGAGATGATCGCCGCGGAACACTATGCCGAAGCGGCAGCCTATCTCGATTTCTTTATGGAATATGGCTACGTCAACCAGGACCCCGCCGCGCAGGCCCTGCACGCGCGGATCGAGCAGGAGCGTGGGCGTGTCGCCTATCAAGCCGAAAAGTTGATAGAAGGGCTCTTTGATGGAACCAGCGACGAGATCATCGGTCAAGCGGTCGGGGTCGCCAGCGACTTGTTCGTCATCGGCGATCTCCGTGACCTGACCAAACAGGCGATCAACTGGGGGCAAGGTGCGGAGGTGGACGAGGTGATCGCCGCGCTCGCCGGCATCGGTGTGGCGGCCACCACGGCACAAGTGGTGAGTTCAATGGCCACCGTCGGGACCGGTGGGGCGGCGGCACCGGCGGTGGGGGCGACGACCGCGGTGAAGGGCGGGGTCATCATGCTGAAGATTGCCAAGAAGCTGGGCAAGTTTCCGTCCTGGCTCGGTAAGGCGGTGCTCGATGGCGCCGCGGCGGTCAAGCGGACCGGTCGGTTGGATGCGGTGTCCGACCTGTTCGGCAACGTCTATACGTTGGCGAAGACGCGCGGCGGTTTCGATCTGTTAAGTCATACCACCGATGCATCGTCACTGCGGCGCATGGCGACATTCACCGAGACCTTCGGCGACCAGAGTGCGACGCTCTATCGGATCGGCGGCGACCAGGCGCTGAAGGCCGGGCAGCGCGCCGGGGACCTCGGAGTGGCAACGATCAAAGAGGCGGCAACCTTTGGCCAAGGCGGATTGCGGGTGTTGGACAAGTTCGGTACCTTCAACTTCATCAAGTTCTCGGCCCGCGCCGGGAAGATCGCCTATAAGGGAGATGCCCTCCACCTGTTGGCGCGTCTGCTCATGAGTATTCCCAATTGGCTGTTGTCTCTGTTGGTGGGACTCGGTGCTGCTGTTTGGATTCCTTGGCGGCGGATAATCAGCCTCGCTCATATGGGCAAATGACTCTGTCACGGATGAACACAGATGTTTTTCTTCATCTGTGAACATCTGTGACATCTGTGGATAAATCCGGGTGATCGCTCTAGCCGGAACGACGATTGCGAACACTTCGGCACGGGCGGGCATCGCTGCCGAGGCACGGTGGCGCCGGTTCGGCCTGCCGATGCGGGAGCACGGCTGATCGCCCCCTGGATCATTCAGATATTAACCCGGCCAGCCACTCCAGCAATTCCAAAATTGAGGGTCTCGCGCGATTCCTGGTGGATGCGGCGCGCATAACCGACGTGCTGCATCCCGAACACAGTGGGGCGCGCCTTATCCACCCTACAGCAGCGCCGGTTTGGTAGGGCGGATAAGCGCAGCGCATCCACCATCAGTCCCACCGACGGCTCCACGCTGGATGCTGCCGCCCAAATTTGGAATTGCTGATGCCACTCAGCCGATTTGACAACACGAACCTTGGCGCGCGCCCCTGCATGAAACCCTGGATGGTGTGTTCGATATCGGCCCCCAGCGGGGGGTTCCTGTACGCCGCGGCGATTGCCACCCATGTCGATGGCCTGCTGATGCTGGCGCGCACCGTCATTGGCTATCCGGTACCACCCGTCATTCGAGGATCTGACCCGTCACCCGCGGCAGCCCATAGCGGGCACTGCGCCCGCCGCCGGGCAAGCTGATCAAGGCGCCCATCTGAACCAGGGTCGCCAGGTCGCGCGTCGCGGTCGCCTTTGAGCAGCCGGTGATGCCGATATACTTCCCGGCCGTCATGCCGCCCTCAAACCCGGCCGGGCCCGCGGCGAACATCCGGGCAATCGCTTTTTGGTGACGGGCGTTGAGACGATCCCGAAATCGGTCGAAATAGCGCGCCTTCTCGACGACGAAGTCGATCTGCGTGCGGGCGATATCTTGGGCCTTGAGCACCGTTGCGACGAACCAGGTGAGCCAGTCATCGATCTGAAGCCCCGCACGCTGGCTGCGCTCCAACAGCGCATAGTAGGTCTTCTTGTCGGCCTCGATGCAG